>NZ_DAMBYD010000005.1:0-329554 GCF_032051575.1 Aminipila sp. | reverse complement strand
CTGGATGAAAAAGTTTATATTTATTCAGTTGTCTACTTGACGGGGAGCGGTTCATACTCAGAACAGTCTTTTTTTTAGATTTATTTAATACACATTTCTAATGCAAGATTCATCATATCTGTGAAGGAGTGTTGTCTTTCTTCACTGGTTGAATGTTCACCTGTTATGAAGTGGTCACTGATTGTTACCATAGCAAGCGCATTTACTTTGTTATAAGCAGCATTCATGTACAGTGCAGCAGCTTCCATTTCTACAGCAAGGACATCCATCTTTGCCCATTTTTTCCACCAGTCTCCGAATTCATAGAATACGTCGCAGGAAACAATATTTCCAGCTTTAAGAGAAACACCTAAATCTTTATTCGCTTCATGAGCTTTTAAAAGTAATTCCCAGCTTGCAGTAGGTGCATAGTTTCCAGGAACGTCGAAAGCATGAACATAATTTGAATCTGTTGAAGCAGCAATACCAAGAACTACATCACCAATTTTAACATCTTCATGGAACGAACCAGCTGTACCAATTCGAATCAGATTCTGCACGCCGTATTCAGTGATTAATTCCCATGAGTAAATACCCATGGAAGGCATACCCATACCAGTACCTTGAACAGAAACGGGAACACCCTTATAAGTTCCTGTATAGCCATACATGCCTCGAATTTCATTGTATAACTTTGGACTTTCTAAAAAGTTTTCTGCAATGAATTTTGCTCTTAATGGATCACCAGGTAGTAATATTGATTCAGCAATGTCGCCTTTTGAAGCAGCATTAATATGTGTACTCATAATAAAAAAATTCCTTTCTTTTTCCTTAAATATAGTGTAATATGATTATGAAAATTATATCATGTGATATTGAAAAAATATCGATTTTACACTATATCTGTGATATACTAATATTATATCATAAAAATTTAGTTAAGAGAATAACAATTGGAGGACCTTGGATGATATATGAAAATATATATAAAAGTAAACTATATAAGGTTAGAGAAATAGATACTCTTAAAGAAATGTTGAGTACTAGTAAAGAATTATTTGGTAAAAAACCAGCGTTTTTATATAAAGAAGAAAAGGGTGGAGATTATAAAGAAATAAACTACATTACTTTAAAAGATGACGTTGATGCTTTAGGAACTAAATTAATTGATTTGGGACTTGAAGGAGAAAATATTGCAGTTATTGGTGAAAATTGTTATGCATGGATGGTTTCTTATTTTGCTATTGTAAATGGGGTTGGCAAAGTAGTTCCATTAGATAAAGAGTTAAGTAAGGAAGAAATTATTAATTTACTGACTACTGCAAATTGCAAAGCTATATTTTATACTTCTGCTTATAAAAGTACATTTAAGGATGTAGATATTCCACATAAATTTCAGATGGAAATTTATTCACAAAAAGACCAGCGTAGTCATGAAAACACCTGGGAAAATCTAATTGAAGAAGGCAGAAAAATGCTAGGCAAAGGGGATAGGCGTTATGTAGATATAGTCATTGATCCTATGGAAGTAAGAATGCTTTTATTTACTTCAGGAACAACAGATGTCCCAAAGGCTGTAATGCTTTGCCATAAAAACATTGTCAGCAATGTTCAGGATATTAGCAGAATTGTAAAACTTAAAGAAGATGACCGTGCTTTATCCATTTTACCTATACATCATACATTTGAATCCACAGTATGTATCATGGTTGTACTGTTTCAAGGAGGCTCAGTTGCTTTCTATGAAGGCTTGAAATATGTCGTTAAGAATCTTGCAGAAGCACAGGCAACCATGCTCGTAGGTGTTCCGCTTATTTTTGAATCTATGTACAATAAGATTTGGAAACAAGCAGAAAAGTCGGATATGACAAAGGCCTTGAAAATGGCCATTAAACTTAATAAGACATTAAAGAAGGTAGGAATAGATGCACGGAGAAAGATTTTCAGCTCAGTTTATTCAAACTTTGGTGGCAAATTAAGAATGCTTGTAACTGGAGCAGCTGCTATAAGTCCTAATGTTGTGCGCGGGTTCCAGGATTTGGGTATCGATATGGTTATGGGATATGGACTTACGGAAACAGCTCCTTTGGTTTCAGGAACGCCAGATTTTACTGACAGATACTCAAAAGCAGGATCAGTAGGACAAGTAGTTCCAAGTGGGCAATTACAGATTATAAACCAAAATGAAGATGGCATTGGAGAAATTATTTTCAAAGGGCCAAATGTTATGCTTGGTTATTATAATATGCCGGAAAAGACTGCAGAGGTTTTAAAAGATGGCTGGTTCCACACAGGAGATTTAGGTTTTGTAGATGAGAATGGCTGTCTATACTTAAGCGGAAGAAAGAAGAATGTAATCGTAACTAAGACTGGTAAGAATATTTATCCTGAGGAAATAGAAGAATATTTAAATAAAATTCCTTATATTGAAGAATGTATGGTATATGGCACAGAAAATGAAGAAACTGGCGAAACGACTGTCAGTGTTCAGATAAGACCAGCATATGATACGATAAATGATGAATTTGGATGTGCTGATGAGCAGGATGAAGTTTATAAACTTTTAAAAAGCAAAATTGCAGATTTAAATCAAACCTTACCAAATTATAAGAGAGTAAGACATATTGTTATAAGAGATGCTGAGTTTGTAAAAACAACTACTCACAAAATAAAGAGACAAGAAAACGTTATTAAATAAAAATAGGTCTAATATATCAGCAATGGCTTCTACATGTTATACGTAGATAGGTCATTGCTGTTTTTATATTCTTTTACTTATGTTATAATAACAAAAAGTGCTGTATGAAAGAAGGTGACTTCCGTAGTACAAGTATACATAAATAAATAGAGTTTTAGGAAGTGTCGGATATGAATGCAAAAAAATATATAATTATTTCAATAATGGGGATGCTGGGAGCTGCATGCCGGTATTTAATAGGGATGCTTATGCCAGCAACTATGGATATACCGTATGGTATTTTAGCTGCGAATTTATTAGGCTCTTTTTTATTACCTATAGTTTTTATTTTACTAAGAGAGATATCACCTATTCCTGCTGATTTGGTCACAGGAATAGGAACTGGATTTATAGGTGCTTTTACAACTTTTTCTTCGTTCACTACAGATACTGTTCAACTAATTTTAGATGGAGAAGTAGTAACAGCAGCTTGCTATTCATTAGGTAACTTAATTGGTGGATTAGTTCTGGCGGTATTAAGTGTTATAGTATGTGATAAATTCCTTAAGTATTACAAAGCAAAAAAAGAAAGTCAAAGTACAAGGAGCGGTAAATGTTTTTAAATATTATTTTAGTAGGAATTGGTGGAGGTATAGGGGCTTTTTTAAGATCTGCATTATCTGATTTAAATAAGAAATATCTTAATACAAGCTTTCCTTTTGCTACCTTTATAATTAATATAACAGGGTCTTTTCTTTTAGGTCTTTTAATCGGACTACATTCCAGTTCTATATGGAGATTATTACTTGGTACTGGCATTTTAGGGGGATTTACAACATTTTCAACATTCAATTATGAAGCTGTATTGCTTATTAAAACTAAAAAAATATTTACTTTTTTAGTTTATTATATGCTTTCTACAATCCTAGGTTTGTTGGCTGCCTTTGCAGGATTACTATTCTAAAAGCTGGGTTCAGTTTATCTGTTATATTATTTGCTTTTTATACTATGGTTGATTTTACGAGCAGCATATATAATAGGAGTGTCAGCTAAAGAGGTTATTAAAAATATAATATAACTAGACAATACTATACTAATTAAAGTGTCTATTGGATACTTTCCCCAGAAAGCTCCAAAAGAGAATAGGGCAGTATTCAGAAGTTGTGAAAGCATGGTTGAACCATTATTTCTAAGCCATAAATATTTGTTTTTGTCGCTGCACATTTTGTTGGTAATTTCCCAGATTTTGTGGTAAGCCCAGACATCAAAATTCTGTGCTATTACATATACTACTAAGCTTACAAGCATAAGTCTTGGTGTATTTGAAAAAATTACCTGAATACTTGGAAATGCCCAATCATTGACTGAAGGCGTATATTGAAGCCATAGCTGGGTCACTACTATAAATGATATAGATGTAAGGATACCAATGTTTACAGCTTTTTGTGCCTTTTGTTTTCCCTCTGTTTCACTGAGAATATCCGTAACAATAAAGGTAGTTGCAAACATAATGTTACCAAGGGTCTGTTCTATCCCAAAGGCATCAACTAAGATAAGTACTTCTATGTTTGCAGCGATAGTTGCAAATACCGTCCAGCAAAGAAGACCGCTGCTGCCAAAAAGCTTATACCATATAAGTACTCCTGAATATAATACTATTATATTGATTATTAATAAAAGTTCATTACTCATTTTTTCCTCCCACACCAAAATCGGTATTATTTAATAGAATATCAACTCTGGAATTCTTTTTGTATTTTGGATAAATTTTATCTGTAAAAATTGAAATAACCTGCTTGTCTGGTTTGATTTGTGTACTGTTGTTTACCATTATGTTTACACAAACGCGATTAAAATATTTTAAACCTGTTTCAAGGTCATTCTCCATAGATAACTGCGTCTGACCGGTAACACCAAATAAGAGACACACCTGGTCATAATATTTGGCCATTTCTTCGGGACTTTCAGTATCAATACCCTTACAAAATACGGATTCTCTGTATTTCATATCAAAGGTTTCTACACCGCCTTTTATTTTCAGTGTGATACCTAAATCATTCAATTCCTTTTTTGCACCCTGAATATAATGCCTGTCATTCCAATGACATTCAAAATAAAGGTGCGTAATTTCCTTTTTTACGCAGATCTCCTTTATAAGATTCATAGTATTTTGATCTAAGTCGGAAAAACTTCCCGAATTAATCACTTCAAGGTGTTTGAAACGGCCAGTAACATATTCTAAAACTTTTGCATTTAGTTCATAGTTTAATTGGGGATTTAAATTAAAATCCAGATGATAATCACAAAACTTGCATCGACGCCATTTACAGCCATTCCCCCGAAGAAGCACTATTTCTCTGGGATTTTTTTCGGTAATGACAGAATATCGGATAAGATGATTTTCGTCTGACATAAAATTTCCTTTCAGTTTATATAGGAAGCCATATCCAAACGCAATCAAAAAAAGAACACAAAATAAAAATGGCGCCTATAGCACCACAAATAATCCTGCTTAAATCCAAGCAGGCAGGTCCTAGTTTTATTTAACGACAGGATGGTTACGAACTGTCCTATTTAGTTTTTATAGTTAAAACGAGGCTGCTTATATAAACAACCCCGTTATCTTAACATATGTTTGTTGTCTTGTCTAGGCTTTGGCTAAAACTTCCTTAACATAATTTGGAAGAGCAAAAGCACCAGTATGGAGCTCCGTATTATAGTATTTAGTCTTTAAACCGAATTTTTCCCATTCTTCAGCTTTTAAATCTGAAATTGGATCATATTTTTTTGAAGCAAATCCGAAGTACCAGTATCCTGTTGCATAGGTTGGAATGTTAAAACCATATACCTTAGCAATAGGGAACACCTTCTTTATTTTGCTATGAGCCTTTTGCATCTGTTCTGCGTCAAGCGCATGGAATGCACATTCGTGCTGGTTTATTAATATACCATCTTCTTTTAGTGCTCGATAACAGTTTTCATAAAATTTAATAGTAAATAAACCTTCTCCAGGACCAGCGGGATCTGTAGAGTCAACTAAAATTAAATCGTAAGTTTTATCTGCTGATTCTTCCACAAATTTAAGGCCATCACCAATTATAAGGTTTAATCTTGGTTCATTAGAGTAAACAGAAGCCAGAGAAGGCATATATTTTTTACAAGCTTCAACGACAGCGCCATCGATTTCAACCATATCAATCGTTTCAATGTGTGGGTATCTGGCTATTTCTCGGGCAGTACCCCCATCTCCACCACCAATAATTAACACTTTTTTGATGTTTGGATTTACTGCAAGAGCAGGGTGGCAAATCATATCATGGTATACAAATTCATCTTTTTCAGTAACCTGAATAAAACCGTCTAAAGTCATAAATACTCCAAAAGTATCATTTTTATACATTTCAAGCTTTTGAAAAGGTGTGATTTCCGTATGAAGAATTTCTTGTATATTCAATCCTAATTTTACTGAGTTTATAACGTGGTGTTCATTGAACCATAGGTCTGCCATTTCATGCATCATAATAGTATATCTCCTTTAAATTTTGTACAGCTAATTAATATAGTGTAGGTAAATTTCTTCCATAGAAGATTTCATCAATTTCATTTCTTAATCTATTCGTAATCTTTTTTAAATCTTTTTCATTTAAATCTTTTTCACATAAATTGAATAAGTAGTCATCAAGCTGGAAATTCCTTACCTTACATTTTGTATGGAAAGTATTTTCCTGATAAACATTAACGTCTATCATTTGATAAACATTTAAAAACTCTTGTTCAATATAATTTTGAATAGAGGTGATATCGTGATCAATGAATAATTTATTACCTTTTATATCACGTGTAAAGCCCCTAACTTTATAATCTATCGTCATAATATCAGCGTCAAAGCTGTCAATTAAATAATTTAAAGCCATCAGTGGGGAAATCTCACCGCAGGTAGATACGTCAATATCTGCTCTGAAGGTACAAACTCCGTTATCCGGATGATATTCGGGATAAGTATGAACCGTTATGTGACTCTTGTCCAAATGTCCAACCACTGAAGGGTTAAGGTTATATGGATGATGAGCAGGAGGTTCACTTTCCTCACAAATTAAAATAGTAACACTGGCACCCTGAGGATCATAGTCCTGTACAGCAATATTTAAAATGTTTGCACCGATTATCTGTGTAACATTTTCAAGTATACCTGTAAGTTTGGGTGCATTGTATTCTTCATCTATATATTCAATATAAGCTTTTCTGTCACATACCGTTTTGGTATAGCTCACATCGTATAAATTGAAGCTTAAAGTTTTTGTCAGATTATTGAATCCGTGTAATTTGATTTTTTCCAACTAAATTGTCACAACCCTTCTTTATATAATATATCAGTATATAAGATAACATAAAATGAGATAATTTCAATAGATTTATGTAGGAAAAAAGCAATTTGTAAAAAAAACCAAAAAAAATATGAATTTATCACACAAATTAGGAAACAAGAACCAAAAATAAAAATGTATTGTGTAGAAAAATGCTAGCTTGTACAATTAGTTTCAAGAGATTAAAAGAAAAGTTCTAACCTCCTAAATTTATTATAATAACATGAATTATTTTGAATAAGTTAAATAATCAATCAATCCTTTCGAATAGAAATCACCCATTTTTGAAGTAAGAATTAAAAGTCTATCATATATATCTACGTTTTTTGTATAATCTTTATTTAAAAATGTATTCGATTCATTTATGGTCATATCAATAAACTGGTATAAATAGTTTTTCCATTCACTTTCCAGCCAAAACGGATTAACCTGTGCTGCAAAAGCAGCTCTCCGATCTGCATTTTCATACAACTGCTTTGTATATTCATTTACTGCATTCGTGTCACCATTTATTTGCGCATCAACCATAGATCTTAAAATATTGATAAAATCAGATATCAGATTATAATATTGTTCTGAATATTTTTCTCCAAATACTAAACTGAGAATATTATAATTTTTTATCAGAACTGATTTAATTTTTTCTTCTACTTGTGCCATATCACCAAAACCAGCATATGCACTTACTAAATAGGATCTAATCCAATTAGCCAAATCTCTCCAAATCATTCTTGATTCAAATATCAAATTTATTTGGCTCGATGGAATACAAGAATCTTGAAGCCTTTTAACCGGTTTCATTCAAAAACCCCCTTTTATTAAATTTGATATAATATATTATTACAAACAAGATTTATTTGCTACTTAAAAACATGATAAAATGTATTACTATATAATTAAAATAAAAGATGGTACATAATGAGATTTTGTGGTATATATTTTTCATGTAATTTTATTAAAATGCTAAAGAGTTGGAGGACGTTTATGAATAATTGTTTTGGATGTAATACTTGTAAAAGTGCAGATAAACCATTGGAGGAGTTTATAGCTAAATTACCCATGGAAACTTCTCATCACAGAGTGGCTTCACAAAGTACAAAGTGCAACTTTGGACTTCAGGGAGTCTGTTGCAGGCTCTGTTCAAATGGGCCATGTCGTATAACACCAGATGCACCTCGGGGAATTTGTGGTGCAAATGCTGATACGATTGTAACGCGAAATTTTTTGAGAGCTGTAGCTTCAGGTTCAGGCTGTTATATACATATAGTAGAGAATACCGCATTAAATCTTAAAAATACAGCAAAAACAAAGGGCAAGATTAAAGGCTTGCGGGCACTTGAACGTCTTTGTAATATTTTTGGTATTACTTCAGGAGATGCATATGAAAAAGCAGAAAAAGTAGCAGATGCAGTAATAAGTGATTTATATAAACCAGAATATGTAAAAATGGAATTGGTTGAAAAACTTGCTTATAAGCCAAGATTTGAAAAATGGAAAGAGCTTGGTATTCTTCCGGGTGGTGCAAAATCGGAAGTATTTAAAGGAGTTGTAAAATGTTCAACTAACTTAAATTCCGATCCCGTGGACATGCTTGTTGATTGTTTAAGGCTGGGCATTTCTACAGGTATTTATGGCTTAACTTTAACCAATTTGTTAAACGATGTTCTTTTAGGAGAACCCGAACTGAGAACCGCACCTGTAGGGCTTCGGGTTATTGATCCTGAATATATCAATATTATGATTACAGGTCATCAGCATTCCATGTTTGTAGATTTGCAGGAAAGACTGATTCAGCCTGAATCAGTAGAAAAAGCAAAGGCAGCAGGGGCAAAAGGCTTCAGACTTGTAGGCTGTACTTGTGTGGAACAGGATTTACAGCTTAGAGGGAGTCATTATACTGAGGTTTTTAAAGGACATGCCGGAAATAATTATACAAGCGAAGCTATACTTGCCACTGGTGCAATCGATGCTGTTTTGTCTGAATTTAACTGTACACTTCCTGGCATTGAACCAATCTGTGAAGAGTTAAAGATTAAGCAGATTTGTTTAGATAGTGTTGCAAAGAAGTCAAATGCAGAACTAATGGAATTTGATTTCGCTAAAAGAGAACAACAAAGTAATGAAATTATAAATAAGATAGTAGAGGCTTATTCAGCAAGACGTGGAAAGGTGAATATCGATTTGTCTCAGGCAAATGGAGAATGGAAGCCTCTGATAGATATGCTGGTGGGAGCATATAATACAATTCGCAAGGATGTACCCCTTAACTTAATGCCGGAGCACGGAAACGACAACACACTTACTGGTGTAAGTGAAGTATCTTTGAAAGAATTTTTAGGTGGAAGATGGAAGCCTTTAATCGATTTGATTCTAGCAGGAGAAATAAAAGGCCTTGCTGGTGTAGTAGGCTGTTCTAATCTGACTGCTGGTGGTCATGATGTTCTTAGTGTTGAACTTACAAAAGAACTAATTGCTAAGGATATTCTTGTACTTACTGCAGGATGTTCTTCAGGAGGTATTGAAAACTGCGGGTTAATGACCCCAGATGCAGCAAAACTTGCTGGACCAAAGCTAAGAGCAGTGTGTGAAAAATTAGGGATTCCACCGGTATTAAACTTTGGCCCATGTCTTGCCATAGGCCGTCTTGAAATTGTTGCCACAGAAATAGCAGAAGAACTGGGGGTAGATTTACCACAACTTCCACTTGTTCTTTCCGCAGCTCAGTGGCTTGAAGAGCAAGCATTAGCAGATGGAGCATTTGGTTTGGCACTTGGTCTGCCATTACACTTAGGTCTGCCTCCATTTATTACAGGAAGCAAAGTTGCGGTTAAGATTTTGACAGAAGATATGAAGCAGTTAACAGGAGGACAGGTTATAATTAATCCTGACGCTAAAGAGACTGCAGATATTTTAGAAAAAATCATTATGGAAAAACGCTCAGCTTTAAACATATAGAGGGGGCGGAAATATGAAAAGAATTATGATTGATTATACCAAATGTGACGGATGCAAGAACTGCACTGCTGCCTGTATGCAGGCACATAGAGAGTTCCCTGGAACTGTTTACGATTTAGATCTGACAGACCCTAAAAATGAATCATGCAATCACATTATAGGGGATGGAAAAGGTGTTTATTATCCAATTTTCTGCAGACACTGTGATTTGCCAGAATGTGCCATGTCATGTATGAGCGGCGCTTTAATTAAAGACCCTGTTACCGGAATTGTATCGTATGATGAGAAACAATGTGGTTCATGTTTTATGTGCGTTATAAACTGCCCATACGGAGTTTTAAAACCAGATACACTGACCCGTACTAAGGTTATAAAGTGCGATTTCTGCATGGGGGAAGGCGGAGAACCAAACTGTGTGAAAAACTGTCCCCAAAAGGCAATCTGGGTTGAGGAGGTGCAGGCATGAGACATGTAATAATAGGAGCGGGGGCTGCAGGCATAACTGCTGCTAAAACTCTCAGGGAATTAGATAATACTGCAGAAATTGTAGTGATTTCTAAAGATGAATATGTACATTCAAGATGTATGCTTCATAAATATTTAAGCGGTGAAAGAAATGAAAATACCCTTAATTTTGTACCACAGGATTTCTTTGAGAAAAACAGGATTACATGGATAAAGGGCGTAGAAGTTAACTCCATTATACCGGATAGGAAAAATGTTATATTATCAGATAATCAGCTTATCTGTTATGATAAGCTTTTGATTGCCTCAGGGGCAGATAGTTTTATGCCTCCTGTAGGTGACTTTAGAACCGCTAATAATGTTTTTGGATTGAGGAACTTAAGTGATGCACAGGAGATAGTAAAATACGTCAGACCGCAGGGAAAGGCTGTAATCGTTGGTTCAGGTCTTGTAGGAATGGATGCAGCATATGCCTTACTGGAGAAAAAAATGGATGTAACGGTTGTTGAAATGGCAGAAAGAATTCTTCCCATACAGCTGGATGAAACCGCAGGTGATGCATATAAAAAACTGTTTGAACATGCTGGATGTCGGTTTATCCTTGGAAGAAAAGCATCAGAAACAGTTTTAGATAAGCAGAACAATGTTTGCCAGCTTATTTTAGATGATAAAACTACACTAGATTGTGATGTAGTTATAGTGGCAGCGGGGGTACGGCCAGCCATTGCATGTGTAGTAGAATCTGGCATGGAGGCGGAACGTAATATAAAAGTTAATGAATATATGGAAACCAGCGTAAGGGATATATATGCAGCAGGAGATGTGGCAGGAATGTCAGGAATATGGCCAAATGCCATGAAGCAGGGGAAGCTAGCGGCGGAGAATATGTGTGGCGGAAGAAATGCTTACGAAGATACTTATGCAATGAAAAATACCATTAACTTCTTTGGACTGGTAACACTTTCACTGGGAAGAGGACAGATTCAGGAAGGGGATGAAGTGTTTATTCGGGAAGACAGCAAATGCTATAAAAAAGCCATTATAAGAGAAAACAGACTTGACAGCATTCTCCTTCAGGGAAATATAGATTATGCGGGAACTTACCAGTATTTAATTAAGAATCAGATTACTTTGGAGGGTGAGAAAGATATATTCAAGACGTCATTTGCCGATTATTATAAGGTTAAGGCTGATGGTCAGTATGAGTATTCTTTGTAAGCTTTTGTTTGTGAGGTTTCAGCTGTAAGATTTCAAGTGGAAAGATTTTACTTACTGTATAATCTAATGCATCGCTTGTTGCTCTCAAATTTTCGAAAATCTATCATTTATGGTAGCATTTTTGACAAAAGCTACCCCATTTCCTAAGAAGACTTATAAATATGGTAGGATAATTAAAATAAAGTATGGAAAAGTGTTATAACTAGTAAGAAATGAAACAAAAAGCTACCGAAATGTTGAGTAAAAATCTTAGATTCGGTAGCTTTAAACTTTAACTTTTAACTTTAGATTTTTAATTTTTCTTTTTATTACATTTAAATAGTATATACGTATATTGCGCTAAATTGAAATACAGTTCCTAGTATAACGAAGATATGGAATATTTCATGGAAACCAAATATACTGCTGAAATTAGGTTTCTTTGCAATGTAGAAGCCTGCACCAATAGAATACATGATTCCGCCAAAAGCAATTAGCACAATTGCGCCAATTGGAATTTGTTTAAGAAAATTAAAATCAAAAATAATGGCCCAGCCCATTAAAAGATAAAGAGACGTATATAGCCATCTAGGAGCATTCAACCAGCATACTTTGATTATTATTCCTAGAAGTGCAACACCCCAGATAGCTGACATAAAAATAATCGCACGTTTCGGCTCCATAAAACCGATAACCAAAGGGGTATAGGTACCGGCAATTAAAACATATATCATAGAATGATCTAATTTCCTTATACGTACAAGAATATCAGATGGAACTTTTACAAAATGATAGATGGAACTGGTACTGTAAAGTGCAATCATAGATAATCCGAAGATAACACTGGCAAAGGTTATTTCACTAGTCACTTCAACGTATAAGCATTTTACTATAAGAAATAAAGTAGCAAATACCGCTAGGCATGCTCCAATAAAATGAGTAAAGCTGCTAAGTGGATCTCTTGCATTCATAAATTTTTTGTATACAGACATATTAACTCTCCTTTAATTTATTAAATGATAATAATTATAATTACGTAATGTAATATTTAAAACTATATTATATAATTATTATAACAACTTACAAATATTATGCAACAAAAATTAGAATTTTATAAAATTAATTTTTCTACAACGAAAATAGGAGGCAGGAAAATTAATTTCCTACCTCCTATTGGATTTCTTAAATGTTGGAACTATCCCAAAAAGAATATCGGCTTTTACCTAAATGTTTTGACTCATATAAAGCCACATCTGCCCTTTTAAATAAATCATTAAAATTTAATTTATCATTTGTATTAATTACGATTCCTATACTAACAGATGCATCCTGAAGTATAGTAGAACCGCATATTTTTGTTTTAAATTCATCTATTATTGTCTGGGCATAGGCTTTTATAATACCTTGATCTGCAACATCGATAAGAATAATCAGAAATTCATCTCCACCTAAGCGGAAAATATTATTTCCTGGGAATATGCTTAGAAGAATATTTGAAAAATCAACTAAAATCTGATCACCTTCAGCATGTCCGTACTGATCATTAATATGCTTAAAATCATCAAGATCGATAAGCATAAATGCTGTTTGACTCAGACAAGGGTATTGCCTGAGAAAATTGGCCAATCCTCGTCTGTTGTTTAGTTTTGTCAGATAGTCAGTATTTGCAGCCCTTATAAGCTTATTCTCATAATTATCTTCAAAAGTAACATCAATATGCATATATATGTATCCAGAAATTTCACCAAAAACATCAAGTAATTTTTCTTTTTGAATTCTAAAGATTTTATGGTCTCCATGTAAATACAGGCCTCTTTTAGTTTTATGAAAGCACCAATTGTTTATTTTGGCTATCTCAGCGTATTTCCTTTGAAAAGAATTTAAAGTTTCACCAATTAAATCGGACTTTTTAAGAGAAAATATATCTAAATATCTATTGTTTGCATTAAGAATAGTACGATATTTATCTGTAATTAAAATAGCAAATGGAATGTTTTGAATTAAAATATCCAATTCAATTTGGATATTTTTTAAATCAGTAACATCACGAGCGATTCCAACCGTTCCTATAGCTTCGCCTAAATCATCCAATATAGGGGATTTATATGTTTTGAATTGACGCATTTCATTGTTGCATTTAACTTTTTCATCAAAAAGAAATGTTTCCTTCTCTTTTAAAACAATTTCTTCCGTTTCCAAACAGACATATTCGCCTTTTTCATATTCTTCAGGTTCAAGTCCCCAAATATAGTAATGTCCACGGCCCGTTATATCTTCTTTTGTTTTGCCTACTGTATTACAAAAGCTTTGATTTACTTTTAGGTGAGCACCTTTCACATCTTTATACCAGATTAAATCGGGTAGACAATCTATTGTTGTATCTAAATATTTTTGTGTCAGTTCAAAATCTTTTGTCTGCTTAAGCTGCTTCTGGATTTTGTTAAAGTGAAATTTGATTAAATCTTCATTGAGCGGTCTTGTCCAGATTTCATCCATCAAGTCGTAAGATTTACAGTCAAACGATGTAATATCTTGATTTCCAGCGCACACAATAAGTAAAGCACTATTCTTTTTTAGTGAATATAAGTTGTGTAAGTATTCAGTTTTGTAAGGAATATCTAATATAATAATGTCGCTGTCTGTAAAAACAGATTCAGATATTTCTCCATAACTATGAATGATATGTTCAAATCTTTCTAGTGGAGAAATATCTTTTATAACATTAGATATAAGATTATTGTCACTATAAATAGTTATATTTAAGGAACACTTATACATAAATTTTTGCCCTCACTTTTGTGGTGTTTCTTATTATGTAGGAAATATCGTTTGCGATATTTCCGGAATATCAAAAAAAGCTACAATTAAAATGCGAGTGAATGCGAGCTAAGAGCGCCTCGCAGAGGCTTTTTTTATAATAAAATTTAAATTATACAAAGATTATTATAGCATATTTTGCAAAATATTTGGACAATAAATATTCAATTGAAGTAAATATTTCAATGTGATAGACTATAAGTACCAAATAATTACAAAAAACTTAGGATTTTTATAAATATATATACTAATGTTAGGAGATTATATGTCAATAGAAGAAATTTTTAAGCAGCAAGATTTAGAGAAAAATATTAAAATAACTATGGAAAAAATTAAAGAACAGCCGGGCAGATTAAATGATATGATGAACATAGAGTATTCAGAATGTAATGCAGAAGAAAGAACGATTACGTTTGAACTGCCTTTGTTTGAATGGGAAATGAATCCAAATGATGTTCTGCATGGGGGCATTACGGCTACGATGATGGATTTGTCTTTGGGATTATTTGCGAACTGCATCTGTAGGCAGCTTGGAGGATTCTTTTCTCCTACTGTAAGTTTAAATATTAATTATTTACAGCCTATTCTTTTAAAAGATAAGGTTATAATAAAGGCACAATTAGTATCTTCAGGCCGTTCACTACTGACTTTAAATGGAGAAGCTCGAGTAAAGGGCAGTGATCAAATAGCGGCAACAGCTTCTGCAACGTATAAAGTTATGAGAAAATAAGATTTTGTGATATACTAGGTGTATGAATTTTTAAACGATATAAATTAATCATATATGGGAGGAATGTAATATGTTAGAGCAGATTAAAAATGAAGCAAAAGCAGCTGCAGAACAGCTGTGTGAAGGTGCGAAGTTACAGAAGGGTGCGATTGTAGTAATCGGCTGCTCATCAAGCGAAGTTGAAGGCTGCAAAATAGGAAGCAATTCAAATCCTGAAGTGGCTAAGGCCATTTTTACTGGTATATATGAGGTTTTAAATCCAAAGGGAATCTATCTGGCAGCCCAGTGCTGCGAACATTTGAATAGAGCTATTATTGTAGAACGAGAAGTAGCTAATGATGATGCTATTGTAAATGTTGTTCCTCAGCCAAAAGCAGGAGGATCCTTTGCAACAGCCGCATATAGTACTTTTAAAAATCCTGTAGCTGTTGAAGAAATAAAGGCTGATGCAGGGCTGGATATAGGCGGAACTCTTATAGGCATGCATCTTAAGAAAGTTGCAGTACCGCTTAGAATTGAGACAAAGCATATAGGAAATGCAATCGTACTTGCAGCAAGAACCCGCCGTAAATGTGTTGGAGGACAAAGAGCTGTATATGATGATAATTTGATGTAAGAAATAGTTAAAGGCAGCCTACTTCAGTTGAAGTGACTGCCTTTCTTTTGTTAGGGAGGATATGTAAAGGCAGAAAATCTGCCTTAGCTTTGTTTAAAAGATGCACACTCTGTACCAGTGTAACCATGATTAATGGAAATAGAGCTTGCTGTACAATTTTTATTTTGGTTAAAGACGCATCTATGTGCATCACAGTCAATACTTAATGATTGGTTAGGAGAGTCATATCGAACTCCACTGGTCATTTGATTTTGTGTTCTTTCTGTGAATGATCCACAACCTGTGTCTGAGCTGGTATGAGCAGTTTCTCCCTTTACATGGATAGAAGGTCTGCAGCAATACCCTTTACTATTACTTGAACATACATTAACATTACATTGTAGTGTAGTCATAACTTTACCACCTTTCTTTTTATTACTTATTCTATTCAAGCTAGGCCAAACTATTCAAAAAAGAAAAATAATTCTTAAAAACATTTGAAAATTTTATTATGTCGAATTTTGTCTAAACACGGAGGAATATTTTTCTTGGAATAAAAGCTTATAAGAGATATACTTAAAAATGTATGACTAAAATAAGGAAAGTGGGGAGCTGGCTAAAGTAAAAGTAAAAGCTAGTTTAAAAAGGAGAGATTAATATGAATGATTATAACAACCAAATTGAGAACATTGATAACAATGAAATGTACAATGATCCAGACATACAGGAAAAAATGAATCCTTGGTTCAGTATGTGGACTAAACCAAGAAAAACTATGAGGTATATTCTTAATGATAATCCAAGAAAATACATTATTCCTTTAGCTATGATTTATGGAGTACTATCAGCGTTAGACAAAGCTAGTTTAAAAAACATGGGAGATACATTCTCGCTGTGGAGTATTTTATTAATTGCCATAGTTGGTGGGAGTATTGGTGGAATCTGCTATGTATATTTAGATGCTTTATTATTAAAATGGACAGGAACGTGGATTGGTGGAAAGGGCACAACAGAACAAATAAGGGCAGCAATAACCTGGGGCTCAATTCCTTACATAGTAGTTTCAATTCTTTGGATTCCAGAATTAATTTTATATGGTAAAGAATTGTTTACAACTGCTACACCAATGGTTGATGCTAGTCTGTCATTAAGTATACTTTTAATTGTACTAGGTATGATAGAATTTGTTTTTTCCATATGGAGTGTCATCGTAGGCTTAAAATGTTTAGGGGAAGTTCAAGGCTTTTCTGCATGGAAAGCTTTAGGCAATTCTATTTTAGCTGGATTAGTCATTTTAGTTCCTCTTGTTATTCTTTTAATTAGTATGTTTGCTGCTATAGGCAGGTGGTATTAAATGAATGAAGAAAATCAATCAATGATTT
Organism: Aminipila sp.; assembly: GCF_032051575.1. Taxonomy (NCBI): domain Bacteria; kingdom Bacillati; phylum Bacillota; class Clostridia; order Peptostreptococcales; family Anaerovoracaceae; genus Aminipila; species Aminipila sp. The sequence continues at coordinate 312,393 of NZ_DAMBYD010000005.1, read as the reverse complement.
CTATTAAAGATTTGAAAATGAACTTTGGAGATAAGCAAGTTTTAAAAGGAATTAACCTGGAGATACAAAGTGGTCAAATCATTGGATATATAGGCCCTAATGGGGCAGGAAAAAGCACAACAGTAAAAATTTTATTAGGAATTCTGGAAGGTTTTCAAGGTCAGGTTAAGGTGTTTGGGGAAGACATATCTTCGGGAAGCATTGAATATAAGAAAAAAATTGGTTATGTACCAGAAACAGCGGAGGTGTATGATACCCTTACCGCACAGGAATACCTTACCTTTATTGGGGAGTTATACGGCATGGACTTCGAAATTGTTGACAAAAAAGCGCAAAGGCTGGTTTCCCTATTTGGTATAGGGGATGTTTATAATTCAAGAATTTCTTCATTTTCAAAGGGTATGAAACAAAAAGTGCTTATTATTGCAAGCCTTCTTCACAACCCAGATATTTTATTCTTTGACGAACCTTTAAGTGGACTAGATGCAAACAGTGTAATGATTTTTAAGGAAATTATTACAGAGCTTGCAGCTCAGGGAAAAACCATCTTTTATTCATCACATATAATGGAAGTTGTAGAAAAAATCAGCGACCGGATTATTCTTATTAATGGTGGTCAGATTGTAGCAGATGGCACATTTTCAGAACTTCAGACAAAAAGTAGTGAAGGCTCCTTGGAAGAAATCTTTAATCAGTTGACAGGATTTAACCAGTATAAGGAAATTGCTTCTGAATTTATTTCTGTCCTGAAAGAGGCATAACATGAAAGAATTTACTATTTTAAAATTTTTAGATAAAATCAGTTTTGTTTTTAAATCCTTTGGGATTGATTATCCTGTTATGAGGAAAATTCTGCAAATTAAATTTCTTATGGATGAGAGAAGAGTTCCTACAGTTTTAATGGATGGAAAAAATCGGGAATCTAAAAATTCCTTTAGGTCAGCATTAGGGATATATATATTCATGGGTATTTTTATTGGATTATTCATGATTCCGTCATTCCCATTATTTTTTAAGATGAACGTTGTATTAGGGATGATTATCTTTATGATTATGACTACTATGATTTCGGATTTCTCTGCTGTGCTTTTGGATGTTAAGGAGAAAACCATTTTATTGTCTAGGCCAGTAGATGCTCAAACATTAAGTGCAGCAAAACTAATCCATATCATTGTTTATTTGTTCAGTATAACAATGGCTATAGCCGGAGGAGCTCTTATAGTAGGTCTGATTCGGTATGGAGTTTTGTTCTTCCTTTTGTTCTTGCTAGAGATTGTGCTGATATGTGGATTTTTGATTTTATTTACAGCCCTTTTTTACTATGCAGTTATGACTGTTTTTAGTGGTGAAAAGCTAAAGGATATTATTAATTATTTTCAAATAGTGCTGACAATCTTTATGACTGTAATGTACCAGTTTACAGGGAGAATATTTGCAGTTTCAAATATGAATATAAGCATTACACCACATTTATGGCATTTTCTCTTGCCATCATCATGGTTTGCTGCTCCATTTATGCTACTTATGGAGAAAGATTTTAACTTATATTACATTATACTGAGTCTGATAGGAATTATTGTTCCTATCATAACCATAACCCTATATATAAAGGTTGTTGCACCTCGTTTTGAAAAGAATCTTCAGAAACTGAATAACAGCGGCAGCTCTAACAAAAAGAATGTAAAAAAAGAATCCTTCCAAAGGATCATTTCTAATATCTTTTGCCGTCAGCCGCTGGAGAAAGTTTTTTTCAGATTTACGCTGCAAATGTTAGATAATGAAAGAAAATTGAAACTTAGAATATATCCCAGCCTTGTTTTTTCAGTAATATTTCCATTTATTTTTTTTCTTAATTTTTTTACAGGAGAGCGGTCATTTTCAGATGCATTTGCAGAGCTAACCAGTGGAAAGTATTATCTTTATTTGTACTTTTCCGTGGCATTGCTTGCTTCACTATTTTCTATGATTAGTTTGAGTGAAAATTACAAAGGAGCATGGATTTATAAGGCTCTTCCTGTTGATAACCCTGTTATGGTAATGAAAGGTGCATTTAAAGCATTTTTATTTAAGTACATGGTTCCAATTTATTTGTTTATAAGTTTGATTTTTATTCTCCTGTTTGGATTGAAGATCTTACCAAGTTTAGCTTTAATATTTCTTAATTTAGTCATATTGATGCTTATAATGTTTTGCTCTTCAAAAAGAGAATTACCTTTTTACAAAGATTTTCAATACACTCAAAATGGTAGTAATGCAGGTAAGATGTTTTTTTCATTTGTTTTATGCGCAGTGGCTGCGGGGGGGCACTATTTAGCTTTAGTATTTAATCCGTATGGTTTAGTCATAAATATAGGCATATCACTGATTATTGCAATTATTTTGTGGCATTATAGCTTTCAATTTTCATGGAAAGACATGGCGGAAGATTTTTAATAGGACATGCTGTTGTCATATTTAGCGTGATATACTAAATAAAAAAGGAGCAATGCAATCATGAAGCACGAATGGAAAAAACACGAGAAACAATTATATAGCCCTAAAACTGAAACACAGTTATTGACGGTTCCTAAGCAAAAATATTTTGCAATAAAAGGGGTGGGGAATCCTAATAGTGAAGATTTCGCTGAAAGAATAGCAGTACTTTATTCTTTGGGTTATGCTGTCAGAATGATGCCTAAATCTGGTTTTACGCCGGAAGGATATTTTGAATATACAGTTTATCCTCTTGAGGGTGTTTGGGAGGCATGTGATATGAGTAATAAAGATAGCTATGTTTATACGATTATGATTAGACAGCCAGATTTTGTTACATCTAAAATAGCGGAGATGGCTTTGCAGATAGCAAAAAAGAAAAAGCCACATTCGTTATTAGATGAAACTTATTTCTGTGAAATAGAAGATGGGCTGTCAGTTCAAATTCTTCATGAAGGTGATTATGATGATGAACCTTTTAGTTTTGAAAAAATGCTGGAGTTTATGAAAGAAAATGGCTTTACACGCAAATTAGATACCCATCGTGAAATCTATCTATCAGATGCAAGAAAAGTTGAAAGGGATAAATTGAAGACGATTTTACGATATACTATAACAAAGTAAAATCAAAAATATAAAGATGTGAGGCACCTCAGATGTTGAAAAAATCCACATTTGGAGGTGCTCTTTTTATAAATGAAGTAATGGAGATAGAAATAATGGCTGTAAAAAAGATTAGACGGTTATGGAATTTTAAATTTTATGATTTTGAATTGATAAATACATACTTAAATGAGAGGGCCAGTCAGGGAGAGGCATTAGAATACATAGGGGCGGTATTTGGTGTATACAAAAAGACCATGTCTGGAGAATATAAATACTGTGTTGATTATATAGAAACTTGCGACGTGAATTCAGAGGAATTTGAAAACTATAAGAAAACGTGGATTGATGAAAGATGGGAATATGTAGATTTTCTTGAAGGTGTGATAATTTATCGGTGTAAAAAACGGGATAGGTGTATGCAGCCCTCTATAAATTTAGACAAGATTAGGGAGGCTATATTTTTAAAGGTAAAAAATGAAGGGAAATCTAAATGTCTGCAGTCAGCAGTTTGGATACTATTGGCGGGATTAAATATATTTTTAGCTGATACTGGGTTTAAAATAGGATGGGCTATAATTGCGGCAATTTACTGTCTACAATTTGACTCGTTTTTTGCCTATCTAAACCTTAAAAAGATGAGTAAAGCTGGATTTACCTATCAATATAATCAATTTACGGCTCAAAAGCGTAATAAAAAAATCCGCATGCTGAGAAGTTTAAAGGAACTTTTGTTAGGAATTTTGTTTATATTATTGCCGCTTACTCTTATCTTTTATTATAAATACACCTTTTTTGCAAAATGTGCGATTCTAGTTAGTGTGGCTATTATAGGAAGCAAAATTTATGGAAGTATAAAAATCTATAATGAAAAACGAGAAAACAAATTTAACTTTGAAAGTACAAAGGGTAAATTCCTGATGATTAGTATCGGTATGCTTGTAACAATAGCAGTTATTCTTTCGTTTGTAATGATCGATCAAAGCAAACCAAAGAGAGACATGTTAAAAGCTGTTCCCTGCATAGTTTTAGATTGTGATGATAAAGTTAATTATGTTAATCACCACTATGGGAAATGGAATTATGAATACACGAAGGGAATATCAGTGGGCTCGGAAGAAGGATTTCAACTGCCAAAACCTAATGAAATTGAAAGTATTAATATAGGAAATGACAGCACTGTAGACATATCGGCGCTACCAGAACCGAACAAAATGGAAATTAGGTATTGGAAAAAAGATGACTTCAACAATCTTAAATCCTATGATAAGGGATATAAGGAAATAGAAATGAAAAATGGTTCCTTTACAGTTTTGGAAGAAAATGTGGTATATGTGGTGTATGCAGAATGGAAGAAGGAGTTTTATGATGGGGTTGGGTATTATGTATTTACTATTGAACGTAAATAGTGTATGGTGAGTAGGTGGCGTGGCAGTTTAGAAGTAAACTTGTTTAATAATTTTTAATATCAATCAGATAATAATAAGAGAATCGTATAAGCAACTTTTCATTAGCTAATATTAGTAATGGAAAATGAGTTGTATATGGGAGGCTAGATAATGAGAGAGGAAGAAAGAATCTTTGCGGGGAAGTTGTTTGATGCCCGCTCCAAAGAACTTCGTGATATAAAGCACAAGGCACACATTCTATGCCAAAAATTTAATACACTTGATGAATATGATGAAAACCGCTTATCCATAATTAAAGAATTTATTGGAGGAATAGGGGAAAAGTACTATTTCCAAGGGCCCATACAATTTAATTACGGAGTTCATACTTATATTGGTGAAAATTTCTTTGCAAATTTTAATACTACCATTTTAGATGATGGGAGAATTTACATTGGAGACAATGTTATGTTTGGACCCAATGTATCGCTCATGGCAACATCACATCCGTTGATTCCAGAGGAAAGAGTTGCCATGAAGTATAAAGATGGACATGTATCCATGTCCGAATATGCAGAAGAAATTCATATTGAAAATAATGTCTGGATTGCATGCAATGTTGTAGTTTGCGGCGGGGTACATATTGGAAATAATGTTGTAATAGGGGCGGGCAGTGTTGTTATAAAAGACATACCAGACAATTATCTCGCATATGGTAATCCTTGCAAGCCAATTAGACTAATTACAGAAAAAGATTCAAAGTTGGATTTATTGTGATAAATTACAAAGGTGATGAAGAAAATCAAATGTATAAACATTAAATTTGAAAGGAGGAATGCTTATGATTAAAAAGTGTAAACAGTGCGGTTGCATATTAGCATCCGGTGAAAATAATAAAGTTTGTGAAAATTGCCGACAGAAGAAGAGAAATAAGAGATTAGAGGTGAATGAAGGCAGAAAGAAGAAAAAAATTTAGTTAAGGGGTGAAGATATGGGTGAAACTACAAAACGCGGGTACTCACCTGATAACCAACGTGATTTTACAGGGCTTGCTTTAGCAACCATGGAGCAGGCCGCTGAAGAACTATATTTTTTGCTAAATCATGGCTATCCAATCAAGGGGGCGTCAACGTTTATTGGAAATCATTATCTTCTTTCAGAGCGTCAGCGAGTTGCTTTGACACGCATTATTTCATCTAAGGAGAATATTGCTGCGCGAAAAGTAAAACAAAAATATCCAGAAAATATGGCAGGTGACACAGTCAACATAGATGGGTTTAATGAGATTATTACGTTGGAAGTTGCATTATCAGGATCACCGGTCTTAATGTGTATGGATGGTACATTTCGTGATCTTGCCGGTCTCCGTGGCACCTATAGGCTTATTGACAAAACCAATACTGCCATCCGTTTAATTATTTCTGAACTTAAAAATATTTTTGTTACAAAGGCAATATTCTGGCTAGATGCACCTGTTTCCAATTCAGGTAGATTAAAAACCCGAATTGCAGAGATTGCAGAGGAGGAACAATTTGAAATTGAGATTCAAATTGTCAATAACGTAGATAAAATACTTTATGAACAGTCAAATGTAATTAGTAGTGATAGTATTGTTCTCGACCATTGTACAAGTTGGTTGAATCTAAATGAAGAAATTTTTTTAAGTTTGCCAGATATATGGATTATTGATTTAAATCAGTGAAAGGTTAAGAACTTTGTAAGCTCTTGACCTTTTTTCATTGTGTAAATTATTTCTGAAATATTGTATGTTAATTAAATATAAGCATTAAAGCCAGATTCAGACGGGTATCAATAAAAAATTTGAAACATAATATAAATGGAAGAAACGAAATCTGGAGGAGTTCATAATGTTACGGTATATTATAAAAACTGATGATAGCTTAATTGTTTTTGACAAACAATTTGAGCTGCCCTTGGTGCATTTAATTAAGTCAAATTCTACAATATTGAATCAAGATTCTATTTACTTAGGTAAAATTATAAGAATTTTACAATTGCCATCTGTTCCAAGTGAGATTGATGTGATAAATTCAAAGGCAAAAGCTATCATTGAAAATATTTATGCAGGAGACTGGGAAAGTGCCACAGACAATTTAAATCTAATTAAAGCAAATATGAATGAATTAATTCCTAAGCTTCACGAAGCTTCCGTTCTTGATGCTATAATTGTAAGGATGAATTTAGAAATAGGTTATTTAGACCAAAATATAAATAAAAAAAATACAGAGAAAGCAATTGATCAGGCAAATCGTATTACCTTATACATTGCAGATATACTTGATTATTTTAATGTAATTGTACCTACAGATGTAAACCGAATGGGATTTTTTGGAAGAGAGATTCTAATACAAGCACAAAATAATCAATGGGATGATGCGAATATAAACTATTTGCAGTTCCAAAAAATATGGGAGGGGCTAAAACCTCAACTTGATCCTAAATTTAATGAGGATATTAATGATTTTAATGAGACTGTTAATGATTTAGGTGAATCGATTAAGTCGAAAGATTACCAAGCCACAGTTGATGACTCCAATATACTACTTGATAAATTAGATATTTATGAAGCTGATTTTAGGCGTCGAAATACACAGCCAATCGCGCCACCTGCCATACCTCCTAGTGCAAGACCAACCCCACCCCCAAACATACAATACATAACCCAATAAAATAATAAAATTATGTTTCTATGTAAAGGCTTTTAAGGGTAAAGAGTGTGTCAATACATTCTACATGACATATTATAAATGGAATAAATAAAATATGGAGGAGTCAATAATGTCACAATTTACCATAAAAACCAATGACAGCCTATTTGTTATTGCAAAACAGTCGGAGTTGCCTCTAGTACATTTGATTAAAGCAAATCCTGAAATATCTGAGGGGGAATCTATTTGTTTTGGTAAAATTATTAAAGTTTTACAGCTGCCAGCCATTCCAAGACAATTAGACACAATAGAGTCAAATGCTATGGATATAATAGATAACATTTATGCAAGTGAATGGGAAAATGCTGCAAGCAATTTAAATTCAATTAAAACAAATATGAATGAATTGGTGCCTTTTCTCCAAGATGCTTCTGTGCCGGTTGAATTAATGACAAGAAATAATCTTACTATTAATGGTTTAAATCAAAGTATTATGCAAAAAAATAGAAGGCAGGCAATTTCTCAAGCAAATCAAATAACTATGAACATTGCTGACATATTGGATTATTTTAGTGTAATTGTACCAACAGATATAAAACGATTATCCTTTTTAGGAAGGCAGATGATTATAGGAACTGAAAATAATGATTGGGATGAAGTTAATGATAATTACTTAGAACTAAAAAGAGTTTGGGAAAGAGTAAAACCTCAGCTTGATGCTCAATATAGTGGTGATATTGAGGGATTTGACACAGCAATTAATAATTTAGGTCAATCCGTTAATCGAAAAATCTATCAAACTACAATTGATAATACAAGTACATTACTGGATCAAATTGATACTTTAGCATCAGATTTTACAGAGCAAAATTCCTCTGGAACACAGCCAACGACACCAGAAACTGAGCCAACAGTCCCAGGGACATGTCCAACGACCCCAGGGGCACAACCAACGACCCCAGGGACATGTCCAACGACACCGGGAACGCAGCCAACAACTCCAGGAACACGGCCAATAACCCCACCAAGGACGACGCCAACAGTGCCACCAGGAATGCAGCCAACAACACCGCCAAGGACGACACCAATAATGCCACCAGGAATGCAGCCAACAACTTCGCTAAGGACACGGCCTAAAATATAATATTCAAATTTAACAGACACTGTCAAGAAAGATGTATATTACATAGGACGGTGTCTATTTTATTAAAATGTGTAATTATTTTACAATTATTAAGACTTAATGGACCTTTTAATTAAAGAAAAAGTGGACATAAATAATAAAAGAAAAAATTAAAAAGGAGATAACATTATGAAAAAAAGTGGTAAGAATAAAAAGATTCAAGTAAAAATTGATCGGCCAAATGAATGCCCAAAGAAGGATAAGGATGGAAATTGCTTAGTACCGGGGGCTTATAGTGATTCTGATCCAATAGGTGGTGGCTGATTAAGTGCACTAAGGTTAAAAAACTGCTAATTTAGCAGTTTTTTATTGTAATTATAAAAAAATCGTTATTGAAACAACTCCAGCTATAAATGAGCCAAAAACATTAAAGATCATATCAAAATCAGTATCAGCAAGTCCATGTTGACACATGATTTTTTTAGAAAAACAATCATGGACAAATTCAATAATTTCAAAAAACACACCAATACTGATTCCCAATGTCATAACAAACAAAAATGTGTAAATCCAGCTTACATTCACTAATGGAGTTATATAATTAATAATTGAAAAAGCCAGAAGTGAAAACGAAAAGGAACCAAATAGATGAAGGTAGCGGTCAAAGTAGTTGGATTTATAATAAATATTAAGGTATGAGCCTACAAAAGTATGCCCTATAACGGTAATTACAGAACAAGTTAGAATGAAGTCTGGAATGTTTAACTTAAAATAGTGTTCATAAAGCAGAAAAGATAGGATAACGCAATAAATAATCAAATCTCCAGTAAATTTACTAGTTTTTTTCTGTTGCAAGTATTTAAACATTAAAAAAATCTGAGACATAGATATAATTGCAACATTTAATATAAAAATTATCTGATGAAACATAAGAGCTCCTTATAGATTTTATTCTTATCATTTGATTAAATCATTAAATTATACATACCTTAAATTTATACACAATCTAATTTAAATAATAAAATATACTTTAATATTTCTTAGAAAATGTAGTAATTTGGCGAAGAATGTAATATAATGGTTAAAAATTCAGAAAATTAGAAAATATTAGCAAGTTGAAAGATATAAATTCGGAATGTAAAAATTTTTCAATTTGGAGGTAGATTTATGAATTGGATAAAAAGAAGTATTACAAGAATAATCGGTATAACCGTTATATTATTTATATTTTTATTTTTCTTTATTTATTTTTATTTTTTAGATATACAACTGAAAAGCTATTTTGAACAACAGAGCAAAGAACAGTTAATAAAGGATTCCAAAAATATTTCCACGGAAGTCAATATGTTTTTGCAAAAATATATCGTAATAGTAGATCAAGCTAAAAAAAATCCGGACTTTATAAAAATTGCCAGTGAAATAAAAGAACAGGATAAAAAAAGAGAGAATCCCCTATATCCTCAAGTAACCAATGAACTGAAAAACATTTCTGATATGGATAAAAATATTGCGCTGTCATACATTGCACTACCCAATACGAACGATTTAATAACTAACATATACGATTATGATATGGCTTCTGGTTATGATTTGAATAAAAGAGACTGGTACATTAAGATTATTGAGGAAGGAAAAACAACAATAATAGCTCCTTATCTGGATATGGTCACAGGGAAAATGGCTATAACTATAGGAGCACCAATAGTAGACAATGGAAAATTTTTAGGTACTTTTGCAATAGATATTATGATTGAAGATATTAATACAATAATGAGTAACTATAAGATTGGAGATAATGGGTATGTTGTATTGATCTATAATAATGGGCAGATTTTATACCATCCAAATATTGATACCACAGACACAACAAACAAATTTTTTGTTAAAGATTATCTGGGTGATTTATCAAGCAAGATACAATCTGGAAAAAGTGGAATTGCAAGTTATACATATCAAGGAGAAGAAAAATTTGTATCTTATCAACCAATTACAAATACAAATTTAATTGTACTAACTATAATGCCAAAGTCAGAAGTGTTCTACCAGTTAAACAAGTTTATCAGCACTAATTTGTTTATATTAATAGGCTTAGTTATTGTAATGGCTTTTTTTCTAATATTTTTAAAACGATATATTTCAACCCCGGTAATTAAAATATCTAGGGAAATCGAAAATTATAGTAATAATAAATGTATTTCTTTACCGCCAGAGTATTTATTAAGAGAAGATGAAATAGGGATTTTATCAAAAGGCCTTACTTTTATGATACAGAAAATTTCTAAGTATCTTTCTGAAATAGAGCTAAAAAATCAGCAGCTTTTTAATGCTAAAGAGAAAATAAGTATAGAACGTTCATTATTTAAAACTACAATTCATTCATTAGGTGACGGAGTTATTTCAACAGATAAGTTTGGAAGAATTAATCTTATGAACACAGTCGCTGAAAATCTTACAGGTTGGTCTTTACACGAGGCCAAAGGAAAGGAATTTAAAACAGTTTTTAATATTATAAATGAATTTTCAAGAGCAAAATGTGACTGCCCTATTACTCAAGTACTTAAGGTTGGAAAGGTAATTCAATTGGAGGAGTCTACAGTTTTAATTAAGAAGACTGGAGAAGAAATAGCCATTGAGGACAGCGCAGCACCTATTAGAGATGAATATGGTAATATTACGGGTGCAGTTATCGTATTTAGAGATTTTACAGAAAAAAAACAAAAGCAGGAACAAATTTTATTTTTAAGTTATCATGACTATCTTACTGGATTATATAACAGAAGGTTTTTTGAAGAAGAGTTAAAAAGATTAGATAAAGATATAAATCTTCCATTTTCTATTGCAATGATAGATGTAAATGGACTTAAGCTAACTAATGATGCTTTCGGCCACCAAGTTGGGGATGAACTTCTGAAAATAGTGGCCAAAGTCTTAAATAAAGAGTGTAATGAAAATAATGTAATAGCAAGGATTGGCGGTGATGAATTCATTATTTTATTTCCGCAGACAACACGTGAAGAAACTGAAAAAATTATTAAACGTATTTATAAATCTATAGCAGAAGAGAAACTTAATGATATTTTTATCTCAGTTTCTATTGGATTTGACACTAAGTTAAACAGAGAGACACCTATTGACAATGTTATCATTAAGGCTGAAGAACAGATGTATATGAAAAAAATTACAGAGAGTCAAAGTATGCGAAATAAAACTATCCAAGTAATTTTGAATACCTTAAATGAAAAGAATGAACGAGAGAAAATACACTCAGAAAAAGTAAGTAAGATCAGCAAAAAAATTGGTCAAATAATGAATCTTGATGAACAAACGATAAAGGAGTTAGAATTAGCCGGATTGATGCATGATATTGGTAAAATCATAATTTCAGAAGATATATTAAATAAACCTGGTAAACTGACTGAATTAGAGTATCAAGAAATAAAAAGGCATACTGAATGTGGTTACCAAATTTTAAGATCAGTAGATGCCTATTCTTTATTAGCAGAAAATGTGCTTTATCATCATGAGCGATGGGATGGAAATGGATATCCAAAAGGCTTAAAGGGCAGTCAAATACCACTGTTCTCACGCATTATTTCTATAGCAGATTCTTATGAAGCCATGATAGCCAATAGACCATATAAAGCATCGTTGACTGTTGAAGATTCCATTGATGAATTAATTAAAAATGCAGGTACACAATTTGATCCTGAAATTGTCAAAGTATTTGTTGATAATCAAAAAATTATTTTAGAGGTATAATTATTTTACATTTTACGATAATAATTAATACAAACTAAATATATGTTTTTAAGGAGGCGATTATATGAAATTAAAGCCAGAAGATTATCTGAAAAAAGCTTTATTAGATACGCAGGAAAAAGTTCGTGATTTTATGGACTTCTCTTATGAAGTAGACAATCCTGAGGTGAGAGATTTTTTACGTGAATCTGCTAAGATGGAAGGGGTACAAGCCGAAAAAATCAAGAGTTACTTAGAAAACGGTAAGATATATTAAGATGGTTTAGAGAGGCATTTAATCGAGTTCAGAATACAGGATCAAACAAAGATTTTGGTGTAACAGAAGATTCAAAATTATACTTTAACCTATCTGATCCGTCACCAGTTAATGCATTTGGAAATACAAATGCAACACCACCAAGTTTTAAAAGCTAAATAAAAAATTTTAAAAAGAACCTACATTGAGGTTCTTTTTAGTTTCTGTTTATTATTTCTTAAATATGTTCATACTAAAAAATGGGGGTGGTGTTATGAGCTCTATCTGGAGAGAAAATATTGAGATACCTAAAAGAGAGCCTTTAAATAGCGACATTGAAACAGAGGTTGCTGTTATAGGTGGAGGATTGGCAGGAATCTTAACTGCTTATTTTTTACAAAAACAAGGTAAAAAAGTTGTTGTTTTAGAGGCAAAGAATATAGGTAGTGGACAAACTGAAAATACTACTGCGAAAATTACAGGTCAACATAATTTGATTTATCATAGTTTAATACAAGACTTTGGGATAGAAAAGGCAAAAAAATATGCTGAAGCAAATAAAAAAGCAATATCTGAATATAGACGAATTGTTGAGGAAGAGCAAATCAATTGCCATTTTGAGGACCGATCAGCATATCTGTATTCAACGGAGGAGAGTGAACGGTTAGAACAAGAGGCTCATGCCGCTAATCAGTTAGGAATAGATGCATCTTTGACCAATGAGACAAATCTACCTTTTAACATAAAGTGTGCATTAAAGTTTAATCATCAAGCACAATTTCATCCATTAGAATTTTTAAAAGAAATCGCTGAAACATTAAAAATTTATGAGTATACTACGGCAGAGGATATAGAAGATTATCGAATTATTACAGAACATGGGAGTGTAACTGCAGAGTATATTGTAATTGCAACCCATTATCCCTATATTAATGTTCCAGGTTACTACTTTATGCGAATGCATCAAGAACGTTCTTATGTACTTGCATTGAAAAATGCCAAACAGGTAAATGGTATGTACCTTAGTATTGATCAAGAGGGATATTCATTCCGTAATAGAGATGGTGTTTTGATTTTTGGCGGTGGTCAACATAGAACTGGTGAAAATTCAGCAGGTGATAAATATGAAAAGCTTCGTATAGCAGCTAAGAGATTTTTCCCTGAAAGTATTGAAATATCCCATTGGTCGGCACAGGACTGTATGACTCTTGATGGTGTTCCTTACATTGGCCAATTTTCATCATCAACGCCAAATTGTTATGTAGCTACTGGTTTTGGAAAATGGGGAATGACTAACTCCATGATATCAGCTATGATTATATCAGATTCTATTTTAAAAAAAGAAAACAGTTTTGCAGATGTATTCTCGCCGCAAAGATTTAAATTCTCTGCTTCTGCGAAAACATTAATAGAAGATGGAATCCAAGCAGTTAAAGGACTTATGACGGAATTGTTTACTCTGCCTGAAGATGAAATCAATCAATTACCAAATGGACATGGTGGGATTGTAGAGTTTGAAGGTCATAAAGTTGGAGTGTATAAGGATGACCAAGGAAAAGCCTATACAGTATCCACTAGATGTACGCACCTAGGCTGTCAATTAGAATGGAATCCAGATGAGCTTAGCTGGGATTGCCCTTGCCATGGTTCAAGATTTGACTACAGGGGCAACTTGATTAATAACCCTGCTATGAAAGATCTTAGTAATAATTTATAATATAGGCAATAAAAAAGCTAATGGATTTCCATTAGCCTTTTTATTGATTAAAATTAACAATAAGTTATTATCTCTGGCTTTCGTTTCTAGAGTTCTGAGAATTGTTTCTAGAATCCTGAGCGTTTCTACAATCCTGAGCACTTCTAGAATCCTGAGTATTGTTCTTAGAGTTCTGAGATTTGTTTCTAGCATCCTGAGTGCTATCCTTAGCATCCTTTGCCTTATCGTAAGATTCAGCATAATGTGCCTTTGTGTAAGAATTAGCGTTGTTTTGTGTGTTTTTTAAATTATCCATGTTCTATCACCTCCACAGTTTATTATGTGTAGTTATCTGATAATTATCAAAGATTTATATGAAAACCGTAATCCAGTATAGTAATTATTTCCCATTTATATATTGCTGTTGATACTGGATTCCCCATTTAAACATAGCATCCAGAATTGGTCTCAAGCTGTATCCTGTTTCTGTCAGTGTGTATTCAACTCTTGGCGGAACTTCTGGATACACTTTTCTTGTAAGCAGACCACATTCTTCCATAGAACGAAGATTTGAAGTAAGAACTTTTTGTGTAATACTTCCGATGGATTTTTTAAGTTCTCCAAATCGCTTTGTTCCATCTAATAAATCTCTCAATATTAAAACTTTCCAACGGTCACTAATTAACATCAGTGTCGTCTCAACCGGGCAAGCTGGTAATTCTTTTTGCATAATAAACCCACTCTTTCCTCATTAGTATCATTTAAGGTACTACAGCACAAAAAAGTGCTTACTTTACGAAGCATACTGATGGACATATCATAATAGTACAGGTTGTAAAAGTCAAGCCTGTTATCTTAATTAAAATACGGAGGTATTATTAAAATGAAAGAAGTTGTAAATTTTTTAAACGAGAATCCAGTTCAATTTTTAGCTACTGTGGGTCGTGACGGTAAAGCAAAGTGCCGACCATTTATGTTTTGCTTTGAACAGGGAGGAAAGCTTTGGTTCTGTACAAACAATACCAAGGATGTATATAAAGATATGGAGGTTAATCCTTATATAGAAATCTCCGCTTCAAGTTCTACATATACATGGATTCGCTTAAGCGGCAAAGTAATATTTGAAAACAATATGACCATAAAAGAGGAATGTATGAATAATCCGATTGTGAAAGGACAATACCAGTCAGCTGATAATCCAATTTTTGAAGTTTTTTATCTTGAGGATGTAAAGGCAGTAATAGCAGATTTTTCAGGGAATCCTCCAAAGGAGTATATTCTGTAATGAAAACAAAAGATATATTTCAAATTCTTAAAAATGAAATTCATTCCACTGTGTTTGCGGTAGTTGATAAAAATGGGCTGCCCAAGACTTGTGTGATTGATATAATGATATGTGATGATAATTCGCTTTATTTTATAACTGCCAAAGGTAAAAAATTCTATGAACGGTTAATGGATAAACAATATGTTGCAATAAGTGGAATGAAAGGAAAAGATACTCTTTCTACGATTGCTATTTCTGTGTGTGGACAAGTCCGCAATATTGGGAATGAGCTTTTACCATTAATTTTTAAAGAAAATTCTTACATGTCAAAGATTTACAAAAGTGAAGAAAGCAGATCAGTGCTGACAGTTTTTCAACTTTATTCTGGAGAAGGTGAATTCTTTGACTTATCACAAATTCCTCCAGTCCGAGAAGCTTTCTCTTTTGGGGGTACGGCAATTACTGACATGGGTTATTTTATTAATGATAAGTGTATTGGCTGTGGAAACTGCATAAAAAAATGTCCGATTGAATGTATTAAACCAAATGGAAGACAATTTAGAATTAATAGTGAGAATTGTATTCGCTGTGGAAATTGTTTTGAAAGCTGCCATTTAGGAGCAGTAGAAAAAAGGTAATTATAATATCAAGTATTCTGTAAAAATATAATTAAATAGAATGAAGAGTTATAGTACAAAAAGCTAAAGATTGATAATATGGATTATAGGATTAAATTAAGCACAAAAAATAGGTTTAATCTTTTATAATTCCATTTATTCTTCATTAGCTTTTTATTTTATAACTGCATATTGTTCTATTTATAGCATTCTATTTTTAGAATCAGCATTTTGTACATTGCTTCTAGAATCAGCATCTTGTGTATTTTTTTTAACATTCTGAGAACGTTCTTTAGTTTCATCACTGCCGATATTTTTGTAAGCATCAGAATTAATAACTGATTTTCTTAAATAATCCATTTGTATCACCTCCGATGTTATTATGTGTTTTTATTTTTTTAATATTTAAATATTAATTACAATATCAATGCTGTAACTTTTGCCAGTAAAGTCAAGTCTTTTATTATAAAAAATTTGGAGTATAGTGTTATATGTGAATTTAAGGACGGAGGAATGTAAAAATGATGAAATGTACACATTGCATGAGATATTTTGTTATGGATTTAAATGCTGTGGAAAATGGGTATATAATCTGCCCACATTGTGGAGAACTGATAAAACTTTGAGGCTTTTAAAATAATTTCTAAAATAAGCTAGGATATGAAATAATTACATAGATTATAATTATCTTCTTGGGTTAAATTAATAGCACAGGAGGTGATTATAATGACATTACAAGATAAAATGAATAAGAGCTATAAGCCAGCTTTAAATAGCTTAAAGACAGAAATAGCTTCTGAACTTGGACTAACAAATTATGATAGCATCGATAAGGGAAATCTTACAGCACGACAGAATGGTTATGTAGGTGGCTACATGACAAAGACACTTGTAGATATGGCTGAAAAAAGCTTATCAGGCAATATGTCAGGAAGCATGACAAACAGTATGTCTGGAAACATGACAAGCAAATAGTCTAATGAATAATCTTTAAGGCATGAATCTTAGTTTAAGGGAGTCATGCCTTTTAGTTTAAAAATTTATTATAAAAAATATACATATTTTGCCCGTATATAATCTAATGAGGTTTTAAAAATGAAAAAAATATTTTTTAATTCACTAATACTTGTTATAGTATTAATTCTTACTTCTTGTGGCGTACCAAGTGTGGAAAAGCCAGATTCAACGAATAATACATCAACTGGTAAGAAGTTATCAAAAGCAGAACAATTAATTAAAAGTATGACTTTGGAGGAAAAAATAGGGCAGCTTTTTATTATTCGTCCTGACTCGCTTGATCTTAACCTCACTACAGAGCAAATCAGCAATCCAAAAGCTTACGGTGTAATAGAATTAAATAATCAAATGATTGAATCAATGAAGGCATATCATATAGGTGGTATTGTAATTTTTCAAAAAAATATTTTATCACCTGAACAACTGACGGATTTTATCAATGAAATGAAAAAACAAAGTGAAATTTCATTATTTGTAGGTATTGATGAAGAAGGCGGTCCTGTGTCTAGAATTGCCAATTCAAAGGGATTTGATGTAATCCGGTATGAAAGTATGGAAGCAATAGGATTGACTAAGGATAGTAAAAATGCACGAAATGTTGGACTCACAATTGGTTCTTACTTAAAACAATATGGATTTAATATAGATTTTGCTCCGGTAGCTGATGTTAATACAAATCCTGAAAATATTGTAATTGGAAATCGCTCTTTTGGCAGCAATCCTGCACTTGTGGCAGAAATGGTATCTGAAGAAATTGATGGCTTTCATCAAGCAGGCGTGATGAGCTGCATAAAACACTTTCCTGGACATGGAGATACGAAAGGAGATACTCATAAGGGGGTTGTATCTACAGAAAAGACATGGGAGGAACTAAAACAATGTGAATTAATTCCGTTTATTAACGCTTCCCAAAATACTGATATGATTATGGTTTCTCATATTACAACTCCAAATATAACATCTGATGGGCTTCCATCTTCTTTATCCAATGAAATGATTGAAGGCAAGCTACGAAAAGAGATGAATTATAATGGTGTGGTTATCACCGATTCCATGGCAATGGGCGCTATTACGCAGGAATATACATCTAGTACTAGTGCTATAAAAGCTATTTTAGCGGGAGCGGATATTATCTTAATGCCTGAAAATTTCGTAGAAGCTTATAATGGAATTTATAATGCAGTTAAAGACGGAACTATAAGTGAAAAGCGAATTGATAAAAGTGTATTACGTATTTTATCTTTAAAGGAGAAGTATAAAGGAAAATAAGTGCCTCTATTTTTGTTGTTACTCATTAGGTTATGTGATAATATAAAAGAACAAGCGTTTAAATTTCCACCTTTGTGAACCAAAATCACTGAGTCAGTGATTATAGCAATGATATGAGGAGTATTTCAATGAAATCAAAAATCAATATTTTGTTCTTAATATGCTTATTAAGTATTACACTTAGCGCGTGTTCAACCAACAAAACGGATTCAGCCAAAAGTAGCAAATTTTCTCCCGAAGAAACAAATCCTTTGCCTACAGATACATATAAAGAGGTGCTGCAGAATCAGGCTGGGTTCATCAGCACGGATGATAATCAAGAAGTTTTCCTAAACGACTTTTTAAGTAGGAATTCTAAATATGAAGGCACCTATAAAGTGACACGATTTACTGTATTAGATCTGGACGGAGATCAGATACCGGAAGTGGTCCTTGAATTATCATTGGATTATCCTGAACAATATGAAATTTTATATTGTTGTAATGGCACAGTATATGGCTACAATGTTGTGTACCGGGGTTTTGAGATGCTGAAAGAAGATGGAACGTATAGCTATGCCAACAGCGCTTCAGATGTTGGAGTTGAAAAAATTTCAGGTTTCAAACCAGATTCTGTGGAAAAGGAAACCTTAGGATATGCACAGATGGCTTCCGATGACAGCAATTCAGAAATATCGTATTTCATCCATGACACTTCTGTTAACAAGGAAGCTTTCGATACTTTTTTAAATCAGCAAAATGAGAAAAAGGATATGCAATGGTATGAGTTTTCAGCGGAGAACATAGAAGCAAAAATATAGGATGATTGGGAATTATGGATTATTACGCTTCATGACAATAGAGGGATTATTATGTTAGATAATCATCAGAATGAGTATGTCACTAGGATACATAAAGTTCAAGATTATATCCAAGAGAATTATGGAAAAAATCTGTCTACGGAAGAGTTGGCAGTAGTAGCTGGCTTTTCAAAATATCATTTTAATCGTATTTTTAAAAGTGTGATGCAGGAACCATTGTCGCATTATGTAAACAGAATTCGTATGGAACAGGCGATGTTTATGTTAGCGCATTTGGAAAATAAAAATATTACGGATATTGCGTATGAACTAGGGTTTACGGATTCCGCGATTTTTTCAAGGGCATTTAAAAGTTATTATGGATTAAGTCCGATAGCATATAGAAAAAAATATAGCACGAATTGCAAAGATTCTATTTATATTTCCACTTACAATAAGTCTGACAAGAAGAAAAAATGGGTAATAAATCCGTTTCCTTCAACCGGAGAGATTCGAATCGAGAGTGTAAAAGAATGTCAGGTCATATATGTACGACATACAGGTACATATTGTTCACTGGCTAAGGAGTATGAAAGATTAGTACGGGATCTTTTTCGGGCAGCATCAAAACAGGAGCTTTTGCATCCAGGGAAAAATCAGTTCCTTACTTTGTATCATGATAATCCTGAATTTGGGAAAGAGGAACAGTTTCGAACCAGTCTGTGTATGACTTTCCCAAAGTCCTGTTCTGCGAAGGAAAATGGCATGCTTGGAGTGATGACTATAGATGGTGGACTTTATGCGGTGGGATATTTTGAAATCGTACAGGAGCAATTTGAAGATGCATGGGATTATATGTATCAGAAGTGGCTTTTGACAAGTGGATACGTTCCGAGAAATGCCGCCCCTTTTGAGGTATATCTGAATAATCCC
Source organism: Aminipila sp. (assembly GCF_032051575.1). Taxonomy (NCBI): domain Bacteria; kingdom Bacillati; phylum Bacillota; class Clostridia; order Peptostreptococcales; family Anaerovoracaceae; genus Aminipila; species Aminipila sp. The sequence continues at coordinate 292,566 of NZ_DAMBYD010000005.1, read as the reverse complement.
AAAGAGGAGAAAGAACACTTGATTAAAGTAGAAATCTACATGCCGATTGAACCCATTTGAAAAAAATGGAGGAAATTATGATGGACAAAGTAATAGAAATTGAAAAGGTGTTTAAAGAAAAATGTAAAAACACAGGAGCTGTTATAGTGCAGAAAAATGGGGTTCGCGTATATGAGTATTACCAGAATGAATGTACCGAACATAGCCCGTTTCATGTGTTTTCGGTTACAAAGAGTATTCTTTCTATTTTGCTGGGCATAGCCATAGATAAAGGATATATTAAAAGTATTGATCAGCCAATCTTGGATTTTTTCCCTGACTACACAATCAAAAAACGTGAAAAAACAATTCAGCAGATAAAACTGCGGGATATGATGACAATGACAGCACCATTTAAATTTAAGTCTGCACCATATACAAAATACTTTACCAGTGAGGATTGGGTAAAATCATCTCTGGATTTGCTTGGCGGTAAGGGAACGATAGGAGAATTTCGTTATGCTCCTCTCATAGGGCCTGACATCTTTTCAGGAGTTCTGGCAAAAACAACAGGAATATCTGTATTGAATTTTGCCAATAAATACTTATTTAGACCACTGGAGATTGAAGTTCAGAGAGATGTTGTTTTTCATAGTAAGGAAGAGCAGCTGGCATTCTATAAGAGCAGGACTGTAAGAGGATGGGTTGCGGGCCCAACTGGAGTACATACAGGAGGCTGGGGACTTATGCTTACCCCGGATGATATGATTAAGCTGGGACAGCTTTACCTGAATGAGGGGCAGTGGAACGGACAACAAATTGTATCTAAAGAATGGATTCGTGAAAGTACGGAAGAAAAAAGCCGATGGGGCGAATTAAAGTATGGTTTGCTATGGTGGATTATTGATAAAGAGGATCATTCTTTTGCTGCTTTAGGAGATGGCGGAAATGTTATCTACGTTAATCCAAAGCAGAAGACAGTAATTATTATTGCTTCATATTTCAAACCAAGAGTTGAGGATAGAATGAAATTAATTAAAGAGTATATTGAGCCGATTTGGAGTGAATAAATGCATAAACGAAGCGAATAATTAGATATATTATGAAAAAAGAGTATTCGAAAGGAAAAAACAAATGAGGTTCTTATTTATTAGAAGTCTATTTCATGTAATAGAAGATATTGGATTTAAGGATAATGAAATAGAAGCTGCAGAAAAGAAATGGGGCATATTACCTAGTGTACTTAAGGATTACTATAAGCAGCTAGGGAAGCATGAAAGAATTAATAAGTCACAGAATCACCTTTGTGAACCAAAGTCACTGTATGAGTCAGATGATTATGTAATATTTTATATAGAAAACCAGGGGGCAGCAGAGTGGGGGATAAAGAAAGAAGATTTATGTAAGGAAGATCCTCCTGTCTATTGTAGAACGTCAGGGGATGAATATGCATTAGAGACAGATAACCTGACGGATTTCTTCAACGCTATGACATTATTTCAGGCCGCCAGTTGGGGAATGACTTACGCCTGCGAAGATATTTATATGATATCCGAGGAGCAGGCTGAAAAAATTCGAGGAAGGTATAATAAACTTCCTTTTGAATTACATCAATGGTGTGAGATGAGTTTCTATGGGAATAACGAAGATGAAGTGATTATGCTTATGGTAAATGATGACTATGATTTATTGTACGGTTCAGAGGATGCGGAACATTATGAGCAGATTGAAGAATTTATAGAGACTATTGAGAAAGACAAATATTAAGAGTTACTACTATAAATGATTAGTGTTATTTACTTTGTGCTAAATAATTAGATTTGGAGTCATATTAATGAATATTAGATTAGCCAATATGGACGATTGCCGCACGATCTCAAAGATAAACTATGATAACTGGAGGGAAACATATAAGGGCATTTTGTCAGATGAGTTTCTAGATCATTTAGATATTGAACAAATGAGAAATGAGTATGTTGAGTTTTTATCTGATCATAAAAAACAAATACTGGTAGCATTGGATGAAAAGGATGAAATACTGGGTTTTGCTTCATTTGAACCAGATTCAAAAGAGGACAACTGCATATATTTAGCATCATTGCATGTGGATGTTAGAGCCAGGGGAAAAGGCATAGGAACCAGTTTGTTGATAAAAGTTGGTCAATATGGATTAAACAATCACTATAGTAATATGAGTATTTGTATCTTGCAGGGGAATGTGAATGCAAAAAATTTATATGTAAAACTTGGGGCAGAACACTACAAAGACTTTGAAGATAATTTCCATGGGATAAAAACAAAGTCAGAGAAACTTTTTTGGAAGGACTTAACCATATTTAAGAATGATTTCTGATATATCTACCTCAATAGATAATTTATTCATAAAATTGGAGGATTTCTACATTGAATAATAAAGAGATTGTAAAATATTTTTACGAGACAGTTGTGTCAAGCAATTTGCTTGATGAGGTATCCAACTATATTGCGAAAGATTGTACAGTTAAAATTGGTGAGAAGATTATTAGCATTGGAATCGATGGAATGAAACAACATTTGATTGATGTGAAGAAGACATATCCAGATTATACGATGAAAATTACCTGTCAATATTGTGATGGGGATTATGTGATTTCTGAATTTATTATGAAGGGAACACATAGGGGGGAATGGTTAGGCATGAAACCGACTAATAAAGAATTGACCTTTACTGGTGTAGATATAGATAAAATACAAGATGGGAAAATTGTTGAACATGGTGGAGCAGTAAATACGTTTGAAACACTGTTTGAAGCAGGAATAGTTAAGCCCAGTTGATTGGCATACACTTTTTATTATGAATTATATGAGGTGATTTCATATGAATAACTTACAAATTGAAATTCAGATGGAGGACAATTCTATGAATGACAATACTTATTGGAAACAATTAATTACTATGTTTGCGGAGGTTGGTTTAAAATTTGAAATTCACTGTTGGAGAGAAGAATTGGAAGAAATTAAAAATGCATTGAAGTTTGGAAATGAAAAAGCAGATGATTGGGAATTTGGCACAATCATTGAAGGCATTATAGATGACAAATTTATTGACATGCTTCAGCACACAACAAAACCATTAGATACCAAGATATATAATAAAATGACTCCTTTCTTTTCAATATTCTTTGAGAACGGATTTTCATCAGAGCATTATGGGACAGAAGTTCATATTTTATCTGCACCCATTGAAAACACTAATTTTACTGTATTACTAAAACAACTGCGAGAGCATATGATTATTAATGAACACTTCATTTGAACCAGTTAAAAAATGACCGATTATTTATATAATACAGCGAGCAATAAATCAAAAGTTAAGGTGAAAATGTTATGGACAAATATACAAGAGAAGAATTAGAAGAAACTCTAAAAATTCTTTTTTCAGTTATCAGTAGATGTGAAAAAATACAGCCCAAATTTGTGGAGGGTACCTCTCAACACACCCTTCTTAAGAACAGGATAAAAGCATTGTATATTTCGAAATCATTGATAACGGATGAAAATACTATGGAAAAATATATAAAAGAAGAATTAGTAGAAGCGCTGAGTCCTGTATCCTCGATTATCAGTAAATGCGAAAAAGCACAGCAAAAATTTGCGGAAGGTACCTCTAATAATACCCGTTTCAAAAAGATGATAAAAGCCATGTATATTTCAAAAGCATTAATAACAGATGAAATTAGCAAAACAGGTTGAATTCCAATTTGTTGGTAACATTATAGGCATACACAAATTCAGAGGAGAAGGAAAATAAAAAAATGAATATACAAATATATGGGACTACAAAGTGTTTTGAAACCAAAAAGGCACAAAGATATTTTAAAGAGCGTGGTGTAAAGTGCCAGTTCATAGATATGAAGGAAAAGGGCATGAGCAAAGGTGAGTTTAATAGCGTTAAACAAGCAGTTGGCGGGCTTGAACAGTTGATAAATCAAAACTGCAAAGATAAAGATGGATTAGCGCTAATCAAGTATATAGCAGATGAAAATAAAGATGAAAAAGTGTTAGAGAATCAGCATGTACTGTTGACACCAATTGTAAGAAATGGAAAGCAAGCTACGGTTGGATACAAGCCAGAAGTTTGGAAAGAGTGGACATAAGAAAAGTGACTTATTGTGAAATGGAAAAATGATATGCATTACAATTAGAGAAGCTAAAAAATTTAATAATGAACTTGACAAAATTATAGAGAAGAAGGAATGATTTTCAATTTGAATCTAAGGAGTACGTTTTATGAAAATACGAGATTTTATACTCGCAGTAATTGTTATTGTAATATGGGGAGTTAATTTTACAGTTATAAAATTGGGGCTTAGTGAAATACCTCCTATATTATTGGTGTCATTAAGGTATACTTTTGCGTCACTACCTGCAATAATATTTATCAAGCGCCCTGAAACAAGTTGGAAATATATTGTAGCTTATGGAATGACTGTAGGTGTTGGGCAATTTTCCTGTTTATTTTGTGCAGTAAATTTGGGAATGCCAGCGGGTATTTCATCAGTCATTTTACAAGCACAGGCCTTTTTTACAATTTTATTTGCGGCCATCTTATTTAAAGAACAAATAAAAATAAGTCAGTTAATAGGTCTTATGGTGGCGGTGATTGGGCTTTTTTTTGGGGCATTTCCAATATAATAGCAATGCAGGCTTCCAAAGAAGCTATAGCTAGAGGAAAAAAGTTAAATATGTTAAGCCTGGTGGTATGGTCAAGTATTGTACCACCATTGCCGATGCTATTAGTTACATTGATTTTAGATAAACCAGCTACTGTATTGTATGCATTAATTAATTTAAAGGCTTTATCTGTTTTCTCTATCCTATATCTTGCACTAATCTCAACAGTAATTGCATATGGTATTTGGGGTACATTAATTGCGAAATATCCGGCTGGGAAGGTAGCTCCCCTGTCAATTTTAGTTCCCGTAATCGGTTTAATTACAGCTCAGATTGTCCTGGAGGAATACTTGTCAGTGGTACAATGGTTAGGGGCAGCAATTGTCATTCTAGGACTTCTGATATCCAATTTTTTCGGTTACTTAAGAAATTCAAAGATAGATAAAAATTAAAAACTTGAAAAGATAATGAACAGCGATTATAGTAATATAATGGGAATTATTGCACAAAAAAGTGGAATCGGTGACAATCGGGACATTCAGAGTTAACAGGGAGAAAATGACGAAAGATATGAAAAAGAAAAACATTATTCTTATAATATTCGTATTAATATTCTTATGTAGTTCTGGTGGATTGTATTTTTTGCACGTGCATAAGCAAAATCAAAGCAATCCATTTGAAATAGCAGTAAATACCAATGAATTATTAACGGAATCAAAAGAAGATTATAATTCGGTAAAAGTATATCAGCAAAATAATCAACTTATTATAAATGCAAAATCAGAAATGGCCTTTTTTGATGGAGCGCAATTTGTTGTGCAAACACGAAAAAAATTAGATCCGTCTGATGTTGACATTATATGGACCACCTTAGGTGGCGGAACCGAAAAAACAGAAAAAAATGATAGGGTTATAGTAGAAATAAAAATCCAAGAAGATGGAAAAATTATTTTCGATAAAAAAATTAATTTTATGAGAAAAGCATTTGACGCAGTGGAAAATGTATTAGAAAAAAGCAAGAAATAATTTTTGAAAAGGAGAAACTCTTATGTTTTCTTTGCCTTACTTATGCTTCTGCATATATTGCATGCTTCAGTTATGCTTTTTTATTATAATGGATAGCCGATATCGAAATGTTAGTTCCACTCCGGAACGGTACTTCTCTTTGATTTTGATTATTATGATGTTCTCGTTTGTGGCGGATATAATAAGCAGCCTCTATGGTGTTTCTGATTGGATTTTTCCTTTTGCCGCCGCAGGTAATTACTTTGAAATTATTCTCAATACGATGTTGCTCCCTATGTATTATCTTTATGTTTGTACGCAGATTTCAAATTTAGATATGGTACTAAAACAAAGAATATATAAGATCCTCTTGATATTAGCTGTAGCTTGCAGTGCTATAGTAATTTCAACAGCCTTTACTAGACAGGTTTTTTATTTTGATGAAGCTGGAATCTATCATCGAGGCCCTTTATTCTGGATTCCAATGCTTATTCTTTTTGTTATGATGCTCATTATCGAAGGCTTTCTCATTAATCAAAAGTCCAAAATAGAAATGAGATATTATAGGGCGTTGATTCTTTTTCTTATTTTACCATTGTTAGGATGGGGACTACAGTTTTTAATTTATGGACTGCCTTTCTCATTAATCAGTGCAACTTTAGCTGTACAGGTTGTATTTACAAATATTCAAAACCGAACAATGTCTATAGATTATTTAACTGGCGCTTTCAATCGTAAGGAACTAGACAAACATATGCAAAATAAAATTGATGCGGCAACCAGCAATCACTCTTTCTCTGCAATACTGCTTGACATTGACAATTTTAAATCTATTAACGATTGCTTTGGCCATTATGAAGGTGACATTGCCCTTACAGATACGGTTAACATTTTGCGTAATTCAATTCAACACAATGAGTTCATTGCACGATATGGGGGAGATGAATTTTGTTTGATTATTGATGTGGATGATCCTATTGACTTAGAGAGTACTATACAACGTATTAATGATAATCTTTTAGCTTTTAATGAGAATTCAAAAAAGCCATATAAGCTGAGCTTCAGCATGGGTTATGAGGTATACCACCCATCAATCGGGAACTGTTCTGAATTATTTTTACATACCATAGATCAGAAAATGTACGATGAAAAGAAATCTCGCAATGCTACAAATAAATGTTCTGATATTTAAAGGGTTAGAGGAATCTGACCCTTTGCATTTTATAATCCCTGAAACTTTCAAAATAATTTCTTTCTTAAATTAATGATAAAAATTAATAATCAAATTAAAAATATTAATATTAAAACAAAATTAAATAAAATAAATTAATTTTTATATTGAAAATATAAAAATAAGTAGTATAATGCAATTATGGAGAGTGATTTATATGTCGTATAAAATATTAACCAAATGTCCTGTATGTAGTTCCAAACTTACAGTTACAAAATTAACATGTAAAAAGTGTAACACTGTTATTGAAAATGAATTTGAACTTTCTAAGTTTTCTTACCTTACTATGGAACAACTGAATTTTGCAGAAGTTTTCATAAAATGCAGAGGGAATATTAAAGATGTTGAAAAGGAACTTGGAATCTCTTATCCAACAGTTCGAAGCAAAATCGAAGATTTAATTGCTTCACTGGGATATGCGCCGATTAAGGAAAAAACTGATAACAGTTCAGAAGTAATTGATAAGCTTGAAAAAGGAGAAATTACAGCAGAAGAAGCAATTAATTTATTAAAGAAATAGTTTGAAAGGGGAGTTGGATTAAATGAATGATGAAGTTATGAAGGTATTAAAGATGCTGGAAGAGGGAAAAATTGATGCGGAGAAAGCGGAAGAACTTATAGAGGTGTTATATACTCCTAAAGCTAATGTTCCTGCAGTAATGAACTCTGATAAAATGCTAAAGATTAGAGTTGACTCGCAAAATGGAGACAATGTAAATATAAATATACCCGTTAAGTTCATAAGAACTATAGGCGGAGCTATTAAGAGAATACCTAAGGTAGAAGGAATAGAAGGTATGGAGGATATAGACATTCAGGCCATTCTTGAGGCGGTAAGTGATGGTTTAGACGGTAAAATTGTAGATGTGAAAAGTGAAAAAGGGGACAACGTTGAAATTGTTGTTGAGTAACTGCATTGGAGGCAAAGGACGATGAGAATTTATATAAGAGAGAAAAATGGTAAAAGCTTTTTTATTCCTATGCCTTTAAGTATTGCAAGTTTAGGCTGTAGAATAGCTTCCTATGCTATAGAGAAATCTGGAAAGAACCTGAATCAGAAGCAAAGAGATATCATTGACTGCATAGATTTTGATGAACTTGCCAGAAGTATAAAATATCTAAGAGGTTATAGAGGACTGAAATTGGTGGAGGTTAAATCAAAGGATGGTGACGAAGTAACCATAACGCTGTAAACAGGAGTAAAATACCTCATTTAGTAAAATGTCAAGAGTGTAAAAGGAGTAGTTTGATAAATGAAGAGATGTATATTAGTTTTTTCCCTACTGTTTGTAATGGCTCAGTCTGTATTTGTAGTTAACAGCTTTGCAGCAGAAAAAACAGTAAAGGCTTCTTTACCTAGTTTTAGAGTGCAAATTAATGGAACTATTGTAGATAGTAAGACAGCTGAATATCCGTTGTTGGTTTATAAGAATATAACATACATGCCAATGACCTATGATTACTGTAAGTTACTGGGGCTTGAAAGTGAATGGACAAAAACGAAAGGACTCACTGTATCACTTAGAAAGAATGCCACAATTCCAACGATTACAGAACCTAGTGCAAAATGTACTAATCCGTCCTCGGTGGTTGCAAATATTGTAAGCACACCAATCACTATTAATAATACAAAAATAGATAATGTAAAAGAGCCATATCCATTTCTTAGATATGGGGATGTAACATATTTTCCGCTTACGTATAAATTTACAAATAAGGCATTTAACATTTACAGTAATTTTTTGCCTGACAGTGGGCTTGGAGTATATTCGGAAAACAAGTTTTTTTATAAGTATTATCCTAAGAACAGTAAACTTCAAAGTACAGACTTAAGAATAAGTTCAATTCTATATTTAATGACAGCAATCAATATTTCAGATGGAACGGGTGACTATCCGTCAAATAATGTAAAGCAATATCGCTATCAAGGAAACGGCAAGGCACTTTTACCCAATTATAAAGGTATAAAATATTATGGATATTTGTCAAATGGCAAGGGTGGACTTAAAGTAAATATGAAATCAAAATTAAGCTCAGGGTGGCTTCTTCAAACAACTGAAATTGCTAATAGAAAAAATCCTAAACCAATACAAGTAGAATTGCAGTTCGCTGAGTATTATGGTGAATAAGATAGGAGATACAAAAATATAATAGTGGTAAGTTAATAAAAAGGAAGTGGTTAAAATGAAAAAAACATATTTAACTAAAAAAGGCAGCATTTGGGGATTAATAATTGCCATAGTTATACCACTGGCAGTAGGAGCCTTAAGTGCATTCCTAACAAGCGATACTATGGTAAAATTTCAACAGTTGAATAAGCCTGAATTTGCTCCTTCTGGAAGTATATTTCCTATAGTATGGACGTTATTGTATATACTTATGGGAATTGCAAGTTACAGAATTTATTTAAAGGGAACTGAAAACCGAGAGGTGAAAAGCGCACTGTTTTTTTATGTGATTCAGCTAATATTTAACTTCCTTTGGTCGATTATTTTCTTTGGATTAGGTATGAGAGGTTTGGCATTTATATGGCTCATCATCCTTTGGATTTTAATTGCTATTACTACTGTAAAATTTTATAAACTTGATAAGATAGCAGGCTATTTGATGATTCCATATATTCTGTGGGTAAGTTTTGCCGGAGTGTTGAATTACTCAGTATGGATGTTGAATCGTTAATGGCAGAATATCAAATAAGGGCCAGTCTTAAGTGATTGGTTCTTTTTTTAATCATTGTAGAGTGGTACAGTGTTATTATAATATTAGGCGTATGTATTATTAAAATATAAAGGAGAAGTAGCAAAAAATGAAAAAAAGGAGAATGGAAACTGTTGTAGTAATAGTGTTAATTTCTATTCTGTGTATGGGTTGTATACAAAGAATAGAAAATAATTATAGTGGCAATTTGACTGGTTTTGTGAAGGGCAACAATAAAATTGATTTTGTTGTTTATAATACAGAAACTGATAATTTTAGAAAGATTGCATCATTCCCAAACGATACCTTTGTAGAAGGTGCCACTATGACTGCAAATGGACAAAAATATGCATATACAATTTGGAATGAACAAGGTACACATGAATATCTAGTTGTAAAGGATATTGAAAACCACACAGAAAAAGAGTTTTTTAGAGATGAGAAACTTCCTAGCGAACTTAAAGGGGTAATGTTTATTGACCCAAAAAATATACTTTTAAGAAAGGTTGAAATTCCAAATGGATATCCGATGGAAAAAATCTTAATTTTAGATACCGAGACAGGAAAAACCGTTAATATACAAGAAGGCTACAATGCTTTGATAACAGGTGAAAACAATTATAATGATAAATCAAAAAACACATTTGAACTTCTAACAGAAAAAGAAGATGTCAATAATATTTTACAACAGTATGGCAGCAGTAAATCATCGAATGATATAGAGGATGATACAGTTATATTTTCAAAATTATCAAATCCTACCATAGTAGAAAGTAAGTCAAAGATATATTATACAAAAACGCTGTTCAGAAATATTGCAGTTCAGGGTGAAGGCGTCATATTGGGATCAAGTATATGGTGCTATGATTTAAATTCAAATAAAAGTGAATTACTATATACAGCAGAAGATGATAATATAATTGGGTATATTACAGTTAGTTTGAATGGAGATACATTGGTAATATCAAAGTTTAGAAAAACAACTGGAGAGGATGGTCAGTTATTTAAAATTAATTTATCGTCGCCTAAAGAGGCAAAGGTAATAGAAAAAACCAAAAAAAATGGTTATGTGTTTATTGATCCGATGTATTTGGATGATGATACAATTACATTTTTATCTGTAGAAAATGGAATGCCTTTGGAAGATGCTAAGAGGTATATTTTAAATATAGATACAGGTGATATTAAAGAACTAGAGGCAAATTATATTGATAAAAAGCAGTTATTTAGAAATTTTTCTAGAATTCTTTAGGAGAATTAGATTTATTGCAAGACAGTATGATTTTTCTTATGGCACAAAATGAGAGCGGTGGAAAGAAATAGAAATTTATGGTATGATATCAAGAGGAGCGTATAATAAAATGAATAGATTAAATAAACCAGTAGTTACTAAAGAAACAATTAAAGCAATGGAAGATATGTCATTTTTTACCCATGCTATGATTTTCGATGATTTGCTAATTGTTGCACAAAGAGAAACAAATTGTTTTGTATTAAAGACGAGTGCAGGGTTAATCGTGATAGATGCTATATGGCCGGAAAAAAAGGCTTTTGATGCAATAATAGATGCAATTAATGATATGGGATGGGATCCTGATACAATAAAAAAACTGGTATTGACACATGGACATGTTGATCATACTGGATGCGGAAGATGGTTTGTTGAAAAATATCACGTAGAAACATACCTTTCCAAAGTAGATGATATTTTTTGGCAGGAGCACCCAACCAAACCAGAAAGACCAGAAACCTGGAAAAATTATAAAATAGATGTTCATGTACAGGATGGAGATACCATAACATTAGGAGATAAAACCATATATGTTTATGGAACCTCTGGACATACTCCAGGAGGTTTAAGCTATATATTTCCTGTAAAAGAAGAGGAAGAAATACATATGGCAGCATTGTGGGGCGGCACGACACCACCATGGACAAAAAACCAAGTGAAGCAATATCTGAAGTCATTAGATTACTTTATGAATGAAGCAAAAATAAAAAATGTAGATGTGGCATTAAGTAATCATACATCTGTAGATAATGGTTTAGAACGTATCGCATATTCTAAAAAAAGAATGGCTTATATGCCCAATATTTATATAATTGGACAGGACGGATTTGAAAAATATTGTCAGGTATTTCGGAAGTTGAGTTATGATATGCTGAATAAACTGGGGGAATAGTTTAATGCCAAAGGAATTATCAGAAATGACACTGGAGGAATTGTGGGAGCTGTTTCCATACTGATAATTGGAGTGAATTATATTTTAGGGATTATTTAATTGAACATCCAGAGGCTGCTAAGGAATATTCAGATTTAAAAAGGCGGTTAAAGGAAAAATACGAATATAATAGAGATGCGTATACCAATGCAAAAGAAGAATTTATTAGCATATATTCCGAAAAAGCAAAACTACAGTATGGTGAAAGATATAAGACGAGAATAAAGAAAATGGAGATCAACTAATGAAAAGGGGCCAATATATTTATAACGTAAACTATAATGTGCAGGATCATAATTTGTGTGCTTTTGAATTTAGGGCGCTTTTTGATGATGAGTTTAAAAATAAAGTGTTTTTTACAGATAAAGAGGTTGATCCATCCATTAGCCCTTTTCTAAAGAATAGATTAAAAATCATATATAAGAAAAAGACTTTCAATGAAATTCTTGATGCAATTATAACAGATGATTTTAGAGCAAATGATTTTATGGTGAAGTATGTTGCCATGTATAACAGAGATCCAAATATTAATCAGGGAAAAAAATTGTCAAAAGAAGTAGGGCTTCGTATATATGGTTACCCATCCTTCCAGTCACCGAAAATCATGTTAGGTATTACATCTTATCAGGGTTATTGGTACTTTGGTTATTTACAACAAAATAATTATGAGTGGCGTAATCATAAGCAAAAGCCATACTCCTTTTCTAGCGCATTAGGAGTTAATATGGCTAAGGTGCTTATCAATGCGGCGGGTAGAGGTGATACTTCAAAGCGCTTAATTGATACCTGTTGTGGTGTAGGAACGGTCATTTTAGAAGGTGTTTTTGCAGGATATAATATATCTGGCTGGGAGATTAATTCCAAGGTTGCAGAATTTGCCCGTTTAAATTTGGCCCACTATCAATATCATGCTAAAATCGTAACGGGTGATATGAAAGATATTAAAGAACATTATGATGCTGTTATTGCTGATTTACCATATAATAACTTCAGCCATTTTGATGAAGAAAAACAATGGGATATCATCAAGCATGCTAAACAGATTGCAAGTAAAATGGTAATAGTCACGTCAACGGATATTAGAGAAAAGCTAAATTGGGAACAACTAAAGATTGTTGACTACTGCAGAGCAGAAAAAACAATTAAAGGAGATTTTACCCGATATATTTGGATATGCGAAAATTGAAATGATGCATTGCCTTATTTGAATGGTAATGCTAATTTCTTGTATCATGCAGTTAAAATAATCGATTATGGGAGGCCACGTGAGTGTTATAAATCAGTATTTAAAAGAGAGTGAGTTGTTTCTACAACAAAAAACAAGTAGAATGAAATTGAATATTCCATTAACAATTGTAGTTTATTTTTTACTGTGGTTGATTGGACTTGGATTAGGGCGTCTGCTTACGCAGGCTTTTTTCAATGTATTTGGGTTGATTGCTGATGTCAATGGGACGATTATGCTTGCATTAAGAAAAATAATGGTTTGTGGAACACAGATAATAATTTTCTTTTCATGGGTAAAATTTGTGGAAAAACGTCCAGTGAATTCGATTGGCTTTCAAACCAATAATCCTTTTAAACTATATATTACGGGATTTATGATTGGTTTATGTACAATAACAACAGTTACCCTGACGTTGCTTTTAACAGGAGCGATAACATTGAAATATGATCCACTAGATTATAGTTACATAATAATAAATCTTGGTATTATGGCATTGGGCTGGATTGTACAAAGTGCTTCAGAGGAAATTGCAATAAGAGGATGGCTGATTCCCAGTTTAGAAAAAAACAGTACACCAATTATAGCAATTTCTATCACGGCAATCATATTTGGTATTCTTCATTTATTTAGTTCTGGAGTAACCGTTTTATCTTTTATAAATTTGACATTATCCGGTATATTTTTCGCAGGTTATGCTATTCTTAACGGAAATATATGGGGAGTTTGTGGCTTGCATTTTGCCTGGAATTTTGCTCTTGGAAATATCTATGGTCTTCCTGTCAGCGGTTTTGCTGATAATGGAGAAAAGATCTTTCAAACACAACAAATAGGGTCTAGTTTACTTACAGGAGGGACTTTTGGCCCTGAAGGTGGACTTATCACAACAATTACATTATTGATTGCGATTGCTGGATTAATATTGAAGTGGATAAATAATCAACGTAAAGGGACAATGCAATCGAAAATACAATACTCTTAATTCAGGGAGGAAATAAAGATGGAAATCCATGTGAAAAAACAAATGCCAAAATGGAAAGAAAGATCTACATTAGAAAAAGGGTTGACAGTGTTTGGTCTAATTCTTTCAATTTCTGTTATCATATTGTCCGTTTTAAGTCTTGCAGGTAGGTGGAAAGACTTAATAAATGTAGTTGAGCCATTATTAGGATTGCTGATGTTGATTCAAACATTACAATTTTGGAAATATAATAAAGCGGTTGCCATATTTAGTCTTTTTGTTGCACTATTTATCTTTGGTGTTGCCATAGTAGTATTCTTTTTTAGGTAGTGTCGTACATAAATATAACTATGAATAAAAAATAGGAGAGCTCATTATCTTTTTAAATTTGATGCCATTAATTATATTATTGATACTATGTATAGGCGTGCCAGTATTAGTGGGCCTCTACGTTTATGGTGATGCAATGAAAAGGGGTGCCAAAATTGTGGATTTTATCTAGAAGCTGATTGGAGTGTTTGTCCAAAATGCGGAATGCAGATTTTGGAGCAGCAGGAATATAGTTAGGTTTTTTATTATAAATATAGCCAAAATGTGCAAACTAATAAAAATATTTTATTAAAGGAGCATAAAAATATGGATAATAATAAACAAAACGACAAAATAAAGAATGACAAAAAATCTAAAAATACTAAGGGTGATTCTCAAGATAAAAGTATAAAATCAGGACCCTTGTTTCAAAATCCTTTTAAAAATGAACAATAGGATTATTTGTTTTAATTAAAATCAATATAAAAATGCCATAAGAAATAACTTAAAGACTATAGGCCGGATGCGTAAAAGTAATTCAGTTTATAGTCTTTTTGGCGATAATTTAATTTACTTAATAACACCATTTTCACAATAAAATTGTCAAATTGCAAACTTACTGTTATCATAAGAATAGAAGAATACAAATGAATGGACAGTTTAGGTATTTAAAAGTCAGAAAAGGTGAAGGATTTAAATAGATGATGAAAAAATTAGTCATTGGAATACTAGCGCATGTAGATGCAGGTAAAACTTCATTATCAGAAGGAATACTTTATCAGTGTGGAAAAATTGGAAAGCTTGGAAGGGTGGACAATAAGGATGCTTATTTAGATACATATGAGTTAGAAAGGGCAAGAGGAATCACCATTTTTTCCAAACAGGCCATATTTGAAATAGGGGAGACTCAGATTACTTTATTAGACACACCAGGGCATGTTGATTTTTCTGCTGAAATGGAGAGAACACTTCAAGTGTTGGATTATGCCATTTTAGTAATAAGTGGCGCAGATGGAGTACAGGGGCATACCAAAACCTTATGGCAGCTGCTTGATATGTATGGGATTCCTGTGTTTTTATTCATCAATAAAATGGATCAAAATGGAACCAATAAAGCCGAGTTAATAAAAGAAATAAAAAGACAGTTGGATGATGAATGCATTGATTTTGGACAAGTTAAAGCGGATGGCTTTTATGAACAGCTGGCCATGAGCGATGAAACAATGATGGAAACTTATCTGGAAACAGGTTATGTTGGAGAACAGCAAATTAAAAAGGCTATTGAAGATCGGAAGATATTTCCATGTTTTTTTGGTTCAGCTTTAAAACTAGAGGGCATTGAACAGTTTATTCAGGGTATAATCAAGTATTCAATTATGCCATACTATCCTGATGAATTTGGGGCTAAAATATTTAAAATAACAAGAGATGAGCAAGGTAACCGGATTACTCACATGAAGCTTACAGGTGGAAATCTTAAGGTGAAAGATGTCTTATCCAATGGAATTTGGGAAGAGAAAGTTAACCAAATCCGTATCTATTCGGGCCAGAAATTTGAAGCAGTAAATGAGATAGCTGCAGGATGTGTATGCGCGGTAACAGGACTTAGCCAAACCATACCGGGCGAAGGTTTAGGAATAGAGGAAGCCTCAGATAAACCAGTATTAGAACCGGTATTGTTTTATCAGATGATATTGTCTGAAGGCTGTGATCTAAGGATGATGATTCCAAAGCTGCATCAGATTGAAGAAGAAGAGCCAGAACTTCATATTGTTTGGGATGAACATTTGCAGGAAATTCAGGTTCAAATTATGGGAGAAGTGCAGATTGAAATTCTGCAGAGTATGATACTAAGTCGTTTTGGTGTTCAAGTGACTTTTGATGCCGGAAGGATTGTATATAAAGAGACCATAGCCAACACAATTGAAGGGGTAGGGCATTTTGAACCACTACGACATTATGCAGAAGTTCATTTATTATTAGAGCAGGGAGAACCGGGGAGTGGTTTACAATGGGGAGTTCAATGTAGTGAAGATGTATTGGGTAAAAACTGGCAAAGACTTATTTTAACCCATCTTCAAGAAAAAGCTCATAAGGGAGTTTTGACAGGATCAGAAATTACCGATATGAAAATTACTTTAGTCTCAGGCAGAGCACATAATAAGCATACAGAAGGCGGTGACTTCAGAGAGGCCACTTACCGTGCTGTACGTCAGGGGTTAAAGGAAGCACAATCCATATTGTTAGAGCCTTATTATTCATTTCAGCTTGAATTGCCTGAAAAAATGGTAGGAAGGGCTATGACTGACATAGAAAAAATGCATGGAACATGTACCCTTTCACAGTCGAAACATGAAATGGCAGTTCTTGTGGGCAGTGCTCCTGTTATTAACATGAGAAACTATCAGAAAGAGGTAACAGCTTATACCAAAGGCCTTGGCAGGCTGTTTTGTATGATGAAGGGATATGAACCGTGTCATAATACCCAAGAAGTCATAAAAGGTATTGGTTATGATGCGGATAGAGATTTACAAAATCCTACAGGTTCTGTATTTTGTACACATGGTTCGGGTTTTCTGGTGGATTGGGATAAGGTTAAAGATTATATGCATGTTGAAAGTTATCTGCAGAGTAAAGAACATATATCTGGAGAATCAGTTCAAAGCAAACTCTCATTAACGGAAGAACCTTCGATTAGTTTGGATGAAATAGACAAGATTATTAACAATACCTATTATGCTAATCAAGGAAAGAAATCTGTATGGAAAAGACATAAGCCTGCAAGGGACAGCTATTATGAACTTCCTAGCTATGTGAGCATACCAAAGGAAACGAACGAAGTGTTTCTTCTTGTGGATGGGTATAATATTATACATGCATGGCCTGAGCTGAAGGAGCTTGTAGAGGATAATATGGAAGGCGCCAGAATGAAATTGCTTGATATGCTAAGCAACTATCAGGGGATTCGAAACTGCCAGATTATCGCTGTGTTTGATGCTTACCGCGTTCAGGGGCATCATGAGGAAGTAATCAACTATCAAAATATACATATGGTATATACAAGAGAGGCACAAACCGCAGATCAGTATATTGAGAAATTTGCCTATGATAATAAGAAGAAATATACTATAGTAGTTGCAACATCAGATGGTTTACAGCAGATGATTGTAAGAGGATCAGGATGTTCTTTGTTATCGGCAAGAGAACTGAAGATTGAGATTGA
Source organism: Aminipila sp. (assembly GCF_032051575.1). NCBI lineage: Bacteria > Bacillati > Bacillota > Clostridia > Peptostreptococcales > Anaerovoracaceae > Aminipila > Aminipila sp. The sequence goes on along the minus strand of NZ_DAMBYD010000005.1, from coordinate 275,061 downwards.
AGCAGCTAATGAAAGAATCAAGAAGGAATATAAGGAAATGCAAGGAAGGGACCGCAGTTACCTAATTGATTCATTGCCCCTGGAAACAAAAAAGCAGATAGAAGAACTCATAAAAAAAGAAAATGAGTAGTAGAGTTAATGTCAAGACAAGGAGAGAAAATGAACGGACAAAATAGATCCGATGTTAAAATCGGTGCTAAAGTAAAAATTGTATTAAAAGCGGATCAAAGAACAGGAAAACTTACAGAGGGAACGGTTGGAAAATTACTGACCAAAAGCAGTTTTCACCCTCATGGTATCAAAGTAATGTTAACTGATGGACAAGTGGGCAGGGTACAGGAATTTATTTAAGCTAGTAATTTTTTTTATTTATTATATAATAATAGAATAGCTAATTATTGGAAAAACGGAGGGGAAAATTATGGATGCTATATCATGTATTAAGGAAAGACGAAGTGTAAGAAAATATGAAGAGAAAATCATTCCTCATGAAGTGATGGAAGAGATTATAGAGTCTGCTTCTTATGCTCCATCATGGAAAAATACACAAATTGTACGTTATATAATAGTTGAAGACAGGGAAAAGATTGAAAAGATTTCTCAAGAATGTGTATTAGGATTTGAATATAATACAAAAACAATGAAAGATGCAGCAGCTTTAGTAATTGTTACTATGGTAAAAGGACGTAGTGGATACGAAAAGGATGGATCATTTTCTACCCCAAAAGGTGATAGATGGCAAATGTTTGATGCAGGTATAGCATCACAGACCTTTTGCCTAGCAGCTCATACTAAGGGAGTTGGGTCTGTTATAATGGGTATTTTTGATGATGACCAAGTAGGAGAAGCGGTTTCCATTCCTGAAGGACAGCAGGTGGCAGCAATTATTGCTGTTGGATATCCAAAGTTTACGCCTGAAGTTCCAAAGCGTAAGTCAGTAGAAGAACTTATATCCTATATTTAAGATTTGTATAGATATAAAAATATCCTCTTTCAGAATGGAAGAGGATATTTTTAATAAGACATATTATTTTGTACTGTTGTTTAATTTTGCTGATTATTATTTTCTGTTTTATTTTCAGTGTTATTATTCTGCTCTGACGAAGCTGCTTTACTAGCATTCTTTCGTTTGGCAACTGCATTTCTATGATTCATATTATTCATTTTTATCACCTCTGATAAAGTATGCGTCATATATTTGCCAATTATTCTAATAAATTGGCAATAGCATCATTTTATCATTAAAAGAATGAAAAATATGCCAGAACTGCAATGCCTAGTATAATTCGGTACCATCCAAAGGCCTGGAAATCATGTTTCTTTATGTAGCCCATAAGGAATTTAATAGCCAAGATGGATACGATAAAGGCTGAGATTGTACCTGTAAGAAGGATTACGATTTCCATACCTGTAAAAGAAAAACCGAATTTAATCATTTTTAACAGACTAGCTCCAAACATAACTGGAACTGCAAGGTAAAAAGTAAATTCAGCGGCAACTGTTCTGGAAGTTCCAATTAAAATTGCTCCAAGAATTGTTGCACCAGATCGTGAAGTGCCCGGAATTAATGCCAGCAATTGAAATATACCAATAAGCAGTGCTGTTTTATAAGTAATATGTGAAATGTTATTAATATGTGTCATTCTGTTTTTATTTTTTACTTCAATTAAAATAAATAATATTCCATATAATATTAATGTGATTGAAACCGTTTGATAATTGAAAAATAAGGCTTCAATTTGGTCATCGAACAAAAGACCGATGATTGCTGCCGGAACACAGGCAACAAATATTTTTAACCATATAGATATAATTTCTTTTTGAATAATAGGCTTTCTGTCCAGTGATATCGGAAAAAGTTTTTTCCAATAAAGAACTACAACTGCCATGATGGCTCCAAGCTGAATCACAACCAAAAACATTTCTTTAAATGCGGCTGACATATTCAGTTTTAAAAATTCATCCACTAGAATCATATGCCCAGTGCTGCTGATAGGAAGCCATTCTGTAATACCTTCTACAATACCTAAAACAATCGCTTTAAATATTTCAATAAATTCCATAATTTTATAATCTCCTAATTCCAATTTTATTTTATAAACAGACAATTCTCATATGTCTTGTAAAATATGCCTTGTTATTTTATCACAAAAAAATAAACAATTACATCTTTATTTTAGAATTGCTGTTATTGACAAGTTATAAATATGATGCTAATATATACATACTAACGGTATGTATATGAGGTGAAATCATGGCAAAAAACAAATATCCAGAAGAAACAGTGAATTTGATTCTTGATGTATCACTAAGGCTCTTTATCCAAAAAGGGTATGACCATACATCTATACAAGATATTATTGATCAGCTTGGGGGGCTAAGTAAGGGCGCCATCTATCATCACTTTAAATCCAAAGAAAGTATTTTGATTGCAGTATATAAAAGAATATCTAAGGGTATTGAAGATGAAATGACAGCAATTCTTGGTAACAAAAAACTAAATGGAATGGAAAAACTTCAAAACATGTTTGCATCGTCATTGCAGAGCAAGCAACATGTAGAATTATTTGCGGCTTCACCAAAGCTATTGGAAAATCCGCGTTTACTTGCTATTCAATTAAAAAGTATTGTGGAGGATATAGTCCCTAATTATGTTGAACCAGTCCTAGAGGAAGGTGTGCAGGATGGGTCAATATGCACCAAATATCCAAAAGAATTGGCTCAGGTTTTAATTCTAATGAGTAATATATGGTTGAATCCTCTTGTTTATCCCATGAAGAAAGAAGAAGTACTATCAAAGATTGCTTTTTTCAATGAAATGATGTTATCTATGGGAATCTCATTTATAAATAAAGACCTTGAAGCTCGATTGGAGCAGTTAAGGTCTTTAGCAGATAAATAAAAATAACAATATAAATAAAATAACTACCAATTTGGTAGTTTTATTTTAGGAGTATACATACCGACGGTAGGTATTTAAAATGGAGGAAGATTATGTTAAGTAAAGATTTTATTCTTGTAGTTATTGGTCAAGTTATATCATTATTTGGAAATGCTATTTTAAGATTTGCATTGCCCTTGTATCTTTTGAATCAGACCAACTCACCGGCGTTGTTTGGGATTGTATCAGCCTGCTCTTTTATCCCTATGATCGTGTTATCACCTATTGGGGGGATTGTGGCAGATAGAACCAATAAGAGGAACATTATGGTGGTTCTGGACTTGTTTACAGCTATTCTTTCATTTAGTGTAGTCCTTTTGTTAGGCAATGTTAATCTGATAGGACTTATGCTGATAGCACTTATTATCTTGTATGGGATTCAAGGAGCATATCAGCCAGCAGTGCAGGCAAGTATTCCAGCACTGGTCAGCACAGAAAATTTAATGTCTGCTAATGCAGTGATCAATCTTGTAAGTTCAATCGCAAGACTTGTAGGACCTGTTATTGGGGGTATACTTTATGTAACATTAGGCATATATACCATACTTTATTTAGGATTTCTATGCTTTTTATTTTCGGCATTAATTGAAATATTTATAAAAATTCCATTTATAAAGCGAGAAACAGAAGATAATGCTGTAGGAATTGTTGTTAAGGATATGAAAGAAAGTTATCATTTTATTAAAGAGAAAAAGCCAGTTGTAGGGAAGGCAGCATTATTACTCGCTGCAATAAATTTATTTTTTTCCACGTTAATCATTATTGGATTGCCGGTTATAGTTACACAAAAGTTAGGGTTTGAGCCAGTATATGCAAATCGGCTTTATGGATTTGCAGAGGGAGCACTTGCAGCTGGAGGACTTGTAGGTGGTATTTTGGCAGGAATAATGGGAAGAAACCTACAGATTAAGAATGCTGATAAGCTTTTAATATTCTGCTCGCTAACCATATTACCAATTGGTATTGTACTTTTAATAAAAATACCTTCAATCCTGTCATATGGAATCATTGTAGCTAGTTGTTTTATTATGATGGTCTTATCCTCAATATTTTCTATAGAATTGATGGCATATGTTCAAATGATTACCCCAAATGAGCTAATTGGAAAAGTAATGTCTCTTGCTATGTGCATATGCTTAAGTGCTCAACCCATCGGTCAGGCAGTTTATGGAATGTTGTTTGAACTTGTACCAAATAGGATAGGAGTTTTATTTATTGTCTCAGCAGTTATTTGTCTAATAATATCAGTATACTCTAAAAAGGTATTTCCTGATAATTCATTCTCAATTGCAAGAGATTGCAAAAATAGATTGTGAATAGTATAATTACATATAATACAAGGATTAATATAAACTATATCTCAACAGCAAATGGCAAGAGATTTAATCCAACTTGAGTGATATAGAAAGGATAAATACTAGTGCCTGATATTATTATTTTATATATGACCAGTGGAATTCTTAACATTATTATGCTACTTTTTTTATTACAATTGGTCTCAAAAAATATAATTATGTCCGAAATAGAAACCAGATCATATATAGTAACAATCATTTTAACCATTGTAGTGATAACTGCAGAGCTAGCTGCGAGTATATTTGATATACAAGGAAATATTTTTCTTATTCCTAATATTATCGCAAATATTATAGGCTTTGCTGCTTCGGCATATATACCGTTTATTTTAGCGACTTTGTACGACAAAGAGTTAATTAAAAAACTCAAATATATTTTGATTCCTACTGTTTTTGTTTCCTTATTGTTTATAACATCTCCTTGGACAGGATGGATGTTTTCTTTCACAAGCGATAACGAATATAGCAGAGGTCCTTTTTTTAACCTTTACATTCTTGTGTATTTGTATGGTTTTCTACTGCTAATACATGCTAACCACAAATTATCGTTACAATTTACAGGTGGGGATAAAGTTTATTTGGCGTTGCTTTATGTAATATTCTTAATTGGTACATCTATACAAATCTTTTTCCCAAGAATACATTCAACCTGGCATTGCATAACGATTATTCTTGTTATGTATTATATTTTTCAACGGGAACGGCAATTTAAATATGACATTCTCACAGGATTACTGAACAGGGCAGCTTTTGAAACTCAATTGAACAGGATAAGCAAAAAAGACTATGCTGTAATCCTAGTATTTGATTTAAATGATTTTAAAGAAATTAATGATAAATATGGTCATCAAGTGGGAGATGAGTGCATTAAAATTGTAGGACATATTATAAACAGTAGTTTTCAACAAATTGGATATTGCTATCGTATTGGAGGAGACGAATTTTGTGTTTTAGGCCATAATAATGATGAAAGTATAATAGAGGCATGTATTCAATCTATGATGGTTCTATTAGAAAAAAACAGAGAGATACTTGCTAATCTGCCCCACATTTCTTATGGATATAGCTTATATAAAAAAGCAGAAGGTAAAGATATTATATTAACATTTAAGGAAGCCGATCATAAAATGTATGCATACAAGAAGCAGGCAAAGAACATATATGAATAACCTTTGAAATAATGTCATGAATACCTCAAATTATCATATGATGATTTGAGGTGATTAAGTTGAATGGAATGAACGTGACTGTTAAAAATTGTGTGATTCAAGATAATATGAAATATAATGACGAGATAGTTCTAACATATAAGATTGAATATCCGCAATTTAGCTCAATGTACTATATAAAGTCATTGAATGCAATTAATAAGTATTATTTTAATAAGGCTGTTGAAATTCAAAGATATTACAAGAAAGAGCTTTATAAATCTGCCGTTGAACAATATATATATTCAAAACAAAATGATTTTCCAATCAGAGTATATGAAGGACTAGTGCAATATCAAGTGGCTTATAATATGGCTTGCATAATAAGTCTTTACTTTGATAATTATATGTATTTAGGCGGTGCTCATGGAAATACTGTAAGAACTTCTGAAACATGGAACTTACAGACAAATAGCAGGATTAAGCTCAACGAACTTTTTGAATGCCAATTAGACTATAAAACTTATATTCTAAACCAAGTGATAAAAGAAATAAAGAAAGATCCTTCCATTTATTTTGAAGATTATGAAAAGCTCACAATAGAAACTTTAAATGTTGAAAATTTCTATTGTATCCCAAAGGGAATCGTTATATATTTCCAGCAGTATGATATAGCGCCATATTCTAGTGGAATAAGAGAATTTCTTATACTTTATACCGATTGTGTAATAAATCCATTTAAAAAGTGTCATATGAAGTTTGACTGACAAATCATAATATGAACTAGTAGATAAAAGGAGGGCATTAATATGCAAAACAATTATTACGCACAAAAACTGAATTCCCAAAGCCTGTTTAAGGTTTATGATACCAATATCTCCAGAGTAAAACAGTATTTGGCAGCTGAAATCTCTTTTGTTAGAGAACATTTGGCAGGGAACGAAAAGATTTTGGAATTAGGGGCTGGTTATGGACGAATTGTAAGGGAACTGGCAGGCAGTTGTAAATCAATTGTTGGTATTGATATCTCCAATGAAAGTGTTGAGTTGAGTAAGGAATATTTGAAGAATAGCCCAAATGCAGAAATTAAAATCATGGATGTAAATAATCTTACGTTTGAGGAGAAGTTTGATGTAATACTTTGTCTGCAAAATGGTTTATCTGCAATGAAGGTTCCCTCACAGCCTTTAATCAAAAAAATTATGGAAATGATTGTAAACGGCGGAAAAGCTTATTTTAGTACATACAGCGAAAAATTTTGGGAGCATAGGGTAATGTGGTTTCAAGAACAGATTGCGAAGGGCCTGTTAGGCGAGCTTGATTTAGATAAAACCAAGGATGGAATTATAATATGCAAGGACGGCTTCAAAGCAATTTTTCATACTCCAGATGATTTAAAAAGGATAGGCGAGTTATCAGGATATGAATATCAAGTTCAAGAAATAGATGAGTCAAGCGTATTTCTTATTATAACAAAGGATAAATAGACTCGTGTACCTATGACAATTTGAAGCAGTTTAAAAGGAGGAAATTTTGGACATTATTACTATTACAAAAGACAATTTGGAACAGGAACATATTTGTTGTGCCATATCAAATAACAAAGACTGCCAAGTAGTTTCTAAAAAAGCATGGATGGCAGAACGTTTTGACGATGGATTGGTATTTAAAAAATGTAATGTGCGAGGAAAATGTTTTATCGAATATATCCCAGCTGAAAAGGCTTGGATTCCTATTGAAGGGGATGGATATATGTTCATAGACTGCTTCTGGGTATCTGGTCAGTTTAAAGGACAGGGGAATGCCAATCTACTTTTAGAGGAATGCATAAATGATAGTAAAGAAAAAGGAAAAAAAGGTGTTGTTATCCTTTCTTCCAAAAAGAAAATGCCATTCCTGTCCGACCCCCAATTTTTACGCTACAAAGGTTTTGAATTGGCAGATACGGCAGAACCTTTTTACGAGTTATTATATTTACCCTTTGAAAAAGGAGCCTTAAAACCTTACTTTAAGGATTGTGTAAAGATTCCGAATATCTCAGAACAAGGCTTTGTATTATATTATACACATCAATGCCCATTCACCGCAAAATATGTGCCTTTAATTGAGAGTGTTGCCAAAGAAAAAGGTGTTACATTTAGATTAATTCGTTTGGAAACAACAGGACAAGCCCAAAATGCTCCGGCACCATTTACGACTTATAGCTTATTTTACAACGGTGAGTTTTTTACGAACGAAATATTATCGGATAAGAAATTTGAAAAGATTATAGAAGAAAAAAGGCATAAAGAGTAGTTGTGTGACTGCAACTTCTAATTTTCTTGTTATAAAATAGAAATAATATGGGAAAAAGCTAAGTTTTAGTATATAATAATTCTGCATTATTTTTCATGAAAAGGGGTGCTGAGGGTTAACATATGAACTATATACATAGTTTTTTTCATAGAATTTTTCTGAAAGAAAATACTGAAGATTTTAATAAAAAGAAGTTTATGCATAATAACGCATGCATATTAGCTTTATCTGTTTATTTAACTATAGAGCAATTGTACTATGGTTTCTATATGTCAGCTTTTGGGGGTCTAATCTGTAAAATATACTATGGAACAGCATTTGTCATGGTAATATACGCTATATTAAGTGGATATATTCAGATAAAAAAGATAAGAAGAATACAATGGTTCCATAAAATATATGAAATTAGTTTTGGTTTTTTCGGTTTTATAGTTGCTATTGCCAGAGCATTACTGGTGCAGAATAACATCTTTGCATTACCCACAATTTATGTTGCAGTGATATATGGGTTTGCAGTATTCTTTTATTTTTCACCCACTATAAGTTTTAGTATATATTGTCTGACCTGTGCTTCTATCATTATACTGCTGCCTGTATTTCAACCTGAAGTTATTCATATTACTTATGTTCAAGATATTTTGTCAAATAATATTATTGCGTGGATTGCTTCCGTAATTACTTATGAACGATATGTAAGAGAGTATAAGTCTCAACAAATCATAAGTAATAAAAATAAGCAGCTTAAAGCAAAGACAAACAGAATTGAAAAGAAAAACAAAGTATTACAATATATTTCAAATGTAGATGACTTAACGAATATATTTAATCGTAGAAAGTTAAATGAAATATTAGAAATAGAATATGACAAATGTAAGCAATCAACTAGAGAAATATCCTTAATTTTAATGGATGTGGATTTATTTAAATCAATAAATGACACATTCGGACATAATGTAGGAGATGAAGTTCTTGCACAGTTAGGAGCAATTCTTAAAAATAATGTAAGTCAAAGTGACAAGGCAGGCAGATGGGGAGGAGAAGAATTCTTAATTATTTGTCCAGAAACCGAGTCTGAAGATGCTTTTATGCTGGCTGAGAAAATAAGGAAAGTAATACAAAATTATGATTTTAAATTAGAATATAATGTAACATGCAGCTTTGGGGTTGCAACAAGTATAGAAACAGATACTATAACAGATTTAATGCTTAAAGCAGATAAGGGGCTTTATAAAGCAAAAGAAGGGGGCAGAAACCGAGTGGAAGAAGGAAAATAATAGACTTGACGTAATATATCAATAGGTTAAAATATAATTGCAAAGATAAAAACACAGTTCCGGTTGGTAGTCCGGACGCAGTCGTAAACACTGTCAGTAACCTGCCTCCTTTGGTTGTCCGTTCTTTGTAAGTTCAAATTTAAGGGAGGAATTACAATGAGCAATATTGTTTCTAAATTTACTGTATTTTTTGAGGAACCGTTTTGGGTGGGACTTTTTGAACGTGAAGAAGGCGCAAAATATGAGGTGTGTAAAGTAACATTTGGACCAGAGCCAAAAGATTATGTTGTTTATGACTTTATGCTGAAAAATCAAGACAATCTAAAGTTTAGCCCAGGGGTTGAAAAAGGAAGGACTGATAAAAAGTGCATAAATCCTAAGCGCATGCAACGCGAGATAAAAAAGCAGGTCAGCGATGCAGGCATAGGGACAAAAGCACAGCAGGCTCTGAAACTTCAACATGAGCAAATGAAAACAGAAAGAAAAATCCGTAGTAAAGAGCAAAAGGAAGCGGAAAAACAAAGAATGTTTGAATTGAAGCAAGAAAAAAGAAAAGAAAAACACAGGGGACATTAATGAAAAAATAGGGGAGAGGTTATGAAAAAAATTACGGTTTTTGTAATGGTGATGGTATTGGCAGGGGGCCTAATATCAGCATGTGGGAAAAATGAAGAAGAAAGCCGGAAAACGGTGAGACAACATGATTATTATAAGGTTACAGATGATTCGGAAGAAGATTTAGCAGCTTTATTTTTTCTAGGATGTGGTCAGGAAGAAATAGAAAAGACGGCAAAAGAATTGCTAAACAAATACAATATGACTGAAGAAGAAGCGGCAAAGGTTGAATATGAGACGGTCAAAGTGGATGATGGCAGTGAACACTATTTAATTGTGCCAAAATATGAAGGTTCAACTATTCAGGTTCATTCGGTAAAATTAAATGACCAGGGAAATTTGCAAGTGGATAAGGAGCTGTTACTAACAGATAAGCCAGTAGTGGTGCAGTGTAATATAAGTGACATTGTACCATCCGCCCAGATTACTGTAACATCAGAGGATAAGTCGGTTGTATTTAACCCAGCTATTAGTTTAAAAGATGGAAATATCGTAAAAATTGAAGGTGTGTTCACAGAATAAGTGCTGAATCTAATGAAAGCAGGAATTTAACAATGAATTTAAAAGTAAATTTCAGATTAGTAGAACTATTAGTTATTTCAATAATTTTTGCAATGACTACTGGGGTTGCCTTTGCAGCCCCTTCTTCATATACAGGTGCCGCAAATATAAACGGGTTTAAAGCAAATTACATTACCATAGACATGAATGATAGAAATGTAAAACCTGTAATGCTTACAGCAGGGAATAATCTCTGCTCGGCGGCTTCTGTAGCAAGTATGGCAAATAATAATGGATGTTTTGCAGCTATAAATGGTACGTACTTTTCTGCGTATGACGGATTGCCTATTCCTTGGGGAACCATTATAAAGGATGGAAAAGTTTTACATATAAGTAATGGAGGCTCAGTTGCGGGATTTACCAGTGATGGCAGATTAGTAATTGATCGACTTACATTTAGCTTTTTGGGATATATAAATGGAGAGTGCCGATCCATTCCATGGAGAATAAATCACCCTAGCACAGAGGCGGATGCTATCACTATCTTTACACAAGAATATGGTACAGCTGTAAAACTAGCAGCAGGGGCTAAGGCACCAGTAGTGGTTAATGGAAAGGTTCAATACATAGCAACTTCTGATTTTACTGTGCCTGCAGATGGATTTGCTATTGTCTACAACCCCCAGGTTGCGTATCTGGTTGACGAACGTTTTAAAGCAGGGGATGAAGTAAGATATGAAGTAGAAATAAAAACTACTTTTACAAAGAAGTCCACATGGGATAATGTTATCCAGGCTGTGGGAGCAGGTCCCAGCCTAATTATTAACGGACAGGTAACGGCAGATGGAAAAGCTGAGCAGTTCTTTGAGAACAAAATCAATGTAAGTAAAGCGAGCAGAACTTTTATAGGGGCTGACGCTAATGGAAAGGTAAAGATTGGAACCATTGGAGCTGCAACAATAAAAGAAGCAGCTGTAGTGTGTCAAAATCTTGGGTTAGTCAATGCCATGTGCCTTGATGGCGGTGGATCTATGGCGCTATATTACAACGGAAAGGCAGTTACGTCTGGGAGAAATGTAAATAATGCTTTTGGATTTGTTTATAATAATTCAGCACCGTTGGTGAAACCTGCAGCTATAAAAGTTATGGTTGACAGTAATCCTGTCGAATTAGAATCATACAATATAGAAAATAATAATTATTTTAAGCTAAGGGATATAGCCAAAGTTGCTGCAGGAAGTAAAAAATGCTTTGATGTTAGCTGGGACAATCAGAATAAAGCAATTAATTTATTATCAAAAACTGGATATACAATAGTTGGCGGAGAATTAGATCTTAGTGATGGCTCTGCTAAATCAATTGCTCCAAGTGATGCTAAAATTCTTAAAAATGGAGAACTGATATCCCTGAAAGCTTATACTATAGGTGGAAATAACTACTTTAAATTGAGAGATGTAGCCAAAGTATTTAATATAGGTATAACCTATGATAATGCGACAAAGACTGTAGAAATTGAAACAGAAAGTGATTATAAGGAGTAAAGATTGATAAAATGGAAAAAGAATATATAAAAATAAAGAATCAAAACGTTGTTATCCCAGCTGTGTTATGGGGTAAAGAGAACTCAAAATTATTTATTGCTGTGCATGGAAACATGTCAAACAAAGAAGATTCTGTGATATCCATATTGGCAGAAAAAGCCGTAGAAAAAGGGTATAAAGTGGTAAGTTTTGACTTGCCTATGCATGGTGAACGTGTGAAACAAAAATACGAATGCAATCCTCAAAACTGTGTAAGTGACTTGTTAGCTGTATATGAATATGCAAAGGAAATATCTCAAGATATAAGTTTGTTTTCCTGTAGTATGGGAGCATATTTTAGCTTACTGGCTTATCGTGATTTCGGTTTAAAGCAAGCACTGTTTTTATCTCCAGTGGTAAATATGGAACAAATTATACACAATATGATGGCTGGATTTGGTGTCAGTGAAGAGCGCTTGCAGAAAGAAAAGATAATAGAACTACCTATTGGACAGAATTTAGAATGGGATTATTTTTCTTATGTAAAAGCCAATCCAATTGATTTTGAATGGAATACGCCAACTGCGATCTTATATGGAACAGCTGATAATTTGTGTGAATGGAAAGAAATCTCAAGTTTTACTGAAAGGTATCATGTTAATTTACAGGTTCTGGAACAAGGTGAGCATTACTTTCACACGCAGGAGCAACTAGCAGTTTTTAATAGCTGGATAGATAATAATTTAATATAGCCCCAATATTTGGCTGGAATTTAATATCCAATTTTAAGTGGCAAGACTTGCATAATATGGTATAATTATGTCTGAAACGAAATTATTGTGACATAATATGGGGGAATATTGAATGATGAATGAGAAAGGAATTGGGTTAAGTGGCTTGGCAGAAGAAAAACTAACGGTTGCTGCTTTTCTTCTGATGTTAACTTTAGTAGCTTTTATTTTAGGAATGACTACAGAAACGGTAAGGGCTGATTCTGGCGTAGGAGTTACCATTGATGGGAAAAATGTTTCTTTGGCTGAGAATCTGGGAAAACCTTTTATTGATACCAATGGCAGAACCCTCGTACCACTTAGGGGGGTAATGGAAGAGTTTGGATGCAAGGTAGACTGGGACAATGATAGTAGAATTGCTATTGTAGTAAAAAATGGCACAACCGTTCAGGTACCGATTGACCAAAAATATGTTTTGGTAAACGGACTGCAGAAAGGAAATGACACAGAAGCTGTAATAAAAGACGAACATACATATTTACCTATCCGAGTTGTTCTAGAAGCATTTGGTGCAGGAGTAGCCTGGGACAATGCAAATAGAATAGTTGTTGTTAATACAGATGGAACGGTAGCACAATTTAATGATTCTAATAATCAAAAGGGAGATAATGTTGCAAGAGATGGTGAATTAAATGCAATGTGGATTTCTTACCTTGAATATATGAGTATGCCTAAAAATGAAGCAGGTTTTAAAGCTGCAGTTGATAAGATGTTTGATCGTTGTAAAAATCTTGGCATGAATGCTGTATTTGTTCATGTCCGTTCTCATTGTGATGCAATGTATCCTTCAAAGTATTATCCTTGGGCTATTTTTGCCAGTGGAACACAGGGTGTTGATCCTGGATATGACCCATTGAAGTATATGGTGGAAGCTGCTCACAGTAGAGGACTGGAATTTCATGCATGGTTAAATCCATACAGAGTAACGGGTTATGGGACTTATTGGAATCAAGTAGGTGCAAATAATCCAGTAAAAGTCTGGCAGTCAGACAGTGATACTACAAATGACAGATGGGCACTTTTACATAAAGGTGAGTATTATTTAAATCCGGCTGTACCTGAAGTTCGTAATATGGTCATTAATGGTGTTAAAGAGATTGTTGAAAATTATGATGTAGATGGAATTCATTTTGATGATTATTTTTATCCGTCAGTTAATGACAGCGATCCCGCTTTATGGTTTGACAAGCCTGAATATGATAAATCAGGAAGTCTTCTGAGTATTGCTAATTGGCGTAGAAATAATGTTAATCTGTTGGTAAAGGGCGTTTACGAAGCAGTAAAGGCAGAGAACAAAGATATTGAATACGGTATAAGCCCTGCAGGAAACTTGGCTAATTTACGCAAGGACAATGCATATTTCGTTGATATTGACAGATGGCTATCTGAAGCTGGTTACATAGACTATATCATGCCTCAGCTTTATTGGGGATTTGAAACAAAGGATTCTTCTGGAAATGTTGCTTCTTATGCCTATGAAAATAATTTGAATTCTTGGATGAATCTCGCGTCTAAGGGCAATGTGAAATTATATGTGGGGCTTGATATGGCCAATGCAGGCAGTAATGTACCTGATAAAAATCCAACCTCTGAATGGCTTAGATATAATGATATTATTGCAAGACAGGTTACTACCGGAAGGACTACAGGAAAAGTGGGTGGCTATGCATACTTTAGATACGAATTTTTTAATAAAGATGTAACCCAGAATGAAGTTAATAATTTGGTAAAAGTAATCAAGAAATAATTGAATAATAATCTGGATTTTTAAATGTCCCATTAAAGAACAAATCCCTAAAGCACCATCAAAAGTGCTTTAGGGATTCTCTTATATTGTACGATGTTCTTTATGCTCATTGCACCAGTGAATACAGATACGCTATCTCTTTATCTGAAGCTTGGAAACAAAAAGTTAAATATTCAGAGGGAACTGAACAGTTTTTCACATTATCGGGAGATATCTGTACTTTAATGATATTTGTATCCTTGTAGACCGTAATTTTCAAAATTTTTTCCAGAGCTCCATCATTATTTATAGCCGCAGGAGTTTTATATGATATAAAAACATATTGCGGTTCATATTTTTCTAACTTTTTCTGGATTTCTGCCTGTTGCTCCATATAGTCATCATCTATATCCTCTAATTGATCGGTAAATGAGGTGCTTTTGCTGAATGCTGCCAATGTTTCTTTATTCTCAATGGTATCAATTAAGGTTTGTTCATTTGCGGAGTATACTTCAATGCGCGCAAGCCGTTGATCCTCTGCGGTTTCTGTATTGCTGTTTGAGGAATCCCCGGGAGAACATCCACTAAAAATTGAAAACAGCAATAATAGAAATATCGTCACAAATAACTTTTTAGTCATTTTGAACTCCTTTCTTCAATTAATAAATTACATACAGTTGCTAATATAACACAAAATAATGCGATTATTGGGACTATGGGATTCCAAGCATCCGTGAAAATTCCGATTGCCACAGTAAGTGCAGTTATAGGTAGTGCTATGTAAACCAATGTATATTTGCCTTTTCTAGCTTTTCGCTGCATATACTCTGCATTTTGGGCAATGATGCTTTCTGCATTTAATGCAAGTCCTGCAAGAATAACAAGTGACAGCCAAATCGCATGTAAAACCCATGATAAAGCAAGACTAATACTGCTTTGTGAATAATCTGAAATGATTAACACGATTTGTGGACTTAAAATTAAAATGACGATTGCTATGATTATCATAAATACATAGCGTTTGCGGTTCTTGTTATACTCTTGCCTGAATTGTTTGATTGTAACATCATCAAACAATAGCGGTTTCGTACCAATCTCTTTATAGCGATTTGGTTGAAAAATATGCCAGACTAATACTGCAATTCCCAATGTAAGGGTCAGCCAATAAAATATTATTGTAAATTGATTTTGACTAAAAATATTAGTAAGGTTAGATAATACAATCAGGTTTACACCAATAGCTATTTTCTTAGCCCCTTGCTGCTTATAAGAGAGAAACCCCTCAATTATTTCTCGGCTCACATAATAACTATTGCATTGTTGATTATTTTCCAAATGGTCAGTCTTAAGAAGATAGTCTAAAGTGGCTCCCAATATAGTACTTATTTGCACTAATTTATCGGTCTCCGGGATGCTCCGGTCACTTTCCCATTTGCTGACAGCTTGACGAGATACGTCTAATATTTGTGCAAGCTCTTCCTGAGAATAGTTATGTTCTTTCCTAAGAACTTTGAGTTTTTCACCAAATGTCATTATAATACCTCCTTTTCTATTCTCTATTATAAATTAACCATGGTATGATTACCACCATGTTAGCGTTTCATCTTGTCAACTAGGCGTTGCATAGTAAAAAGTTTCCTATAAAGACCAGATTTTTTAAGTTAATTTCATAATTTGAACTTTTTTTATTTTATTGTAGCTTTTTGCATAGTTCAGGGGTATTCCTAGTGAAAGGAGGATTTAAAGTATGGAAAATCAGTCATTTAATAGAGATGATTGCATAGAAAATGTTGTAAATATGTATTCAAATATGGTTTATCGTTTAGCCTTTTCTCAAACTAGAAATAAAAGTGATGCAGATGATACTTTTCAAGAAGTATTTATGCGATATATAAAAAAGAAACCTGAATTTGAAACAGAGGAACATCGTAAGGCATGGCTTATTCGAGTAACGATTAATTGCAGTAAAAAATTATGGGCTTCTACGTGGAGAAGGAGAACGGAAGAGTTAGATGAATCTATAGTTTTTGAAATGGAGGAAGAGAAAAACTTATATTATGAGCTTCAACAACTGCCGGTTAAATACAGAGCAGTTATACACTTATTTTATTATGAAAATTTGAGTATAGAAGAAATCAGTGAAGTTTTGAAACAAAAGCCATCAACCATAAGAACCCAGCTGACTCGTGGAAGGCGCAAGTTAAAAGAAATATTGAAGGAGGGGTATCATGTTTAAAGAAAAGTATTGCAAAATGAATGAAAACATTTCTCCATCAGAGGATATCATAAAGGGGATTATAAATAAGGCAGAAACAGAAGCTGTGCACAGAAATAAAGTCACTGTGAGATTTCGCAGGCCGGCTTTAGTTTTCTGTGCATTGCTTGTTTGTATTTTTACTGCAATGCCTGTATTGGCGGCAAATGTATCTTCAATTTATGAATTAATGTATCTTGTTTCACCCAGTGTAGCACAATCATTTCTACCAGTTCAGAAATCCAGTGTGAGTAATGGCATAGAAATGGAAGTAGTTTCAGCATATATCCATGGGGAAACAGCGGAAATTTATATTACGATGCAGGACCTAGAAGGAAATCGTATCGATGAAACTACAGATTTAAACGACAGTTATGATTTACGTATTCCTTTTGACAATATGTCACATTGCGAAAGGGTAGGCTATGATGAAAAAACCAAAACAGCTACATTTCTCATTAACATCACCGGTTGGGAAAACAAGAAAATTGTAGGTGACAAATTAACCTTTTCAGTAAGTGAATTCTTAAGCAAAAAACGTGAATATAAAGATGTGTTAGTTATGGAGGATTTATCTGTAGTAAAAGATAACCTTGAAACACTCAATATAAGTACACAGGACCATGGTGACATGGGCTCAGGGCTCCAAAATATATGTGTATCGGGATATGGGGGATTAAACTATGAACGATATATTTCTGATGATACAGAAAGTATAAAAATCCTTAAACCATGTAAACCGTTGAATTTTCCAATTGAGGGAATAGATTTTACAGGTATTGGGTATGTAGACGGAATGCTTCATGTGCAGACAGCTGTAAGGAATAGTTTAAAAAAAGATAATCATGTTTTTTTTGAATTGAGAGATCAAAAAGGAAATGTGGTTAGCAGCACTTACGGTGTTGGATTTATAGAAGGTGCGGCTGACAATAATCGAATCGATTATGATGAAGAAGTATTTAATATACCAAAATCCGAAATCCAACAATACTCTTTATATGGCTATTTTGTAACAAGTGGAATGTACACAGAGGGTAACTGGAAGGTAACATTTCCTTTAGAGAATGTAGATGAAGCTAAGTAAGATTGAATAAATTTACATGTGTTTTATGACAATTCTGTTTCATAAACATTACAAAGTAATAAATAGTATTGAAAATTCAAGTAAATTAGTATAAGATAATTTTAAATTATAAAGAAAGAGGTGGTAAAGATGTCAAAAACATACAATGAAAAGAACAACAGAATAAAGACAATTTTGACCACAGTAGGATACTTAGCTTAGAAAATACATTATATAGTTTTTTAGCGTAGCATTATTTCTAGTGTTACGCTTTTTTTATGCTCTTTTTAGGTGTGATGCTGTGGTATAGAAGGTCCGTGATGCTTTGGCGGAGCGGAAAAAGGAGTATAAATTGAGTAATAATTTAAACGATAAAACTAGTTTGATAACTAACAATAAAATCTGGATGGAAAGTAATGCTACAGAACAGCTTAAGTGCTTCTCAGAATTAAAAGGCGTGAAGAAAATAGTGGGTCTTCCCGATTTGCATGCTGGGAGGACACCTGTAGGTGCTGCTATAGAAACAGAAGAGATTATTTATCCACACATTATAGGCAGTGATATTGGGTGTGGAATGACAATGTTTAATACTGGTGTAGAAGTATCACAGTACAAACAGGGAAAATGGGTGAAAAAGCTCAATCAATTAGAAACAGCTAGTGGCTTTGGCAGCATAGGCGGTGGAAATCATTTTGCGGAATTTCAGGTGCTAGATCAAGTTTTTGATCAAGACAATTTTGATAAATTGGGTATTGGAAAAAAAGCTGTAATGCTTTTGGTACACACAGGTTCCAGAAACTATGGACAAGAAATATTTTCGCAATTCGGAGGTGCAGAGGGAATTGAAGTGGGAAGTGAACAATTTGAAAACTACTTGGAGAAGCATGATGATGCTGTAAGATGGGCGAAGCTGAACAGAAAAGTAGTAGCGGAAAAACTTATTAAACAACTTGGATTTTTAAAAGAGCCAATAGATATGATTGACTGCTGCCATAATTATGTAGAAAAGTGTAATGAAGTCTGGATTCATAGAAAAGGTGCAGTTTCAACAAGAAATGGCATGGTGGTTATTCCTGGATCAAGGGGCAGCCTTACTTATATAGTAATGCCTTTTCAGGACTGCAGCATATCTTTAAATTCTATTTCCCATGGTAGTGGCAGGAAATATCAGCGCTCTGAATGCAGGGGGAGAATGAGCAGCAAATACACTAAAAATGAACTTAGGGAAACTGTACTTAAAAGTAAAATAATATGTAATAACTCTAACTTGCTGTATGAAGAAGCACCAGATGCATATAAAAACATTGGGGACATTATTAAGTGTCTGGAAGAGTTTAATTTGATTAAAATAGTTGCCTCTTTAAAGCCCCTTATTACATATAAGGGTTAGGAGGTGAGTTACATTGAAATATCAGATTAGTTCAGGACAGGGCCCAGCAGAGTGTGAATTAACCGTAAAGAGATTTTTAGAGTATTTACAGGGAAAGTACAGAATTGAAGTGTTAAGAATAGTAGAGGGATATAATAAGGGGATATATAAATCAGTAATATTTGAGACGAAAGACGATTTATCCGAATATATAGGGGCTATAAAATGGGTGTGTCAGAGTTTTTATAGACCTACGCACAAGAGAAAAAATTGGTTTATTGATTTTAGCATGTGTGATGAAGCTTTTAGTATAGTGTTTAGACAGGAAGAAGTGAAATACGAAACTTTCAGAAGCAGTGGTCCAGGTGGTCAGCATGTGAATACTACAGATAGTGGGGTAAGAGCGGTTCACATTCCCACAGGTATCGTGTCATGCTGCACAAAAGAGCGAAGCCAGTATATGAATAAAAAGATTGCGCTTAAGCAGATGGAGCAAATTTTCAATGATGCTAATATGCTTCAAGAGGCACTTGAAAAGGCTAACATGTGGAAAAATCACAGACAGCTGGAAAGAGGAAATGCAGTATGCGTATTTCAAGGTTACAACTTTAAAAGAATTTAGACCAAATTTTTCAAACCCACACTCAAAAATGTGTGGGTTTTGTGGTATTATTGTAAGTAATTAAATGCTAGTGATAAGTGATATAAGAAAATTAAAATATATTAAAAGGGCAGCGGAGGAAGTTATGAAGTTAATTCATCTTTCAGACCTTCACATAGGAAAGCGAGTAAATGAGTTTTCCATGCTGGAGGATCAGGAATACATACTTACAAAAATAGTCAATGTAATTGATGAGGAAAAACCTGATGGAGTAATCATTGCAGGTGATGTTTATGATAAATCAGTACCATCAGCTGAAGCAGTGCAGTTATTTGATGACTTCCTTGTACGCTTGGCTGAAAGAAGTCTGTCGGTATTTGTAATAAGTGGAAATCATGATTCTGCAGAGCGTATTGCTTTTGGAGGAAGGGTGATGAACAGTCGTGGAGTATATATGTCACCTGTTTTTGATGGATATATTGCGCCAATAGAGCTTAAAGACCAGCATGGTATAATCAATATATATATGCTGCCATTTATAAAACCGGCTTATGTAAGAAGGTATTATCCTGAAGTTGAAATAGAAACCCATAATGATGCAGTAAAAACAGTTATAAACAGTATGAAAGTTGATGTTGGGAAGAGAAATGTGCTTATCTGTCATCAGTTTGTCACAGGAGCAGTTTGCTGTGAATCAGAAGATTTATCAGTAGGTGGACTGGATAACGTCGACTCAAGCATATTTGATGGCTTTGATTATGTAGCATTGGGTCATATTCATGGTCCACAAAAGATAATTAAAGAAACTGTTAGGTATTCTGGAACCCCCCTTAAATATTCATTTTCAGAGGTTCATCATAAAAAATCAGTTACAATTGTAGACCTCTCTGAAAAAGGAAATATAGATGTCAAGATGTTGGAACTTATTCCAAAGAGAAATTTGCGTGAAATTAAGGGGAGCTACCTTGAAATAACCGCAAGGGAAAATTACAAGGATACAAATACCGACGATTATATACATATCACGCTTACAGATGAAGAAGATATTCCTGATGCTATTGGAAAGTTAAGAAGCATCTATCCCAATATAATGAAGTTAGATTATGATAATAAACGTACTCGTAACAGTTCAATAGTTACTGGAGCAGAGCAGATGGAGCGAAAGACACCTCTTGAACTTTTTGAAGAATTTTATGAGAAACAAAACAATCAGGTAATGTCAAATGAACAACGGAAATTTACTTCGGAACTGATTGAAAGGATTTGGGAGGACAAGGCATGAAACCAATTAGTTTGATTATATCAGCATTTGGACCTTATGCAGACAAGGTGCAAATCAACTTATCAAAGCTAGGTGAAAATGGCTTGTATTTAATAACTGGAGATACAGGTGCGGGAAAGACTACAATCTTTGATGCAATTACTTTTGCTTTATATGGAGAGGCAAGTGGTAATAGTCGCGAAGCAAACATGTTCCGTAGCAAATATGCAGATGTAAATACACCTACTTTTGTGGAAATGGTCTTTAAATATTGCGATAAGGAATATAAAATTAAGAGAAATCCAGAATACTTGCGCCCTGCAAAACGTGGAGAGGGGTTCACAATGGAGAAAGCAGAGGCTGAAATTGTATATCCAGATGGGAAAGTCCTTACAAATGCGAAAAAGGTTACTGAGGCAGTACAAGAGCTGATTGGTCTTGATCGAGAACAATTTAAGCAGATTGCCATGATTGCACAAGGGGATTTCTTGCGGCTACTTTTGGCTTCTACGAAAGAACGAAGTGAAATATTTAGAGATATTTTTAACACGAAAGTATATCAGAGATTACAGGACAAGTTAAAAAATGAATCTGGAACTTTGAAAAATGAATATGAATGTTTTAAACAAAGTATTTCACAATACATAGACGGAGTTGTCTGTGATGCAGATAATGTCCTAAATATTCAGCTTACTAAGATTAAATCAGAGGGAAGTCTTGCTACAATAGACGAAACGGTAGAGTTAATTGAAAAAATCATAGACGAGGATGAAAAAATACACATTCAGCATACAGAACTACTTAATAGTACAGAAAATAAGCTAGAAGAAGCAAGCGGAATATTGGCAAAAGCCGAGAAAGATAATAGGGCATTTATTAATTTATCAAAAATAGAAGCAATCAAGTGCCAAAAGTTACAAGAATTGGCACTAAACAAAGATGCTCTTGATGTTGAAACTGCAAAGGCGCTTAAAATCGAAAAAATTGGAGGTGCAATACATACTGCGAAAGATAAATTAAACAAATATGATGATTTACAGAGTATTCTTAATCGTATTGCTGCGAAAGAAAATTTATTAAGTATACATAAGCTGAATACGGTTAACCTTGACGAAAAGCTCCAAAACTCAACAAATTATTTGAAAAAATTAAAGAATGACTTAGAATTATTGAAGGATGCGGGGATAAATAAAGAAAAGCTTGAAAACCAAAAAAAAGACATGACAGAGAAACAAAAAATGGTGACAGAATTACTCAATACTCTTTCAGAGCTAGATTTACTGACTGAAAAACTTGAAATGGCACAGAAGAAATATAAAAATGCATCAGAGCATTCAGAGCTGACCAAAAATCAGTTTGACAGAATGGAAAAGGAATTTTTAGATGAACAGGCTGGAATTTTAGCATCAAAACTTGTAGTAGGGAAAAGGTGCCCCGTATGTGGTTCATTTGATCACCCATTGATTGCTACTCTTTCAAAGAACGCACCAACAGAAGCCGAACTGCAGAGTGCAAAAGCAGAAAGAGAAAAATATCAAATGGAGGCGGCAAAATGCAGTACAGAAGCGGGTACATGGAAGGGCAAAGTAGAAGCTTCTAAAATAGAATTAATAAAACAGAGTTCAAATCTGCTGGGAGATTGTGAATTTGATGAAATAAAGGACAAGGTACAGCATAAGCAAAAGGAACTTAAAACTGCTCTTGCAGAATTACTTGAAAAAATTAATGGGGAAGAAAATCGTGTTAAGGAAAAGGAATCACTGGAAAAAGAAATTCCTCAGTCAGAAAACGTGATTAAAGAGTGTCAAGATACGATTTCAAAATGCAAACAAGAGATTGCTTCTCTTGAAGCTGAAAGAAAAGGCTTACTGGAATCAAAACAAAAACTTGTAGAAAGTTTAGTATTTAATACCAAGGCTGAGGCAGAAGAACATATAAGGAATTTAGAAAATGAAAAAACTATGATGCAGAAGGCATATGAAAAGGCTAAGAATGCATTTGAAGAATGTAATATAGCTGTTACTGAATGCAATGCGAAAATAGAAGCACTAAAGGAACAGCTTAAAGAAGCAGAAAAAGTTGATATGGATGCGGAAAATCACAAGAAAACATTGTTACTGCAAGAAAAATCAGAATTAAACAGAAAAATCACTAAGATTACGTCTAGACTCGACAGAAATAGGACAGCGTTACATAGTATAAATACCCAGATGGGCAATTTATCTGAAATTGAGAAACGCTGGACTTGGGTAAAAGCTCTTTCAAATACTGCCAATGGTAACATTACAGGAAAAGAAAAAATCATGTTAGAAGCTTACATACAGATGAATTACTTTGATCGAATCATATCAAGAGCTAACACAAGGCTAATGGTAATGACTAGCGGGCAGTATGAATTAAAGAGGAGAGTGGAGGCTGAAAACAGGCAGAGCCAAAGTGGATTGGAACTGGATGTAATAGATCATTACAATGGATCAGAGCGAAGCGTAAAAACACTTTCAGGAGGAGAATCTTTCAAGGCTTCCTTATCTTTGGCACTGGGACTGTCTGATGAAATTCAATCTGCATCAGGAGGTATACAACTAGATACCATGTTTGTAGATGAAGGCTTCGGTTCGCTGGACGAAGAATCGTTGAATCAGGCAATGAAGGCTCTGGCGGGATTAACAGAAGGAAAAAGATTGGTAGGGATCATTTCCCACGTAGCAGAGCTTAAAGACAAGATTGACAAACAAATAGTTGTTACCAAAGAAAAAACCGGTGGTAGTAAGATTGCCATTTACAGTTAAGTTTAATTTCACACAATATTCATATATTGCACACATTTAAATTGGAATCCTATGGTAATGTCAAAGCTATAAACAGTAAGGATGGAGCGTGATTGTTTTGATTAAAAGAAAATTTATAGCATTATTATCTACTACATTTTTAATATCCGGGCTTCTTTTTCAGACTCAAATTAATGTAGTCGTTGCGGAAAAGGATGAATGCTCAGACGATGTACAACATGTTTATTATGCGGCTGGAGCTACAAAATCACAAACTCTAACAAATGATAAACTGAACTCAGAACAATGGGCGCTTTATAATAATGGCAGATTTAAAATGGAAGAGCAGCAGAATAAATTTCCTATATATGAAAGCCCTTTTGAGCAGCCAATGAAACCTGGTAAATGGGCAAGACCTTCAAAACCAAAGCAAGGACAAAGAAAAATGTCGAATAATACGATAAAAACAGGAAATATTTCTGCTGTAGCAGGAATTGATATAAATATAGCAGAGGCGTGGGACTTATATAAAAGTCAGAGAGATGTTACCGTTGCTATAATTGATACCGGCATTGACTTTAATCATGAAGATTTATCTGATGTTATGTGGGTAAATCAAGATGAAATAGCTGGAAATAATACGGATGATGATGGAAATGGTTATGTAGATGATATATATGGATGGAACTTCTATAACGATAATAATAACATATATGTAGGGAAAGAGGACGACCATGGAACTCATGGGGCAGGTACTATTACAGCGACAAAGGGCAATTCTGTAGGAATTACTGGAATTGCAGATGAAGAATCAGTATCAATTATGAGTTTGAAAGTCCTAGGTGGAGAAGATGGTAGTGGAACCACAGAGTCTATTATAAATGCCATTAAGTATGCAGATGCAAATGGTGCAGCTATTTGCAATCTTAGTCTTGGTACAACCTATTATGATCAAGCGTTATATAACGCCATGGCAAACTCAAATATGCTATTTGTTGTAGCTGCAGGAAATGGGGATTCTGAAGGTGGAACCAATATTGATTCTGTTCCGACGTATCCCGCAGCCTTTGATCTTAGTAATATTATTTCTGTCGCAAATGTTTCTTGTGATGGAAATTTATCGAGCAGTTCAAATTATGGAGAAAATTCTGTTGATATTGCTGCACCTGGTAGTTATATCCTAAGCTTGACCGCTGATAACGGTTATGCTTATATGTCAGGAACATCCATGGCTGCACCAATGGTTACTGCCGTGGCGGCATTAGTATATACGGGAAATGCGGATTTGAGTCTTGCAGATGTTAAGGAAGCCATATTAACCTCTGCTACTCCTTTGGACACTCTGACTGGAAAAGTCAACTCTGGTGGAATGTTAAATGCAGGGGCTGCACTTAAATATACCATAACTAACCGTAATAAAAATGAGATGATTTAGTATATAAATCATCTCGTTCTATTTTAGTTAACCATCTTTACTATATCAATTTCAGGGTTTACTGATAAATCTATAAAGTCTCCATCATCCACTTTTACAAGCGGTCTTGATTTCACGTTTCTATTAATCATAATAACTGTTGCTTCTTTTCCGTTGCTTAGCAGTATCTTTGTATGTAAATATGAATTCAATATTTTAGCAAGAAATTTTAGTACATATTTTGTTTCAAATTTATGTAATCCTTCTTTTTCAAAATAACTGACTACAGTAAATGGACATATAGGCTCTCGATAAGATCTCTCTGAGGTCATAGCCTCATATGCATCTGCAATGGCTATAATTTTTGAAAATCTATCCAGCTGATCGCCTTTAAAATGCATAGGATACCCAGTCCCATCACATCTTTCATGATGTAATAGTGCTACTTTTTTTACCCGGTCGTCGATATCAGGAAATTGATCTAAAAGTTCAAAGCCCTTGGATGTATGCGACTGCATAATTCTATACTCTGCAGGGGTAAGTTTGTCTGGTTTTTCTAATATCTCTTTTGGAATAAGAAGTTTACCTATATCATGAAAGAGACCACAAGTAACAAGAAGTTTTATTTCTTCTTCAGGTAAACCCAGCCAATGGCCTAAATGGCTTGCTATCATACCTACATTGACAGAATGTGTATATACTGCGTCTGAATATTCGTGCATACTGTAAACCATATCAATAAGGTTAATGTTCTTTTTATTGTTTTCGTATAACAACGTACTTAGGTTTTTTATCATATCAATATGTACATCGTCTGGGTTGTCCTGTAAAATGCTGTCAAGTGAGGTCGTCAGACTTTCTTTTGCTTCGGTACACTCACTTTGAAAGGATTTAAAACCAGCAGTACTTTTAATATCAAAAATATAATCATCCAGACTGTCATGGGTCATCTCAACACAATTTATTTTGAATTTTTTTAGTCTTGCAAGTAATTCTTCTGTAACCACTGTATTATTAGGTGTAATAAGTTGTCCGTTTTCTGTATATAAATCTTGACCTACACACATACCAACTTGGATGTTTTCTAATGACATTTTCATTTTGCCCACACTCCATATTTCAGATTTACCAAATATAGAATTTTCTATATTTTCAGTTGATTGTATAGATTATACCATTTATTTTTTTATTTTACAATTTATTTGAAAACATAGGGTGTAAAATGTGATTATAAAAGGCTAAATAATGTCGAAAAACAAAAAGAATTAAAAAATGAAAATATAAACATAAAAGATTATAATAAAACATATTAGGTAAGTTTAAAGATTAACAAATATGAGGTGGTTAAATGCGTGTATCTAGAAATATAAAAATACTTGTTGTGATTTTCCTTTGTTTAACTCTTGCGGGCTGTGTTAACAGCAGAACTCCAGAACAACAATTAGATAATTATATACAGAAAGAATACTGTAAATATAATTCGCCATCATCAGCAATATCAATATTAATTGTTGATAATGGAAAGATTGTATATAATAAATCCTACGGTTACGCCAATATTGAAACCCTGGAAAAAGCGGATTCAGCTACCAATTACCGGCTGGCTTCTGTCACAAAAATGTTTACGGCCATGTGTGCAATGATTTTAAAGGATCGGGGATTACTTGATTACGACACGAAAGTCAGTGATATTTTAGAAGATTTTCCTGAGTATGGTAAAGATATAACGGTTAGGCAGCTGCTTACCCATACGTCAGGTTTAAGAGACTTTTATGATCTGACAGACTTGTTAGATGAAGATTTTAATGAAGAAAATCAACTGCTGGATTCAGATGTTTATGAAATAGTAAAAAGAGCAGATTCTACATATTTTACTCCTGGAAATCATTTTAAATATTCTGACACAGGATATATCGTACTTGGACGTGTTATTGAGAAAGTTTCGGGAATGACTTTATCTGAATTTATGGATAAAAACATCTTTAAGCCTTTAAAAATGAATAATACTGTAGCCTTCGACAAAAGGCAGAATCCTGAGATTAAGAACAGGGCATATGGTACACAATTGCATGGTAACAAATTTATTATAAAAGATCAAAGCTATTCCAGTGCAACCTTAGGTGATGGGGGAGTATATTCCTCTTTAGAGGATTTATATAAATGGAATCAGGCGTTATACAGTAATATTCTAGTTAGTAATGAAACTTTAGAAGATGCCTATACCCCCGCTAAATATTTAAATTCATTGTATGATAATTATAATTGTGGTTGGTTTTTTAGAAAAAATACTGAAGGGCAAATGGAACAGACTCATGATGGAGCGACACAAGGATTTTCTACATTTTTTTTAAGAATACCTGAAAAAGAACAGGCAATTGTTGTTTTAAGTAATAGAAATAATGATCAACAAGCGTATGAGTTACATAAATATATTCGTAAACTTTATAATTTTGGTGATGAAGTTTAGCAGAATGTATTATTAAACTATTAAGTTGGAAATAAATAAGTTTTTTATATCATTTTATGCTTTTATATTACCACAAAATCAACAATTTTTCAAGTCTTGTAATGATATTGCAAAGGGACTATTGTATGATTTGGAGGTGGTGTTATGGAGCATAATTTCGCATTGGAACTAATTAATTCACAGAAAATGCAGGCTATGGATGAGTTAAGGGAATGCAATGAACTAACCATAGGATATGGGCTGCAACTATCGGAGCATCAGATAAAAGAACTGGTGGAGAAACGCTTTGCTGCGTTAGAAGAAAATGGACGCATTGAATTTGGGCAGGGTATATTAAAAAAGCTGGTGGCTGAGTTTTGTGATTCACCATATATCTATCAGAAAATTTATGAAGATACACTTTTAGAATTGCAGGATTGCTTTTATTACTTTAAAAATGAATCCATGGATCTAATTTCTGATGATGAGCTGATTTCATTTATGAAACGTCATTTCGATGGAGTCTGTCAGGGCTCATTGGAGTATTTAAGTGGAACATCTCTTGAAGACTTGTGCAGAAATACTCGTTATGGTTATGAAATAGATGATACGGATATATATGGACATTCGTTTTAAAAGGGGTAAGGATGGAAGATAAAAATAACAAATATTTAGTATCTATGTTAAATCTAAATCTACAGAATCAAGGTTTTACTGAGGCAGAAATGTCATCTATAAAATGCAACATGATATCATTGCTGGGAGAGCGAACAGAAAGATATACCATGGGGGAAAGTAGTTCTGTACCTGTGGAAAAAGCGGAGGAGCTTTTTAAATCAATTTGTTTTACACTTGGATTGGTGGCTGCAAAACAAGGGATTTCTTTGCTGAAAATACAAAATATGTCCAGCTTGCTTAAAGCAGGCTGGAATATTATTGAGTCTATGGTCGAAGAAGGCCAAGGCCTTTTTAAACAGGTCATAGAAAGTACTGTTTTAACCGAGAACATTTCATATAACGATACATT
Source organism: Aminipila sp. (assembly GCF_032051575.1). NCBI lineage: Bacteria > Bacillati > Bacillota > Clostridia > Peptostreptococcales > Anaerovoracaceae > Aminipila > Aminipila sp. Next base: position 246,692 of record NZ_DAMBYD010000005.1, on the reverse strand, counting down.
ACAGGGAATTGAAAAGTTCTTTAAAAGATATGAATATCATTTCTTCGCACATGAGATTCCAGGCGATATTGATTATCAGCTGTGTATGCCAATTTCTGAGGGATTGCAGGGCATTCAGTACATTAATGAATACTTGCATAGGCTTCTGCTGGAAAATCGCTTCTGTGAGCATTTTGAAAGGAATGAGATTTCGCGCCTGCTTCAAAGTTATTGCTCGGATTATAAGGGATTGCTTATTAATATTTTTGAACCTGTGGCAATGAATGCTATGGGGTTAGCAGTAATAAATAAAAATGTGATAGACTTGGATATTTCGGACTATGATAGAAAAAGAATATTAACCGAATTGGATAAATGGTCGAACAATGAAGTTGTAATACAATTGAATCAGGTAGTGGATATAATTTGCAGCCAATTAGAAATTAAAGAAATGCAGCAAAGAAACTATTTATATGAGGCTTTATTTGCGCAGTATCCCAGAGTAAAAAGTCAGGTTGCTTTAAAGGATCTTAATGGCGTTTTTATATCATTATTAGATGAGAATAGTGATCATAGGATAAAAACGCAGTATGTAGATGGAGATATGATGGCAGATGAGCGTTTACGGGAATTGATTAGTGAAATACTTAATTGCAGGTTTATTTCAGATAAAATTGCATTAGTTAATGAAAATGTTCATAGTCTTCGGGATATGTCTGAAATACTTAATATCTGCTTTTGGGATGATGAATTAATTCAGCTGTTCCAAACATTAAGTAGTACAGAAATTACATTGCTTAATAAGTTAGTTATGAGTAAATCTATGAATTGGCAATCGGATACAGGCTGGGAGGAGCAGTTAAAAAAAATTATAAATAATTCAAATAAAATAAAACAGTAAACCTGTGGATAACTTTGTGTTGACAAATAATAAAGAACACAAACATGTTGAAAATACTTTTGCACAGAGATTTAGGTTGTCCACAACCACCGTGGGATAAAATTGTATACAATATTTTTAAAAAGTGTGGAAAAGTGCCTTAATCACTAAAATTACTGAGATACAAGGGTGTGGAAAATATATTTTATAAGAAGAAAAGGTTTACATAATACTCACAAAATAAAACGAAAATAAAGTTTTTATTTTCAGATAATTATAGTTTTAAACTAACAATTTAGAAAATAATTTATATATTCACCTAAAAAATCCCATAGCAGCTAATTTGCTATGGGATTTTGATATATTTCTTATTTTAAAGTACTATTTACATTTAAAGCTTCTACCAATTCTATATCTTTATAACGTTCAACAAAGTAGTTTAATGTGAACTGGTTTGCAAACAATACTAGCGGACGTTCAAAGTGGTCAAATACCAGCATACATCTGGAGTCTAAACAGCTCTTAACTGAATTGATATCATTCGTCTTTAACCAGCGGACTACGCTGAAATCTAAGTTTTCCATAAGAATATCTGAATTGTATTCATTCTTTAGACGATACTCAAATACTTCAAATTGAAGTGCGCCTACGGCACCAATAATGATATCATTAAATTGATTATGATAAACTTGAATCGCCCCTTCTTGTGCAAGCTGTTGTACACCTTTTTGAAAATGCTTTGCTTTTAGGGAATTGGTTGGTGTGACCCTAGCAAACAATTCTGGCGGGAAAGTTGGCAGCGGTTCAAAGAATAAAGGTTCTTTTTTAGTGGTTAAGGTGTCTCCAATTTGGTAGGTACCAGTATCATAAATACCAATAACATCACCTGCATATGCAGTATCAATAGTTTCTCTTTCATTTGCCATAAGTTGTGTTGACTGGCTAAGTTTAATAGGTTTTCCAGTTCGAGAAAGATTAACCGTCATACCACGCTCAAAAGTACCGGAGCATATACGAAGAAATGCAATACGATCACGGTGAGCAGGATTCATATTTGCTTGGATCTTAAAAATAAACCCGCTAAATTCCTCTTCTGTTGGGTCAACTACACCTTCTGTTGTTTTTCTTGGTCCGGGAGGAGGTGACATGACTAAGAAGTGGTTTAAAAATGGAGTAACACCAAAATCTGCTAAAGCAGAACCGAAAAATACTGGGGATAATTTTCCATTTTTAATTTGGTCTATATTAAAATCATTACCAGCACCTTCAATTAATTCAATTTCAGAACGAAGATTATTCAGATTATTTAAAGTAAGATATTCTTCTAATTCGGGACCAAATACTCCAGACTCACCAAGCCCTATAGTTTTTCCTATTTTGTAAAGGTAAACAACATTTTCTAACCGGTCGTAAATTCCCTGGAAGTTTTGACCGCATCCAATGGGCCATGTTACTGCCACCGAAGGCATTCCAAGAACTTCTTCCAGTTCTTCCATAGATTCCAGAGGGTCCATTGCTTCACGGTCCATTTTATTAATAAATGTAAAAATTGGAATACCGCGCATACTACAAACTTTAAAAAGTTTCTTTGTCTGAGTTTCTATACCCTTAGCACCATCAATAACCATTACGGCACTATCTACTGAAGTTAAAATTCGGTAGGTATCTTCACCAAAGTCATTATGTCCCGGTGTATCCATAATGGAGATTACTTTCCCTTTATATTCGAACTGCATAACAGATGAAGTTACAGAAATACCACGCTGCTTTTCAATTTCCATCCAGTCAGAGGTTGAAAATTTTGAATTGTGTCGGCCCTTTACAGCACCTGCTTCACGGATTGCACCGCCATGTAGAAGAAGTTTCTCTGTTAATGTAGTTTTACCTGCATCTGGATGTGAGATAATACCAAAGATACGGCGCTTTTGAATTTCTTCAGTTAATTGTTGATTTGCCATGAAATAGCATCCTTTCTATATATTAAATATATTTAAACAAATTTTAAGCGTAAAAAATTGTGCTATAACTATTATTAAGCACAAAAACATAAACTATCATAACATATTTGCAGAAAAAATAACAGATTTTTATTGTATAGTTTTTCATAAAGAGGTACTATTTTGATATGGTAAAGAAGGGATTGTAATGAAAAATAAAGTAGAAAATTTGAATAGAACATTTATATTTGAATCTTGTTTAGAACAGATTGGCTCGCATAAGCATTATGCGGAGCTGAAAGAATATGTCCAACATGGTAATACTTCGGTTTATGAACATAGTGTAAGAGTCGCTTATTGCAGTCTTAGAACTGCTGAATTATTAGGAATTATTTCTCATAAAGAAGAACTAATCCGGGGGGCTTTGTTACACGATTATTTTTTATATGATTGGCATGAAAAAGATAAATCACACAGGCTGCATGGCTTTAAACATCCATATGAGGCTTTAAAAAATGCAGAGAGTGATTTTGAATTAAGCACTAGAGAGAGAAACATCATTGTGCGACATATGTTTCCGTTAGTGCCGATTCCACCCAATTGTATGGAAGGGTGGATAGTTTGTCTTGTAGATAAATATTGTTCATTCATTGAAACGTTTAATTATAGAATACGTAGATCCAGATAGAAATAAGGATTTAAGACATGCAATAGAAGAACTTACAAATCTTTCACCAGAATTTCTAAACGGAACTACGAAAATAACATATAGGAGTATAAATAACAGAAGCTCAGTTATTAAGTAGATATTGAAATTTTTTAATGGACCTATAGTAATAAACAACCCTCTAAAAATATGCCGGAACAAATTTTAACAGTCTTATTTTACAGATCTCTAAAGCGCAATTTGCTTTAAATGCATCTATTAATGGTCTATAGCTGAAATCTGTTGAATGTTGAGCAACAAATACACCATCCATAGAATCAACTATGTTTTGTTTTGTATCGGATACAACTATAGCGGAATGCCCGTATCTTTGGATATCATCATGATAAAATTGTATTACATCACCTTGTTCAACATCAACATCTAATTCGGTCCAATGCTTTCCATTATTGAAACCCTTAGCTCTTGGACCACTACTATTATTGTTTACTACGTAATCCCAAAACTCTTCAACACGTATAAATGGCAATGAGCCAAATTGTTCTAGTGATTTGAAATCTAGACCATACCATAAAGGTGTCTGGCGATACATATTTGCAACTCTGTTTCTTAGAGCTACAATATCTTCAGGTCTTGATAACGAATACCCATCTGTGCCTCCATATCCAGCCCAAACGCATTGGCATATAAAATTCGTACAGTCTTCTGTCATTCGTTTGAAAATTCTATTTTCAAATTTGTTACCAAACTGAATTCCATATTGGCTTGCACTTTTTTTATTATAATCTATCATATCTACCTCCACTATCTCTATTATTAAAAGAATTCTGTATATATATATTCTTCGTATTAGAAATATGTGAGGATAATGTCCATAACAAATAGAAACACTTGGTTTATGGACAGGAGATGTACTAGCTTTTTGTGAGAAATATGGTATAATATTAGTACGTTTAAAAGCATTGTAATGAGGTGAATTATATTGAATAAAACCATTGAAAATAGAATAGAAAGAATCAACGGAACAATGGCCATTGAGGGCTTGCCATTAACAAGTGAGGATAGGCAAAGAATCAGGAAACTTTTAGCAGGTAAACTCTCATATGAGAAAGGAAAAGCTGAAATTATTGCTCAGATAAAATTAAGGAGAGCTCATAATGGACGAAATCTATGATTATAGTTTTCAATATGATGCAAAATATTGTTATCCAAATTCTAACGTACTCCGTAATGCTTTTGACATTGAAGAATTAGAGGAATTACACCGGGCTGAAAGAGAATTAACTGCTTTTGCTATTGCTCATTTTGAATTAGAACCAATCTATGGAAGTTTTGATTTAAAACATCTTCAAAGAATTCATAAAGGGATATTTGGAGATATATATGATTGGGCTGGAGCATTTAGGTCAGTGAATATTTCAAAGGGGACGTTATTTTGTTTGTATCAGAATATAGAGCACTTTGGACAGGATATATTTAATCAGCTGAAAGATGAAAATTATCTTTTGAATTGTGAAGAAGATATTTTTACAGAAAGGCTCGCTTACTATTTTGGTGAAATTAACATGCTGCATCCTTTTCGTGAGGGAAATGGAAGAACACAGCGATTATTTATACAATATTTAGCAGGCATTTGCGGTTATGATGTACATTTTGCAGGCATCTCCCGCCAGGAAATGATAGAAGCCAGTTTCTTAGCTTCTGATTGTGATTATACAATGTTGAAAAGTTGTTTGGATAAAAATATAGAGCGTACCACTGTAGAAGAGCAAATTGAATTTATAAAAACGGTATGTGCAAAAGATATTTGCTCTAATATATTAAATCTAGTTAATAACAAATAAGGTTTATGTTAGAAAATGGATAAAATCAAATCTCAGTTTAATCTGGGATTTTTTATTATTGGGTGCTAACCATTTGATACATAATATATATTCGAAAAAACATTGTTTGATTTATAGAAGTATAATGTTAAAATATAGAAGTAAAATTCTAACAATTATGAATGGTGAGGTAGTACTTTGAGCAGAAAAAAATATGTTATGCCATTTTTCATACTTGTCGTATTTGAGACAATTGCCATAACATTATGGCTTACTTTAGATAATATATTTTTTCTATTTAATTTTACCTATATTGGATCGTGTGTATCAATGGGTTTCTTACTATATCTAAGAAAGGTTAAATATGCAAGAATGATGGTACAATTTACTGTCGGTCTGTATTTACTTTTTTATTTAGGAATTATTTCACATGAAAATATGATGATTGAGGGATTTTGGTATTATCTCTTTTTAGGTGTATTTGAAGCCGCAGTTATTCATTATGCTGTGGCTAAAATATTTGGTCCACTTTTGTTTGGGCGAGGCTGGTGTGGCTATGCTTGTTGGACAGCAATGGTATTAGATCTGCTCCCCTATAAAAGGCCGCAGCAGCCACGGAGAAAGATAGGATTTATAAGGTATATTGCTTTCATTGTATCTTTGATTTTTGTTTTAGTATTGTTTTTGCTAAAAGTCCCCAATATAGAGGGATTGATGTTCTGGAGCTTTATTGTCGGAAATGTTTTCTATTATGCTATAGGTATATTTCTTGCGTTTACTCTTAAGGACAACAGAGCATTTTGCAAGTATATCTGCCCCATAACTATATTTCTTAAGCCTGCAAGCTATTATTCTGTATTAAGAGTAAAAGTCGAAGCAGATAAATGTATTTCTTGTGGGAAGTGTAAAAAAGTATGCCCTATGAATGTAGATATGACAAACAATTCAAGGAAAAGAAAAAACGCAACGGAATGTATCCTTTGTTTTAACTGTGTGGAAGAATGCCCTGTAAAAGCATTACATACATAAAATGAATTATAAGCAACACGAAGGAGGAGATGTATGAATAATTTTAGAACGGAATTTTTTAGATTATATGACAAAAAGACGGCATCAGGAGAGCTGAAATTTAGTGACCTTGGGATATCTAAGGATGATTTTACAAGGTTATGTACAGATTCAGAGTTTATATTAACAGAAGAAAAAATTAAAGATATATGTATAACAATGAAACTGACTCAGGAAGAAATTCAAAAATTATGGGAAGCATATAAGTAATTGATAATACTGATTATTGACCATTTGCTAAATCATAGAATAAGGAGAATTTATGAATTATAATAAAAGTATTAATGAAAAAAAGAACTTAAAAAAATATGGCTGGCAGGGCACAGATGATAGGCAGAAATCTCAGATAATGAGCTTCTCAGAGGATTATATGGATTTTCTTAATCGTGCGAAAACTGAAAGAGAGTCTGTAAACGAAATTATCCAATTAGCAAAAAATGCAGGCTTTGTGGAGCTTTCTGAAAAGGAAACTCTTACTCAGGGAGATAAAGTTTATAGCGTAAATAGGGGGAAATCAATTTGTCTTGCAGTCTTAGGTTCTGAGCCTTTAGTAAATGGATTTAATGCTGTGGGAGCACACATTGATGCACCAAGGCTGGACTTAAAACAGAATCCTCTATATGAGGATGGAGGTTTGGCTCTTTTTAAAACCCATTATTATGGTGGATTAAAAAAGTACCAATGGACCACTATTCCTCTTGCACTTCATGGGGTTGTGGCTAAAACAGATGGCACTATAGTAGATATCAATATAGGAGAAGGCGATGAAGACCCAATTTTTCTTATTACAGATTTACTACCTCATTTAGCGGGTAAACAGAATGCTAAAAAATTATCTGATGGCATTATAGCAGAGAACTTGAATATTGTAGTAGGTTCTATGCCTGATGATTGTGCAGAAGAAGAACACATTAAATCAAATGTCATAGCTATTCTAAAGGAAAAATATGATATAGAAGAGGAAGATTTTAGAAGTGCGGAGATCGAAGCTGTGCCAGCAGCAAAAGCAAGGTCGCTTGGATTCGATAAAAGTATGGTTGCTGCTTATGGGCAAGATGACAGAGTTTGCGCTTATACAGGGTTAAAAGCTATCCTAGACATGAATCCAACAAATAAAACTGCTGTTGGAATTTTTGCAGATAAAGAAGAAATTGGAAGTATGGGCAATACAGGGATGCATTCAAAGAATTTCGAATTATTTTTAATGGATATACTTGAAAAAACAGGTGTTGTACATCCATATGCAATGCAAAGAATGTTATCGGCTTCAAGAGCTCTTTCAGCAGATGTTACAGCCGCTTATGATCCTACTTATGCTGAAGTTATGGAAAAAAATAATGCTTCAATTATAGGCAAAGGTTTAACCATTAAAAAATATACAGGAGCCAGAGGTAAATCAGGAGCATCTGACGCAAATGCCGAATTTGTAGGATTTGTAAGAGGTATTTTTAAGAGGGCTAATGTTTGCTATCAGTCTTCTGAAATGGGTAAGGTTGATGAAGGGGGCGGCGGTACAATTGCTTACATACTTGCGGACAGGGGCATGGAAGTTTTGGACTGTGGTGTTCCAATCCACTCAATGCACTCACCATATGAATCTGCAAGTAAGTATGATATATATATGGCATACCTTGGATATAAGGCGTTTTTGGAAAGCAAATAAAGCAACTTATTGTATAATTGGAGGGTATCAATTATGGAAGAAAGAATAAAAAAAAGAAGTACTAAGGTTATAGAAAGTTTTAAAAAATATGGGATAGATGCGTTGTTAATAACTAAGGAAGCGGATATTCATTATATAACAGGAATTCCAGGAGAAGATTGTATTGTTTTAATTACTGCAAATAAAAGCTATATAATTACTGATTTTCGTTATCTTGAGGCAGTATCTGTATTAAAACCTGATTTTGAAGTAGTTATTACAAAACAAGGGTATGAATGGATTGATTTTATAAAGGAGATGAAGCTGGATAAAATAGGAGTTCAGGATGAACATCTAACGTTAAGTGGATATAATGATTTATGCTCAGTTTTTATGAGAGAAAATATTATTCCTGCAACGGGGTTAATAGAGTCCATTCGCCTAATTAAAGATGAAGTGGAAATTGAATTAATTAAAAAGGCAGAAACTATTGGAGATTTGGCTTTTAATCATATTTTGGGATTTTTAGGGGCAGGTATTTCTGAAAAGAGAGTCGCACTTGAAATTGAACACGCAATGAAATTAAATGGGGCAGACGGTTTTTCTTTTAGTACGATTTGTGTATCAGGAGTAAATTCTTCAAGACCACATGGTATTCCTAGCGATAAAATTTTACAAAAGGGTGACTTTTTAACCATGGACTTTGGCTGCATTTATAATGGATATTGTAGTGATATGACACGTACAGTTGCAATAGGCCATGCTACAGACGAAATGATTCATGTATATAATACGGTTTTAGAAGCACAGCTTCATGCATGTGAGAACCTAAAGGCTGGTATGCATGTAAAAGAAGGAGATTATCTTGCTCGAAAGATTATAGAAGACGCAGGTTTTGGCGAGTATTTTGGCCATGGTTTAGGGCATGGTGTTGGTCTGGAAATACATGAAGACCCATTTTTAAGTTTTAGAGGACAGCATGTTTTGGAAGAAAATATGACAGTCACAATTGAACCAGGCATTTATCTTCCAGGGAAATTTGGTGTTAGAATTGAAGACTTGGCTATTGTTACTAAGAATGGTATAAATAATATGACCCAGTCAGCGAAAGAATTGATTATTATTAAATAGTACTAGTCCCCCAGAGATTTGGATTTTTAAATTTACTCATTTTTAATCCACATCTTTTGGGGGGCTTAGAATTGAATTGTCTTTAAGCTTACCTTCTTGCAATTCAAGCAGCATTTCGGCTCTTTCGATTAATGCTGCTTGATTGCGACAGTCAAGGGTATTATATAATTTACAAAGTTTCATTAAATCATTAGTTAAGGTATTTGGATTATTATTTTGTTTTGATTCAGGGAGTCCTAAAAGCTTATCAATTGAGATATTTAATTTTTTGCATATCAATAATAGCGTATCAAAATCGGGTTCTCTGTTGCTATTTTCATAATTACGATATGTTGTAACATTAATTCCTAATTCTTCCGCAAAGGCCTTTTGAGTAAAATTTGCATTCTCTCTAAAAGTTCTTAGATTTTCTTTAAACAGATTTTGTTTCACATTTTCCTCCATCATTTTTTTAGTTATCAGGTTCTTCTATTTTAGAGTATATTTCCCATTTATTTGCAAGAAAACACAAAAAGAATTATTTTTGCTGACTCACATTGACAAATAACACAAAATGACTTATTATTAATCCATAAGACAACACAAAATGAATTTGTCATAAAGGCAACTGAACTTTAAAAACTGAATATTTCATACTAAAATATTAGCTCTCTCTTAGCAATATTAAGATTGTAGAACAAGTTGCATTTTTTTGGTTGATAGTAATATTATATAATAATAAGGGATTTCTTGTACTATTAGGTGCTTTGCAACCAATAAATCGAAATTATAATATAAAAGTGCAGGTTACTGCACTTTATTTTTTTAGAAAATTCAAGCAGTGTGAAATATTCAATAAAATGAATAATTCACATTATTTTTATTATCGTGGATGTTGGAAGGAAAAACGGATACATTTTAAATGAACTAACAAAAGGAGAAAATGCCATGTTAAAAAATTTGAAGATTAGTAAAAAACTATTTGTTCTTGTACTCAGTTTATTGATTTGTCTGACAGTTGTTGGAGGGTCATCTATTGTATTGATGAAACAAATAAATGGTGCCAGTACCGAGATTAGCAAAAATTGGCTGCCTTCTGTTATAGTTGCAGAAGAATTAAATACTAGTACTTCTGATTATAGAAGATATGAAATAAATCATATAGTATCTCAAGATGATGCCACGATGAAGGATTACGAAGATAAACTTACCAGTAAACAAAAAGAAATTGATAAAAAATTTAACGCATATGAACCTTTAGTTACAAATGATACGGATAGAAAATTGATGGATGATGCAAAAACTGCATGGCAAAAATATTTAACTCTCAGTAACAAAACAATCGAGTTTAGTAAAAAAAATCAGACAGAACAAGCTTTAAGCATTCTTAGGGGGGACTCTAAAGAATTATTCGATGAAGTATCTAGTACATGTATGGAAATAGTTAATTTTAACAAGTCCGGTGCAGAAAAAGCCAGCAACTATGGAGATTCTTTATTTAATTTTTCTATTATTACCATAACAATAATTTTAGTGATTGCGATAATAATATCCATATTATTATCTGCATACATAGTTAAGTTAATAGTAAAACCAATTAATGAAATAAATATTGCTGCAAAACAAATTGTTGAAGGAAACTTTGAATCATCAGTTACATACGATTCTAATGATGAAGTAGGCATGATGGCTAAAGAATTTTCATTGATGAGTTTAAACTTGAAGAGCATGATTGAAGATATTAAATACCTTCTTGGATCAATGGCTTTAGGCAATTTCACTGTGACTTCTAATTGTACAAATCTTTATACTGGGGGGTATGAAGATATTTTAAGAGCCATGAGAAACCTAAAAGAAAACCTTAGTGATACTCTAATTCAAATAGACTCTGCAGCCAGCCAAGTGGAAAATGGGTCAGATCAGGTTTCCTGTGGTGCGCAAGCATTGTCACAAGGGTCAGTGGAACAGGCATCTTCAGTAGAAGAATTATCTGCAACAATTAATGAAGCTTTAGTATATATAAAAGCTAATGCAAAGAATGCACAGGAAGCGAATCAATTAGTAGTACATTCAGGAAATGGTGTTAGTGAAAGTAATAAGTCCATGCAGGAAATGATTACTGCAATGGATGAGCTTGAAAACAGTTCAAATGAGATTGAAAAGATTATAAAGACCATTGAAGATATCGCTTTTCAAACAAACATTTTAGCTTTAAATGCAGCGGTTGAAGCTGCAAGAGCAGGAAATGCGGGAAAAGGATTTGCTGTAGTAGCTGATGAAGTGAGGAATCTTGCCCAAAAATCAGCAGATGCGGCCAATACTACAACTAAACATATTGAAAGCGTATTGGTTGCGATTAAAAACAGTACACGAATAGCAAATGATACAGCGGCTTCTCTTGAAGCAGTTGTCCAGGATACAGGGGTAATTGCTGATCAGATTCAGGATATAGCGAGTGCTTCGGAACAGCAAGCGGATGCCATGTCTCAAATAACGATTGGTATTGATCAGATTTCAAGTGTTGTGCAGACGAATTCTGCTACAGCAGAGGAAAGTGCTGCTGCATCTGAAGAACTGAACGGTCAGGCTCATATATTAAAAGATTTGATTAATAAATTCCAATTAGAAAATAATAAATAGGATTAAAAGGTTATCCAAGTTTTGTGTAGACGACTTCCTGGTTGATGTAAAAAATATACATCAACCAGGAGTTTTTTATAGGTTAAATTGAAACTTATCTGGTGTTAAATATTTCTGTCTTTTGTTCTTATACATCTCTCTGTCAGCAACTTGGAATGTTTCTGAGAGGTCTTCCAAACCATTATTAACACTATAGCCAATAGAAATAGATAATGATCGTAAAGGTTCTGCTGAAGAATTATAATTAGATAATTGGTTTTCAATACGTGATAAAATATTTAAAGCACCTATTTCTCCACAGGATTGAGCAATAATACCAAATTCATCACCACCCAGACGCGCCAAAATGTCTCCGTGCCTTAAACTGTTATGTAAAACAGTACTAGTTCCAATGATATGTTCATCACCAGCGGTATGACCAAATTTATCATTAATATTCTTAAGCCCATCTATATCAATGACAACAATAGCCACTGGATAATTCAACTCTGATTCAAGTGTTGAATTAAAAAAAGATTTGTTATAAAGTTTTGTCATTGTATCATGAGTACTATCATAACACAGCGTTGTAATTTGTGTTTGGTAACTCAATTCTACTTTCCATTTCTGATTTAAAATAATTGAAATCACTAGGATAATAACAGAACGAGATATAATAATATATGTAATTGCTATGCCAAAGACAAATGCGAGCATAATGTGGTAGAGGGATAAACTTATACCAATAATTGTTGTTCGCTTTGGCATCCAAAGGGTGGACATAGCGATAGGAATATAAAATAGATGGCTATATAGTTGGTCAGTACCAAAGAAAAATGGCACAAATCCTGAAAAAATAACTGTAACCACAATAGCAGCTATTACATACATTTTTTTATTACAATTAAATTTTAGCTTAGACCTTAATTCCTTTATTGAAAATTTATGTAACATAGCATTTACTCCCTAAATTCTAGGTTATAACTTGAATTAATTGAAAAGGCACCCAAAGGTGCCTTTTTATTTTGCATATTCTGTTTTTATAAGTAAAATTCTTATCTTCTACCCTGACTGCGATTTGATCTATTTGGTCTGCATTGACTATTGAAATCATTACAGCTATAATCGTCACAGCAATCATTACAGCAGTTGTCATCACAACAATTATTATTGCTGCGTCCGCAACAAGGGTCACATGCACATTCATCCTCTTCTGGGCTGACTTCGCCGCAGTTTTCAAGTGTATCACTTTCCTTAATCTGGTTAGGGAAAAGTGAAGGGAATGTAGAACATACTGCATTTACCTGAGGACTAATCTGTGCGAAACCAGTTGAAAGAACACAAAGCTGAACTGGGACTACAATTTTCTTTTCACAGGTTATGCAGATAGCTATGATAAGATTTGCAGTAACCTCACCATTCTGCCCAATTGTTAAATCTCTGCCGTAGTTGTTTGTTGCAAGTCTTGTTTCGCATGCAGTGTTACAAAATTCAGTAAATCTAGGGAGAAAAGCTGTGTCAAATGTAGATGGCATACAGATTTCAAAAAAGTTTGTAAGTACTAGTGGCTGAGCATTTGTTGCAATATTTACATCTGCACAAATTGTAAATACTACTTCGTTATTGTTTCTATCGAATAACAATAAGTCAATAAATATTTGAACATTTCCTGTCACTGCTATGCTTTGAGTACCAAAAATTGGTGTTCCCATGCATTTATCATCGCATTCGCTTGTATCTGCATATAATATTTTTTCTGAGAAAGTTCCGTCAGGTCCTACTACCTCGATAGTGTCGCCCTGACCATTACGTAAAAAGGTAGCGCCGGATATAGTTGTATTAAGATTTAGTTTTAAATTCTTTGGATCGTCTATGTTACTTGGGTTGAAGAACCTCTTACAGCGTATGTCTAATACTCTTGCTACTCTGTGGCCTCTTGGAATATTTGGTGTAAAATGCTGATTCTGAATTGTTTTCATTCCTTGAAGATTAAATAACACTGCATCATATACTTTTTGAACATATAATGGCTCAGTTACTAAATCATTAATATTACCGCTAAACTCACAAAGAGTATTTGCGTTGCAGCAATTCTGATAGAGGTCCGGCGATACTCTGTTGCCGAAACAACTCATATATTTCCCTCCTTCATGTGGCATGATAGTCTTTATGAGTTAGTATATGAAAGTTAGAAATAGTGTGTTACTGTAATTTGCATTTTAGAGTTTTTTCATATATAATAATAGATTATGGATTAGGAGAGAATAGGATGGCAGTTGGGATAAAAAAAACAACTTTTGACGAATTTTTTGATAACAGGGATGCTTTAATTTATAAATATCAGAAAGGCGACTTAACCAAAAAAGAGTTTATAGAAGAACATTATTATTTTATTACACGTTTAAATTTAAAGCCTTTTCAAAGAATAGACTCCTTTGAAAAAGGAATATATAATTACCAATATTACAATGCGGTAGCAAAATACAATACACTAAGGGTCAGGGATAAAAAATTAATTGAAAAACACCCTGATGTGGTTCGAGAAATAGAAAATAAAATAAAATATAATTATCATAAAAAAGATGAATCAGTTATAAAACTGCTAAGATATCTGGATTATGAGAACGTAGAAGCTTATTACATTAAATCAAAATCCGAATATCTAAATAATAAATTAATAGAAATAGTCCTTTGGGATTACGACGATGTAATACTACACACCATAAATACAGGGATAGTGGAAGAATTAAAACGAGAAGGTGTATTTGAAGATATACGTAAACGCTCAAAAATAGACAACTATGTCAATAAAAAATATTAGAAACTACGGAGATAATATATATGCTATTTTCATCATTAATTTTTATAAGCTGCTTTCTGCCTATAGTACTACTGCTATATTACACAGTATTCAGATTCAGCCGTAAGTTGCAAAATATTTTTTTACTCGCGGTGAGTTTAGGCTTTTATGCCTGGGGTGAACCAAAATTTGTTTTTATACTTATAGCTTCAGTAATTGTGAATTGGGTATTTGGACTTATCATATCTAAAATTAGAACCAATAAGATTAAAGCGAAAATAACGATTGCTATAATGCTTATATATAATATAAGCATTATTTTCGTGTTTAAATATCTTATGTTCACTATGGAAAATATACAGAACATCACAGGCCTTGAATTTAAAATCCCTGAAATCCTATTGCCTATAGGTATTTCATTTTTTACTTTTCAGGCAATTTCGTATGTAATAGATGTATATAGAGAAAGGGGACAGGCTCAAAAGAATCCATTGAATGTAGGACTCTATATTGCATTTTTCCCACAATTAGTAGCAGGGCCTATAGTGAGATATGAAACTGTTGCGGAGCAGATACAGAATAGAAAAGAGAATTTTGACGATATATCAGCGGGAGTTTGCAGATTCCTTGTGGGATTTTCAAAGAAAGTTCTTTTAGCAAACAATTTGGCACTGGTAGCTGATAAAGCTTTTAAGCTTCTTGGAACAGATGATTTATCTTTATCGATGGCTTGGCTGGGGGCTATATGCTATACCTTACAGATTTATTATGATTTTTCAGGATATTCAGATATGGCTATTGGCCTTGGCAAAATGTTTGGTTTTCATTTTGATGAAAATTTTAATTATCCATACATATCAAAATCTACAACAGAATTTTGGCGAAGGTGGCATATTTCCCTGGGAACATGGTTCAGAGATTATGTTTATATTCCATTAGGAGGCAGCAGGGTTGACAATAAAAAAAGATTAATTTTCAATACGTTTATGGTCTGGTTTCTTACCGGCTTATGGCATGGAGCTAATTGGACGTTTATTTGCTGGGGGCTTTTATATTTTGTGTCCATATCAGTTGAAAAGGCTGTAGGACTGGATAAAATGCAGACTCACACTATGCTTAGACATATATATACTATGCTTCTTGTGATGTTTGGATGGGTACTATTTAGGGCAGAAAATATTTCTGATGCGCTAATTTACCTAAAAACAATGTTTATACCAGGTGATAGCGGATTTCTTGATGCTGAAGCAATCGTATGTACTAAAGAATATATCGTATTTTTATTTTTTGGCATATTGTTTGCCAGACCTTTTGCAAAGAAACTGGCAAAGACCAAGCTAGCTAAAACTAAAGTAGCACAGATTTTATATGTTATTGCTTTAATGGGATTATTTTTAGTATCCATTTCTTATTTGGTAAAAGGTGCTTATAATCCATTTATTTATTTTAACTTTTAGGGAGGAAAAGCTGTGAAAATAAAGATAAAAAAAGAGTATATTACGGCGATTCTTTTCTTTGCTGTAATATTTGGTATGCTCATTGGACTACTTACATACAAGGAAAATGATCCAATAAATGACTTTTTCAATGAATATAGAACCGAAGTGTTACCAGGAACCCCAATACTTGAAAGATTGACAGAAGCCATAGACATTGCAGAAGATATAGTGTATGACCAGACTTATCTTAAGGATCAGTACAATACACTATATGGACTTGTACAGAGAGTTATAGGAAAGCATATCATGTCAGATGTAGGGTATGGGGAAATATACAAGACAAAGTATGATCAAATTATCTTTAAAGTAGGTAAGAAAAATTTCAGGGTAATGCGTTCTTTAGATGCAATTGAAGAATTAAAGTCTAAATTGGATGAAGCTGGCATACCATTTTTATATGTACAGGCACCATTTAAGTTATCCGATAACGAACAACAACTGCCCATCAATAAAAAGGATTATGCCGATTATAATATAAATTTATTTTTAAAAGGCTTAGATGAAAGAGGCATTGATTATCTCGATTTAAGGCCATTGCTCCGTGATGGAGAAAAGACTCAAAACCAGTTATTTTTTGACACCGACCATCACTGGAGAATTGAAACAGCATTTGAAGCCACAGGCCATATCATGGACGAACTTAATAAAGATTACGGATTTGCAATTGATGGTAAATACAAGGATTTAAACAATTATAATATAAAGACATTAAAAAATTGTTATCTGGGTTCTATGGGAAGACGTACAGGAAGATTGTATTCTGGTTTAGACGATTTTACTTTAATAACACCTAACTTTAAAACAAGTTATACTTTATATGAACATGATTATGGAGCAGAAAAAATATATAGAGGTTCCTTTAATAAAGCTATTTTAGATAAAAAATATCTAGTAAAGGATGCACCGGTTGACCTTAATAGGTATGCTGTATACCATGGAGATAATGAGGAATTAATATTCAATAACAATTTGGTAGATTCAGGAAAAGTTATGATGATTAAGGATTCTTTTGGAATACCTGTATATTCATTCCTTTCATTAGGTGTACATGAGGTTAGAGCCTTGGATTTAAGGCTTTTTCATGATTCCGTTGCGAAGTATGCAAAGAAGAACAAACCTGATGTTGTCATTCTTATGTACAATGGAGATACCTTTAATGAGGAAATGTTTGACTTTTCGTAATGTAACCGTAACTTGAAGTTTTAAAAGGGCATGTTAAAATAAAAATGTTAGACTTGAATGAAAAAACAAGTTTTATGACGTAATAGTTAGCATAAGGGGGAAAAAATGAGAAAAAGTACGAAATTTTTAGCTGTAGCTTTGGCCATTGCAGTAATAATTGCAAGTTTTTCAGGTTTTACATATTACGATGGCTTGGGTAACGTTTATCTAGATTCGCAAAAGAAAATCTTTGATGGTGTTACCTACAATGAACAAATAGGCATAAATAGTGCAAACGGATTAGAGCATGTATTTTTTGTTCAAGCAGATACTGCATCAGGAAATGTAACACCATTGGTATTTAATGGTGAAGTTAGAAGCATGGCAACAGTTGGAACCATGGCAAAATATGCAGAAGAACAGGGAGTTAAAGTCCTAGCAGCTATCAATGGTGACCTATTTGATACGGCAACAGGCACACCGAAAGGGCTGGTAATACATAACGGTAATATCGTAACTTCAGGATATGCTCCTGATAGAGTAATTGCTTTTGACAGTCAGGGAAAAGCATCTATGCAGTATGTAAATTTAAGCTATGGGTTAAAAGGAATCTTAGCTTATGATGATAACTCAACTGGTGTACTGCAAAAGCTCCAAGCACCTTTTTCTGCAAAGATTGATTATTACAATGTTCCCCATGGAGCGGCTAAAGGGTTACATTTATTTAACAGACATTATGCTGCAAGCACCAAGACTGCAGGCAGTTGTATAGAAGTTGTTGTGGATTGTGGAAGTCAAGACAATATGCAGCTTCAAATAGGGAAAACAATAAAAGGTACGGTTAAGTCAGTAAACATTGACGCACATAATACCCCTATTGGTGAAAATCAGGTTGTGATTTCAACGGTTTCTGGCTCAGCAACTGCTTCGCAATTATATTCGATGGTAGTAGGGAGTCAAGTGGAAATAAGTGTAGGTGACAATGCCAATACAGGTCTTGCCAATGCCAAAGAAGCTATTGGAATTTATTATTCTTTAGTTGAGAACGGAAATATCGTAACTTCTGGTGCAAACTTAAACCCAAGAACAGCAGTTGGGATAAAAAGTGATGGAACAGTAATTATTTATGCAGTTGATGGTAGACAAACTAATTCAAAAGGATTAAGTCTTGTAGAACTGGCAAATCATATGAAAGCTTTAGGTTGTGTTTACGCTTTTAATATGGATGGAGGCGGTTCAACAGCTTTATATTCTAGGCTGCCCGGTTTGGAAAATACCGCAGCAATAAAAAATACTCCTTCAGAAGGAGCAGAAAGAAAAGTAGCAAATGGATTAATGTTTGTATATAGTGCTGGCAGCGGTGGAACAACTGCTGAAAATCTTAATCTATATCCTTCACTTACCTTAGCAACGCCTAAAGCAACGGTACAGATTAACAGTTATGCTTCAAATAAACTTTTTGAAAAAGTAGCGCTTCCTAGTTCTGTAACTTATGAAGTAGAAGGTGGCAATGGAAGCATCACAAGTAATGGACTTTATACTGCCGGTGACACGGAAGGCAAAGTGAATATAACTGGAACAAGCGGAACAATATCTGGGACTACCCAAGTAGAGATTGTTAAAAATAATCTGACTATAACACCATCTGTTACCAAGCTATACTTAAATGCAGGACAAAATTCAGATATAAATATGTCAGTAAAGAGTGGTCCTATCAATGTGGTTTCAAGTGATAAATCATTTACTTGGACTTGCGACCAAAATATAGGAACGATTAATGAAAACGGATTATTTACTGCTGGCAGCAAAAATGCAGAAACAGGGAATATATATGCTACATATGAAGGATATAAAATTACTATTCCAGTCCAAGTAGGTTCAATGTCTGTTGATTTCAACGATACCGTAAATCACTGGGCAAAAACTTATATCGGTTCTCTTGCGGCAAGAGGTATTGCAAATGGTATGGGTGATAAATTATATCTGCCAGATGCACAGCTGACAAGAGCACAATTCCTTGCATTACTTGCAAAGACATTGGATAACGTGGATGTTAGTAAATCGAAAGCAACAGGATTTACAGATGTACCGTCAAACGAATGGTATTATTCTTATGTAAATTGGGGTTATGAAAATGGTATTGTAAGTGGTATGAGCGATACAACATTTGAACCAAATGCTAATATTACAAGAGAGCAGATGTGTGTAATGCTTTGCAATTTTGCAACAAGCCAGAATCTTGTATTACCGCAGAATACTACAAGTAAAAACTTTACTGACCAGGCAGCAATAAGCTCTTGGGCAAGTAATTATGTAAACACAATAGTTGGTGCTGGAATTATAAATGGCCAGCCAGAAGGTAATTTCCAGCCTCAGGGTTTAGCAACAAGAGCACAGGCAGCAAAAGTTGTTTATGTATTCCTAAACGTAAGAGATGGAGTTTACAAAAAATAACATTCATTAATATAAAATAAAAGTATAAATTAGACACTCCCACGCATAGTTTTAGTGGGGGTGTTTTTTTATGAGGAAAAAAAATTGGGTAGTTATGGGAATAGCTTTGTTTGCCATTTCTGTGGCAGCTTTTCAGGGCTTTACGCGTTTAGATAAAATTTTAGCTGATCAGGTAGCTACAACTTGGAACAATATTTATGAAAAGCAAGAAGAAAAAGAACAAAGCAGCGCTGTAGATACAGCAACAGCTGTGGGGGATTATGAAAGCAGGATTGTAAGAAATGGACTACCAGGAAATAAAATGTGTACTTTTGCCTGCAATGTAGACTGGGGAGAAGAAATTATCCCTGATATGCTTAAGGTATTTAAAGAAAAAAATATTAAAGTAACATTCTTTGTGACAGGCAGATGGGCAGAAAATAATAAAGATTTATTAAGGCAAATGTATGCTGCGGGTCATGAGATTCAAAGTCATGGATATAGTCATGCATTGTGTAGTGATATTTCTTCTGAAAAAGTAGCAGAAGAAATAGAAAAAACAGAAACCGCTATAACCGATGCTATTTGCATAAAACCAAATTATTTTGCTCCTGCAGCAGGGGATTATGATGCTAGAACGGTTGAAATAAGTGAAAAACTTGGCTATAGAATGGTGCTTTGGTCTTCAGATACCATAGACTGGAGAGAAGGTTCTTATGCTTCAGTTATAGTGCAAAGAATCCTATCAAAGCCTCTTGATGGAGCAATCATATTAATGCATCCAAAGCCAGAGACGTTAAAAGCTTTACCGGAATTAATAGATCAAATTAATGCTCAGGGTTATAGAATTGTGCCACTTTACAGAATGCCTGTATAAATGTATAATAAATAGGTATGACTATTATTAAAATTTAAATAGAGAAAGAGAAGCGGTGAGGGTATGATTGAGACAAGAAAATTAGACTGTGGTATACGCATTGTTATGGAAAAACTCCCTTATGTTCAATCAGTTGCACTTGGTATTTGGGTAAAGGCTGGAGCTGTTGATGAAACAAAAAATATTTCTGGCATTTCACATTTTATTGAACACATGCTGTTTAAAGGTACAGAAGAAAGAAGTGCAAAGAAAATTGCAGAAGATGTTGACCGTATAGGTGGACAAATAAATGCATTTACAGGAAGAGAAGCCACATGTTATTATATGAAAACCTTGGGTTCAAATGCGAAACAAGCGGCTGAAATCCTTTTAGATATGTTTTTAAATTCTAAATTTGATAAAACAGAAATGTCTAAAGAAAAACAAGTTATTTATGAAGAAATGAAAATGATTGAAGATACTCCTGATGATTATGCACATGAGGTAATAAGTGACTTGATTTTCAAAGGGTGTCCGTATGAAAAATCCATTATTGGCACACAGACCTCTTTGAAGGGGATTTCCCAGGCAATACTAAAACAGTATATTGCGGATGAATATACTAGAGACAGTATCGTTGTTTCTGTAGCTGGAAATTTCGATATGGATGAAATATGTAATATATTTGATGGAAAGTTAAAGCATTTAAAATCAGAAAAGCCAGTTAAAGAGTTTAATAATGAACCTTATAAACCATGTTTCAGGGTAAAGGTAAAAGATATAGAACAGTCTCACATTTGTTTAGGAACAAGAGGGCTTTCGCTTGATGATGATAATTATTATGCATTATCCGTTTTAAATAATATTATGGGCGGAAGCATGAGTTCCAGACTTTTTCAGAATATAAGGGAGCAGAAGGGTCTGGCTTATTCTGTTTATTCTCATGTCAGTTCTTTTGTAAATTCGGGATATTATAACATTTATGCAGGAGTAAGCCATGAAAAGGTTTATGATGCTATAAATGGAATAAAAGAAGAACTTGAATTACTAAAAAAAGATTGTATTACGGAAGATGAACTGCACGTGGCAAAAGAGCAGCTTAAGGCAAGCTATATTTTTGGTCAGGAAAATGTAAATGGCAGAATGTTCTCTATGGGTAAAAATAGTATCTTATTAAATAGAGTTTATACTCCAGAAGAAGTTATAGATGAAATTGATGCAGTTACTATGAATGATATTAGAAAGGCGTCTAGTTTAATGGATGATATAAACAATTACTCTGCAGTAATTGTAACCAATAAACAGTGTGATTTAAAGAGAATGGTAAGAGCATAAATAGATTAAGAGGTAGATTTGATGCAGAAAGTGGCTAAATTTCATAAGGTTAGTTTAGAACAATTTATTAAAGACTGGGAAGATACTTTTGGAAAAGGCCAGTTTAACAAAGACATATATGATGGTGTTTTATTACCCAAAAGGGCAACAGCAGGCTCTGCAGGTTATGACTTTTATACACCTGTTGAAATTAAGCTGTCTGCTGGAGAAACCATTAAAATTCCTACAGGAATCAGAGCTGAGATTTCAGAGGGCTGGGTTCTTATGTGCTTTCCACGTTCAGGGCTTGGTTTTAAATACAGGATGCAGCTGGATAATACCGTAGGAATCATAGACGCAGATTATTTTGGCGCGGAAAATGAAGGACATATAATGATTAAAATAACAAATGATTCTAACGAGGATAAAAATCTAGTAGTGGAAGCTGGTAAAGGTTTTGCTCAGGGAATACTGGTACCATTTGGTATAACTGTTGATGACGAGTCGACAGAAGTTAGAGTTGGTGGATTTGGTAGCACCAATTAATAGGGGGATTTATGAGAATTGCGTTAATTTCCTTTACTCAAAATGGTGGAAATACATGTAAATTAGTTGCAGGAAAGCTTTCAGTAATGGGGGAAATGTGCCTGGCTTATGGTATGCAGGAGACTTCTTTAGAAATTGGACTTATCCCCACAAGTAAGCCACTTGGAAAATGGACCAAGGAGGCTTTTGAAAATAATGATGCGATTATTTTTGTAGGTGCTACTGGAATTGCTATAAGAGCCATTGCACCTTATTTAAAAAGCAAGGATCAGGATCCTGCAATTATAGCCATAGATGAAAAGGGTCAGTATGTCATATCACTTTTGTCAGGACATCTTGGAGGAGCAAACAGATTGACATCTGTTATAGCTGAGGCTATTGAGGCAGTACCTGTCATCACTACTGCCACAGATATAAATAACTGCTTTGCTGTGGATGTATGGGCTAAAAGCCAGAATCTAAGTATTATTAATTTGAAAGCAGCCAAACAAGTTTCTGCAGATATATTGAAAGGAAAAAACGTATATTTATATTACGATGGCAGCATAGAAGGAAAAGTTCCGCAAGGAATAGAACTGGTTGATGTGGTCACTTTAAAAGACAAAATTCGTGAAGATGCAACTTGCATTATCATCACTGAAAAGATATTAGATTCACTGAAGGGCAAGGAAAAATTTGTGCTTCAGTTGGTACCTAAGAATATTTCTATAGGGATGGGATGCAAAAAAGATATTTCTTATAAAGCTGTATTAGAGTTATTTGAAAAAGCCACTGGGGAAATGAAGATAAAGTTGGAGTCCATTCAGAATTTAGCTTCCATTGATTTAAAAATGTTTGAAAAAGCTTTAATTAAGCTTGGACAAAAGTTAGAAATTCCATATATAACTTTCTCTGGTGAAGAGTTAATGAATGTACAAGGAGATTTCACTCCATCTTCTTTTGTAAGAAGTATTACAGGTGTTGAAAATGTATGTGAAAGAGCTGCAGTTGCTTCAAATGAAGGGAGTACATTAATTTTGAAAAAACAGGCTTTAAATGGGGTAACTATTGCTATAGCTAAGAAAAATATAGCTTTGAATTTTGCGGAGAATTACTAATATGAGAAAGATTTATATAATCGGAATTGGAATGGGAAACCCTGATACGATTACGGTAAAAGGAAAAGAACTTATTTCAAAAAGTCAGGCATTAATTGGTGCCAAGAGAATGGTAGACAGTTTTAAACTTGAAAATCAACAAGTTGTACATGCTATTTCTCCAGATGAAATTCTAACATGGATAGAAGAGCATGCTGAAATTGAGAAAGCAGCTATTTTAATGTCTGGGGATTTAGGCTTTTTTAGTGGTGCAAAGAAGCTTCGCACTTTAATCAGTGAAAAGTATGGTTCTATAGTTGGAAATGCACAGATTTGTTTTGAATATATGCCAGGTGTTAGTTCATTATCTTATTTTTCATCTGCAGTTGGACTTGCTTGGGAGGATACCCGAATTGTCAGTTTACATGGCCGTGATGATAGGGATGTATCAGCAGTTTTAAATAATGAAAAAACATTTTTCTTAACTGATGGAGGAAACAATACAGTCAAGAGAATCTGCGGCAGGCTGGTAGAAGCAGGTATGGAATATGTATCAGTCTTTGTTGGAGAAAAGCTCTCTTACGAAGAGGAAGCCATTACAACAGGAACAGCTTTAGAACTTTCTGAAAAGAATTTTGAACCATTAAGTGTAATGATAGTAATAAATGACAAAGTATTACAACGTGAAAAGAACACTTTAGGTATAAGAGATGAGGAATTTATTCGTGGTAATGTCCCTATGACTAAGGAGGAGATACGCACGCTTACGGCTTCAAAATTAAATTTAAAGGAAAATGATGTAGTTTATGATATTGGTGCAGGGACGGGTTCTGTTTCTATAGAAATGGCTTTGGCATGTAGATATGGTGATGTCTATGCGGTTGAAACGAACTCAGAGGGCATCGATTTAATTCATAAAAATAAAGATATTTTTGGTGTGAAAAATCTACATATTATAAAGGGTATGGCTCCAGAGGCTTTGGAGGAATTGCCAGTACCAGATAAAGCATTTATAGGAGGCTCAAAAGGCAATTTAGATGATATAATCAATGTACTTATTATGAAAAATTCTAATATTAGAGTGGTTATAAATGTAGTGGCTCTTGAGTCACTTGCAGAAACTGTCGCATGTATAAAGAAATACCAATTTCAGGATGTGGATATTACACAGATAAATGTTTCTAAAGCAAAGACCTTAGGAAACTACAACCTTATGATGGGACAGAATCCAGTATATATTATAGCTGTTCAGGGAATTTTAGAGGCGGTTTAGATGGAAACAAAGATTTTACCTAGAATTTTAATAGGAGCACCAGGCAGCGGAAGCGGGAAAACTACTGTAGTATGTGGAATACTTCAGGCACTTATCAATAAAGGTCTAAATATCGTATCATTTAAATGCGGTCCTGATTATATTGATCCTATGTTTCATAAAGAGGCTTTAGGATTGGAATCAAGAAATCTGGATTTATTTTTTAATGACAAAGAGACTATAAATTATTTACTTGCAAAGAATTCTAAAGAAGCCGATTTAGCAGTTATAGAAGGAGTCATGGGATATTATGATGGCTTAGCGGGGAAATCATATGAGGCAAGTTCCTATGATTTAGCGAGAAGCACTAAAACACCTTCGGTATTAATAATAGATTGCAAAGGGAAATCAGTTTCCATATTAGCCGAGATTAAAGGTTTTATGGAACTGGAAAGTGACAGTAATATAAAAGCAGTAATCTTAAATCGAATTTCACCTATGATTTTTGAAGAAATCAAGAAACTGATTGAAGAAACATTACCTATTGAAGTTTTAGGATTTATGCCAATGATAAAAGAATGTTCTCTAGAAAGCAGACACCTAGGGCTTGTTACAGCTCAAGAGGTAGGCAATCTTGAGACAATTCTGGATACTTTGGCTAAACAAGTTTCGGAATCAATAGATTTAGACAAATTAATTAGAATAGCAAAAACTGCATCTAAAATTGAATTTATAAAACCAACGATTGCTTGTGGAGAAAGAGTTCGAATAGGTGTAGCAAAAGATAAGGCATTTTGCTTTTATTATCAAGATAATTTGGATTTACTTTCAGAATTTGGTGCAGAAATTTGTTATTTTAGCCCTTTGGAGGATAAAAAACTGCCAGAAAACCTACAAGGATTGTATTTTGGGGGAGGTTATCCGGAACTTTACCTGAAAGAGTTAGAAAAAAATGATTCAATGAAGCAGAATATAAAAGATGCTTTATCAGCAGGAACACCTTGTATGGCTGAATGTGGGGGATTCATGTACCTTCATGAAGTTGTTAAGGACAAGCTTGGTCATGCATATAAAATGGTGGGAACTATAGAAGGTGAAAGTTTTTATGCAGATAAACTGGTTCGATTTGGGTATATAGATATGGAAGCTGAAAAAACGAACCTTCTTTGCGAAGAAGGTATGCATTTGAAAGGACATGAATTTCATTATTGGGATAGCACAAACTCAGGTGATTGCTTTCATGCACAAAAGCCTCTGAGAAAAATGAATTGGAAATGTGTAATTGGAAATGAAAATTTATATGCGGGCTATCCTCATGTACATTTCTATTCAAACATAAAATCTGCAGAAAGGTTTGTAGACATATGCAGGAAGAGAAAAACAAAGATTTAAATCCCAAAGAGGGTCAGATGCGCAGAGGATATACAACTGGCACTTGCGCCACAGCGGCTGCAAAAGCTGCTACGCTGCTTGCTTTAGGAAATAATTTACAGGAAGTATCGGTGGATACTCCGAAAGGCATACCACTAACTTTAGGTGTATTAGATTGTAAAATAAGTGAAAAAACAGCATCCTGTGCTGTAAAAAAAGATAGTGGTGATGATCCTGACATTACAAATGGTATATTGATTTATGCAGAAGTAGAACTTCTTGAAAATGAACATGCAGAGATTATAATTGATGGTGGCAAAGGGGTTGGAAGAGTAACCCTGCCAGGCCTTCCTTGTCAGATTGGACAAGCGGCTATAAACCCTACTCCTAGGAGAACCATAAGAAGTGTGGTGTTTCAGGTTCTGGAAGAATTTGGATATGAAGGCGGTGCTAAAGTTACTATTTCTATACCACAGGGAGAAGAACTGGCAAAACGTACATATAATCCTAGATTGGGGATTGAAGGGGGGTTATCTGTACTTGGAACCAGTGGAATAGTAGAACCTATGAGTGAACAGGCATTAATTGATACGATTAAGGTGGAAATGGATGTTAGAAAAGCACTCGGTGCTGAGTACCTAGTTATTACACCTGGTAATTATGGTGAGAATTTCTTAAAACAACATTTTGCCAATCGGGATTTTTACTCTGTAAAATGCAGTAACTTTATTGGTGAAAGCTTAGATTATGCTGAGGAACAGGGTTTTAAAGGCGTGCTGTTTGTAGGACATATTGGAAAACTGGTGAAGGTAGCAGGCGGAATTATGAATACTCATTCCAAATATGCAGATGCTAGAATGGAGATTATGTCAGCCCATGCTGCTAGATTTGGTGCAGACCCAAAGCTGATAGAAGAAATGATAAACTCAGTAACAACAGATAATGCGTATGAAGCATTGGAAGCTTATAGCAGTCAAATGAGGGATAAAGTGATTGAATCACTAATGAATAAAATAGAATTCCACTTAAGAAGCCGAACTCATCAAACCATGGAAATCGGAGCAATAATGTTCTCAAATAAACATGGATATCTAGGTAAAACTTCAGAAGTTGATGAGATATTACAAAAAATCTAGAATTAGATACTATTGAATTAACAAATTTAGAAAGGTATTATTTAAAATGATTAATTTTGTTGGAGCAGGTCCTGGAGCACCTGATTTGATTACAGTTAGAGGACAGAGATTGTTGCAGGAGGCAGACGTAATTATTTACGCAGGATCATTAGTAAATCCTGAGCTTTTAAATCTTGCAAAGCCTAAATGTGAAATTCACAATAGTGCAAGCATGACGCTGGAAGAAGTCATTTCTGTGATGGAAAAGGCTGAATCAGAGGGAAAGATGACCGTTAGATTACATACAGGGGATCCAAGTTTATATGGAGCAATCCGAGAACAGATGGATCTTTTGGAGCCAAAAAATATTCAGTTTAAAGTTACTCCTGGAGTAAGTTCTTTCTGCGGCGTTGCAGCTGCGCTGAATGCAGAATACACACTGCCAAATGTTTCACAGTCAGTGATTATCACAAGAATGGAGGGCAGAACTCCTGTCCCAGAAAAAGAAGAAATGTCGCTTATGGCTTCACACGGAGCAACCATGGCTATATTCTTGTCTACTGGATTACTAGAATCTTTAAAAGAGAAACTTTTAAGTGGAGGTTATACAGAAGAAACTCCAGCTGCCATAGTGTATAAAGCAACCTGGCCAGAAGAAAAAGTGTTCAGATGCACAATAGGAACATTACCAGAAACGGCTAAAAATAACAACATTACAAAGACAGCTATGATTGTTGTAGGTGGATTCCTTGGGAACAGCTATGAACGTTCAAAGCTTTATGACCCAGCGTTTACACATGAATTTAGGGAGGCTTCAAAATAATGAACAAAATATTTGTTGTAGGATTAGGACCAGGAAATTTAAATCAATCTACAGAAAGAGCACTTGAAGCCTTAGAAGAAAGTGATGTGCTTGCAGGATATACGGTTTATATTGATTTAGTTAAAGACAAATTTGGGCATAAGGAAATGATTTCTACTGCTATGAAAAAAGAAGCAGACAGGTGTAACCTGGCAGTGGATGAGGCAGTAAAGGGCAAAACGGTTTCAATGGTCTGTAGTGGTGATGCTGGTGTTTACGGCATGGCAGGGCTGATGTATGAAGTTGTTACTGCAAGGGGCTTATCTGAAGCAATTGACATAGAGGTTATTCCTGGAATTACGGCGGCTTGCAGCGGTGCTGCTGTTTTGGGAGCACCGTTGATTCATGATTTTACGGTTATAAGTTTAAGTGATTTGCTTACACCCTGGGAACTTATTGAAAAGAGGCTGGAATGTGCGGCTATGGGAGATTTCGCAATCTGCTTATATAATCCTTCCAGCATAAAGAGACATGATTATCTGCAGAAGGCTTGTGATATTCTTTTAAAGCACAGATTACCTGAAAATGTTGCGGGGTATGTACAGAATATCGGCAGAGAAGGTGAGACAGGGATCGTCATGGATTTAAAGACTTTGAGAGATACAAAGGTAGATATGTTTACAACAGTATTTATTGGAAACTCAAAGACTAAAAATATGAATGGAAAGATGGTTACTCCAAGAGGCTATAAGGAAGTTGAGGGGAAGGTAAATGAATAGTATTGTTATTGCTGTTCTACCTTTATTTCTTGGATTTTTTTTAGATTTGATTATTGGAGACCCACATAATTGGCCGCATCCGATTAGACTAATCGGTATTGCTATTGAAAAATTTGAGCTGTTTTTTAGATATTTTTCTTCTAAAACTAAAGGCAGTGAATTTGCGGCAGGTGTAATAATGGCAATTTGCATACTTACTATTTCGTTTTTAGTGCCTGCCATAATTTTATGGGCGGCTTATAAAATTCATCTGATTTTAGGTTTAGTGATTGAAACAATCATGTGCTATCAGATTTTAGCTGTAAAAGCTCTTAAAACTGAAAGTATGAAGGTTTATACTGAGCTTGAAAAAAATGATGTAGAAGGTGCCAGAAAAAAAGTATCAATGATTGTTGGTAGAGACACAGAAAGTCTTACAGAAGAAGGCATTATTAAGGCTACTGTGGAAACCGTAGCAGAGAATACTTCGGATGGAACTGTTGCGCCAATGATATTCATGGCAATCGGCGGGGCTCCATTGGGCTTTTTATATAAAGCCGTAAATACTATGGATTCCATGATTGGATACAAAAACGACAAATATTTATATTTTGGCAGATTTGCAGCTAAGCTTGACGATGTTTTAAATTTTATTCCAGCCAGATTATCCGGAATATTTATGATTATAGCATCCCTGTTTTGTGGACTTGATTTTAAAAATGCAGCTAAAATTTTTAAAAGGGACAGATTGAATCATGCCAGTCCAAACAGTGCACAGACAGAGGCTGTTTGTGCTGGGGCATTAAATGTTCAACTTGCTGGAAATGCTTATTATTTTGGTAAATTATATGAGAAAAAAACAATAGGGGATAATGCAAGACCTATAGAGAAAAGAGATATTATTCTTTCAAACAGGCTGCTTTATGGTACAGCTTGGATTACTTTAATTGTTTGTATGTTAGGAATGGTAATGGTAAGATGGCTAATTTAATTCATGGTGGAGATATATATAGTGCAAAGGAAAAGGGAATCGAAGATATTTTGGATTTTTCAGCGAATATCAATCCGAAAGGCCTTCCAGAAAGAGTAAAGCAGACCATAATAGATGGCCTTGACGCTTGTGTAAATTATCCTGATCCTCTTTGCAGAGAACTCACATCAGCACTGTCTGAATTTGAGGGGATTGACAGAGAGTGCATTTTATGTGGTAATGGTGCTGCCGATATAATTTTCAGGTTTGCACTGGCATTGAAGCCTAAAAAGGCATTAGTTTTAGCTCCTACATTTGCAGAGTATGAAATAGCTTTAGATACTGTCGGATGTGAAACAGTTCACTATGAGCTGAAAGAGAATGAGGATTTTAAATTAAGAGAAGAGTATCTGGATAAACTTGATTCTTCTTATGATGTGGTTTTCTTGTGCAATCCTAACAATCCTACGGGCCAGCTTATTTCAAAAGACTTATTAGATAAAGTGCTAAAAGCATGTGTGGAAAAAGACATCCTATTGGTTCTTGATGAATGCTTTATAGAATTTGTTGAGAATTATGAAAAATACACGATGAAATCTTATATTGAACAGTGTAAGAATTTATTTATATTGAAGGCTTTTACAAAGAGCTATGCAATGCCAGGACTTAGATTAGGTTATGGATTATCAAGTGATAAAGCGCTTCTCAAGAAGATTACAGATATGGGGCAGCCTTGGACAGTTTCTGTACTGGCGCAAATTGCTGGGGTTCAAGCTTTGAAGGAAACTGAGTATTTAGAGGAGTCCCTTAAGGAAATAAGGGCAGAGAGACAATATTTAGTAGCAGAACTTAATAAGTTAGGAGTAAAAAACTATAAACCTGCTGCTAATTACATATTTATAAAGATAGATGAAGCGAGTAGGTATGAAGTTTCTACGTTTAAGGACAAGCTTTTAAAGAAAGGCATTATTATCAGGGATTGTAGTAATTACATAGGGTTAAAAGAAGGATACTATAGAATTGCAGTTAAATCTCATAGTTCAAATGAACGACTTATAAATGCGTTAAAATCAATTTAAATGGAGGTTTTTTATGGCAAAGGCAATAATGGTTCAAGGAACAATGTCAAATGCAGGCAAGAGTTTACTGGTTGCAGGATTATGTAGACTATTTAAGCAGGACGGATATTCAGTAGCACCTTTTAAATCTCAAAATATGGCTTTAAATTCTTTTATTACAAAAGAAGGTCTTGAAATGGGCAGAGCTCAAGTGGTGCAGGCTGAGGCGGCTGGGATAGAGCCATCTGTACTTATGAACCCAATTCTTTTAAAACCTACAAATGATATGGCTTCTCAGGTTATTGTAAATGGTGAGGTTTACAGTAATATGAATGCCAAGGAATATTATCAACATAAGCGTGATATGGTTCCTGAAATAAAAAAAGCTTATGATAAACTGGCATCACAATATGATATTATTGTTCTGGAGGGTGCAGGCAGTCCTGCAGAAATAAACCTTCAGGAAAATGACATAGTAAATATGTATATGGCCAAACTTGCTAAAGCTCCTGTGCTTCTTGCAGGTGATATAGACAGAGGCGGCGTATTTGCTTCTTTAGTTGGTACGATGACCCTATTTAGTGAAGAAGACAGAGCTATGGTTAAAGGAACAATTATTAACAAGTTTAGAGGAGACAAGACTATACTTCAGCCTGGACTTGATATGCTTGAGGATATTATACATGTGCCTACAGTTGGTGTTGTGCCTTATCTCCATGTAGATATAGATGACGAGGACAGCCTTACAGAAAGATTCACCCGCAAGGATAAGGTGGCATTAATTGATATTGCGGTTATCAGACTGCCTAGAATATCAAACTTTACAGACTTTAATGTATTTGAATACTCAGATGCTGTCAGTCTAAGATATGTTGAGTCGGTAGGGCAGCTTGGAAATCCTGATTTAATTATTATACCAGGGACTAAAAATACGATGGAAGATTTACTCTGGATGCGTCAATGTGGTCTTGAAACTGCAATTATAAAGCATGCATCATCAGGAAAGCCTGTGTTTGGCATTTGCGGCGGTTTTCAAATGCTTGGCAGACAGCTGGAAGACCCGTATAATGTAGAACATGGTGGCAGCTTGAAGGGCATGGGTTTATTACCTTCTACTACTGTATTTGAGAAAGAAAAAACAAGGACTCAGATAAAAGGTCACTTTGTAACAAATGGTAAAGGGTATTTTGCAGCACTTGAGGGAGTAGAAATAGAAGGCTATGAAATACATATGGGGCAATCTACAGTGGAAGCATCAGAACAGGGTGCTATAAGTAGTTTAACTAGAATAACAGAGATTTCTGGTGATGGGGCTAATGAAATGGCCGGGCTATATAAAGATAATGTATATGGTTCATACATCCATGGCGTTTTTGATAAAGAAAATGTAGTAAAAACTATAGTTTCAGTGTTACTTAAAAATAAGGGACTTGATGAATCAGCGGTTTCAGGTCTTGATGTGAAAGCATATAAAGAAAGACAGTATGACTTACTTGCAGATGGGCTTCGTGAAAACATGGATATTGAAGCTATTTACAGAATATTAAACGAAGGAGTTTAAGATGAAGATAGAATTACAAAAAGTATTACCAGCTGATATAGAAAAACGTAGTTTTGAAATCATTACAGAAGAACTAGGAGACAGAAAGATACCTGAAGATTTAGCACCTATAGTAAAGAGGGTTATTCACACTTCAGCTGACTTTGATTATTATGATAACATGCAGTTCTCTGAAGGTGTTGTAATTAAGATAGCGGAGGCTATCCGCCGTGGTGCTTGTATAGTTACTGATACGCAGATGGCTAAATCAGGAATCAATAAAAAGCTTTTAAAGACTTTTGGTGGTGAGGTGTTCTGCTATATGTCGGATGAAGATGTGGCAAAAACAGCAAAAGAAAATGGAACAACCAGAGCGACTGCTTCTAT
Organism: Aminipila sp.; assembly: GCF_032051575.1. Taxonomy (NCBI): domain Bacteria; kingdom Bacillati; phylum Bacillota; class Clostridia; order Peptostreptococcales; family Anaerovoracaceae; genus Aminipila; species Aminipila sp. Next base: position 214,029 of record NZ_DAMBYD010000005.1, on the reverse strand, counting down.
GGATAAAGCCTCTTTATTAGAAAGGCCTATAATTTTTGCAATTGGCAATGCACCTACAGCACTGGTGCGTTTATATGAACTATTTAGCGAGGAAAAAGTAATCCCCGAGGCAGTAATTGGCGTTCCTGTTGGATTTGTAAATGTAGTAGAATCTAAAGAATTAATCATGTCATCCCAGATGCCATACATTGTAGCAGCAGGCAGGAAGGGCGGCAGTAATGTAGCAGCTGCAATCTGCAATGCAGTACTATATATGATGCGTGATGGCAAGTTGTAATTTGCTTCGCAAATTGGGATAGGTCATTTTACGATAAAACTCTATGAACTAGAGTTCATGATTTTTCAGCATCTGACCTTCCATCAATTTACTTCATAAATTGGGATAGGTCATTATAAACAAAATAGGGTCTGCTGCATATACTATTACATAATGGGGTGGTATTGTGACAGATTTTCTTTTATTCAATAAACTGGCTGAAATGAACAGGGAAATGACGCCAGAACGGTTATTTCATGAAAAAGGTGTAGGGGCTTATGGCGAATTTAATCTTTATATGCCATTTTCCGACTACACAAAAGCAGATTTTTTAAATAAAATGGAAGGCTCTACGGAAGTTTTTGTTCGATTTTCCAGAGCGCTTGGACGAAGGGGCTCGGCAGAAACTGCTAGAGATATAAGAGGCATGTCTGTAAAGTTTTTTACAGAAGGTGGAGACTATGATTTATTATGTCAGAACATGCCTATCTTTTTCATAAACGAAGCTGGAAAATTTTCAGATTTATATCATGCGTTACGTCCAGAAAATGGTTTGTCTCATGATAGACAGAGGTTTTGGGAATTTATGGCCAATAATCCAGAATCTTTTCATTTGATTATGTGGCTTTTTACCAATAAAGGGACTATAAAAAGTTATAGATATATGGAGTCATACAGCGTGAATACATACGTATGGCGAAATCAAGACGACAAGACTTTTTATGTAAGATATCAGTGGCTGCCACTTATGGGGAATAAAAATATTTCAGCTCAAGAAGCAGAGTTCTTAGCAGGATATGATCCTGATGCTTTAACCAATGATTTATATAATGCTATTGAAGGCGAGATTTACCCTGAATATGAGTTATCAGTACAACTTATTCCAGAAAATGCTGCAAAAGAATTTCATTTTGATATTTTAAATAAAACTATAATATGGCCTGAACGTGCATGCCCTCATATCAAAGTGGGAAAACTTACTTTAAATCGGTTACCATCAGATTTCCATGATGAAGTTGAAATGTGTTATTTCAGTCCATCAAATATTGTGCCAGGAATAGAAATACCAAATGATGAACTTTTAGCTCTTATGTGTTTTGCTCATGACGATGGGTGGAGAAATAGAAGGAGGTAATGTAATGGAAATGGTATACCAGCAGGCAAATGAAAGTCTTAAATCTTTTAGTACAGCAGATAAAGAAGCATTAATTTATAATTTGGTAGAAAGTTTAATGTTTATTAGTGATGATGTTCAGGAAAAAGTTATTGAATGTTTGAAGCTTATAAATGAAGAACTTGGAAATACCATTCAAAAACAATTATGAATTTTATAAAAAAGATATAAATAAGGCCTTATTAGGCCTAATTTACATGTTTTTTACAGTTATTTAACATTGCCTTAACAGAAACTACACTTTTTAGCGTATAATTAAGATAGAGATAAATTTTATATGTTTGTAATAAATTTAACTATTATAATGAAAGTGAGGAAATCATGCTTACAGCAAAGAGGAAAGAGGATATTTTTTATAAATTATTTATAGAGTATGCCGAAAAAATTGTAAAAGCTGGAGAATCTTTTGTGGATTTAGTAAAAAACTATGAGGAGGTTGAGGACAAAGTATCTTCTATAAAGGTTTTAGAAACAGAATGTGACATGGAAGCTCATAAAATCCTTAAAGCTTTAAACGGTTCATTTGTTACCCCTTTTGACAGAGAAGACATCTATTCTGTTACAAGGGAAATGGATGACATTGTAGATTCATTAGAAGAAGTTGCTAACAGATTTTTAGTTTTTAATGTACATGCTGTCAAACCTGAAGCTGTATATATGGCAGATTTGATTATGCAGAGCATAAGAGAATTAGATGTATTATTTAAACATCTTTCAGAAATGAAAAAAAATCAAATTGTAAGAGAACAGATTATTGAGGTTAACAGAATAGAAAACGAAGGTGATGTAATCTACAGAAAAGCATTGGCTAAACTATTTAGAGAAGAAAAAGATCCTATTGAATTAATAAAGTGGAAACACTTATTTGAAGAGCTAGAAGCAAGCCTTGACTCTTGTGAAAATGTAGCAAATATCATGGAAGGTGTGGTAATGAAATATGCTTAGTGGGCTTAGTGGCATACTAATATGTGTTATAGTGTTTTCATTAATATTTGAGTTTATTAATGGGTTCCACGACACGGCAAATGCAATTGCAACTTCTGTATATACAAGAGCCTTAACAGCGAAAGAAGCTATTCTGCTTGCAGCTATCATGAATTTTTGTGGTGCATTAGTAAGTGAAAAAGTTGCACTAACGATCTCTAAAGGGTTAGTAAATATTGAGTTAGAACAATACGTTATACTGTCTGCTTTAATAGGGGCTATTATCTGGAACCTTATAACTTGGTGGAAAGGAATTCCAAGTAGCTCGTCACATGCATTGATTGGTGGATTATTAGGTGCAACTATTGTTTATACATCATCTTTACAACATGTTGTTTGGTCTGGTGTTTTGGAAAAAGTAATTATTCCATTATTCACTTCTCCAATTATAGGGTTTTTATTTGGATTCCTATTTATGAAATTTATTTTTATTGCTTTTGTAAATTGGTCTCAAGGAAGGGTTAATAAATTATTCTTAAAGTTACAGATTTTATCAGCGGCACTTATTGCATATTCTCATGGAAATAATGATGCTCAAAAAACAATGGGTATTATGACCCTTGCATTAATAACTGGAGGCGTTTTAGATAGCAACAGCGGAATTCCACTCTGGGTAAAATTGGCTTGTGCGACAACAATGGCCTTTGGTACTTCAATTGGAGGCTGGAAAATTATGAAAACTATGGGTGGTGGTGTAACTAAACTACAGCCTGCCAGTGGATTTGCCGCACAAACAGGTGCAGCACTAGTTATTGAAACTATGTCAGCTTTTGGTGCTCCTGTTAGTACAACCCAAGTTATTACTACTGCTATTATGGGTGCAGGCAGTGTTAAAAGAAAATCAGCTGTCAAATGGGGCATTGCAGAAAGCATTGTAACTGCATGGATTGTAACATTGCCAATTACCATGTGTTTAGGTGGGATTGCAGCCTTTATAATAGGAAAATTTTTATAATTTTAATGAGAAATCATAAAGTTTTTTGTAAGTAAGTGGGTGTGATATGATTACAAGAGAAGATTTAGAAAAAAAAGAATATGAGAACTTATCGTCTTTTGCTGCTAAGTCAGCGGAGTCCAGAGGAAGGGCGTTACAAGAACAAAAGTGCCAGGTGCGTACAGAGTTTCAAAGGGATAGAGATAGAATCGTTCATTCTAAGTCTTTTAGGCGGCTTATGCATAAGACTCAGGTTTTTCTTGCGCCTGAAGGAGACCATTTTAGAACTAGATTAACGCATACATTAGAGGTCTCTCAGATTGCGAGAACAATTGCAAGAGGATTAGGCTTAAATGAGGATTTAACAGAAGCTATAGCTCTAGGACATGATTTAGGACATACGCCTTTTGGACATAGTGGAGAGACAATTTTAAACAATTTACATCCAGGTGGATTTAAGCATAACATTCAAAGCTTAAGAGTTGTAGAAGTACTAGAAGGCAGTAAAGGCAGATTTGGAATGAATCTTACGGCTGAAGTTAAAGATGGAATTGTAAATCATACTGGTCCAGTCAGACCATTTACATTAGAAGGACAAATTGTTAAATTTAGTGATAGAATTGCCTATATAAATCATGACATTGATGATGCAATCAGAAGTGGGGTTATAAAGCTTGATGATTTACCTCAGGATTGCATTGATGTTCTAGGAAGTTCCCATAGAGCGAGAATCAATAAGCTAGTAATGGATATAATAATTAACAGTGATAATAAACAGATAATCGCCATGGGAGATAGCTGCCAAGAACATATGGATAAGCTGAGAAACTATATGTTTGAAAATGTCTATCACAATGAAAAGGTAAAAAGACATGAGGATTTACATAGAGTGGAGACAATTATAAGTTCCTTGTATGATTATTATCTAGACCACCCTGAACTGCTGCCTGCGGAAAGGCAGGAAATGATTGAAGAGTACGGAGTTGCAGAAATAGTCAAAGATCATGTTGCAGGAATGACGGATAGATATGCTTTAAACATATATAATGAAATATTTATTCCTAAAGGATGGAAATAAGCTAATTAGTAAAAAAAAACAGCAAAAAAATAAAAAATAAAAAAGGATTTGCTTAAATATGTCGTATATATAACTATGCAGTATCTTTAATAGACGGTGATTGATTTGAGTAATTCTTTTAATGACAATTTAACAGAAGAGATAAAAAGCAGGTGTAACATAGTTGATGTTATTGGACAAGTTGTTTCATTGAAACGAATGGGAAGCAATTTTAAAGGAGTTTGTCCGTTTCACAATGAAAAGACGCCTTCTTTTGTTGTTTCTGAAACAAAACAGATTTTTACTTGTTTTGGATGCGGAGCTACTGGAGATGTTTTTGAATTTGTGAAGAAATATTATAATCTAGATTTTCCGGGGACAGTTGAGAAGTTAGCTAAGGAATATGGCGTTGAGTATGTGAATAACTATAAAGAAGATGGAAAAAAAGAATTATACTATCAAATAAACAGAGAAGCAGCTACATATTTTTTAAAGGCTTTCTGTCAAAGTTCGAATCCAGGCTTAACTTATATGTTAAAAAGAGGAATTGAGCCTAACACGTTAAAAAAATTTGGCATAGGATATGCCGATGGAGATTGGGACAGCCTTTATAAATATTTTATGTCAAAAAACATTGATGTTAAAATATTAAAAGAACTTGGACTTGTTTCAGAATCCAAGGGAAGATTTTATGATAAGTTTAGAAACCGAGTAATATTTCCGATTATAAATACAAGAGGTAAAGTCATTGGTTTTGGAGGAAGAGCAATAGATGACTCATCTCCCAAATATTTAAACTCACCTGAAAGTACAGTATTTATGAAAAAAAACAATTTATATGGTTTAAATCTGAGCAGACAGGATATAAGTAAAGAGAATTGTGCAATTTTGGTAGAGGGTTATATGGATGTGATATCCTTGTATCAAAGTGGTATTAGGAATGTTAGTGCATCCCTAGGAACGGCCTTGACGGAAAATCAGGCTAAAATGCTGAGAAGATATACAAAAAATATTGTTTTATCTTATGATGCTGATAGCGCAGGTCAGGCAGCAGCCCTTAGAGGTATTGATATCTTATTTAAGGAGGGGTGTAAGCCAAAGGTATTGCATGTTACTGATGGAAAAGATCCGGATGAGTTTGTAAAAAAACATGGGAAGGATGCTTTCAAAGAATTGGTAGATAAGTCTTTAGGTTTTGTAGATTATAAAATTTCAGTACTACGTAAAAAATATAATTTAGATTCCTATGAAGAAAGTATTGACTTTTTAAAGGATGCAGCGGATGTTTTAAGGAATTTAAGCCCTATAGAAGCTGATATTCATATAAAAAAACTAGCTTCTGAAATTAAAATCTCAGAAAATGCAATAAGACTAGAAATAAATGGCAATAATACACAGGAACAACAGATAATTCACAATCACTTTGATGATAAAGAAGAAAAAAAGATAAAAGAAATCAATTCTTCAATGTTATTGGTTGAGAAGAATCTTATTAAACTTATGATTACTGATTACGAATACTTTAAAATTATTTCACAATTTGAATATGCTTTTAAATCCAGTTATGGGGAAAAGCTTTTTTCAGTAGTAAGTTCACTTTATAAAGAAGAGAAAGAACTCGATGTTATGAAACTGCAGGATTCTTTGGAAACAGATGAAATGATAGTACTATCAGATATTATTGATAATGTACAGCTGGCAGACAAAGAAGAACAGATTTTGCAGGAAAGTTTAAATAAAATTGAAGTAGAAGACTTAAAAGAAAAAGAAAATTCATTGTTGATGAGACTTTCTATGGCCGATGAAGAAGAAAATCAGGAAATGATAAAATTATTAACAGAAGAACTAATGAATTTGCAAAAAAGGAAAATGGAAAGGGGTAAATAAATGAGCTTTGAAGAAGGAAACGCTATGGAAAAAAAGGACTATGTTCAAGACCTTGCGGAAAAAGCAAAAGCTAAAGGGTCAATATCTTTTAGGGAAGTTGCAGACTATTTAGAAGGTATAGACTTAAATAAGGATCAAATGGATGAAATTTACGATTCACTTACTGCTATGGGAATAGAAATAATATCGGAGGTTGATCCTGATGAATTTGAGCTTCTTTCTATAGAACAAGATGAAAATGATGATGTTGATATAATCTCAGTATCTGATGATTCTAGTGAAATTGATTTAGAAGCTACTTTGCCTAAAGGAATTGCGGTAGATGATCCGGTAAGAATGTATTTAAAGGAGATAGGCAAAGTCCCACTACTTTCAGCTGATGAAGAAATTGAACTTGCTAAAAGAATGGAGCAAGGTGATGATGAAGCAAAAAAGAGACTTTGCGAAGCGAACTTAAGGCTAGTTGTAAGTATTGCAAAACGTTATGTAGGAAGAGGTATGCTTTTCCTTGACCTTATTCAGGAAGGGAATCTTGGATTAATTAAAGCTGTAGATAAGTTTGACTGGAGAAAAGGATATAAATTCAGTACTTATGCTACTTGGTGGATTAGACAGGCAATTACAAGGTCTATTGCGGATCAGGCAAGAACAATACGTATTCCCGTCCACATGGTTGAAACGATTAATAAGTTGATTCGTATATCAAGACAATTGCTTCAGGAATATGGCAGAGAACCTTCTCCAGAAGAAATTGCAAAAGAAATGGATATTTCCGAGGAAAAGGTTCGAGAAATCTTAAAGATTGCTCAAGAGCCGGTATCACTTGAAACCCCTATTGGTGAAGAAGAGGATAGTCATCTTGGAGATTTTATCCCAGATGAGGATGTTCCAGCACCTGCTGAAGCAGCAGCTTTTTCTATGCTGAAAGAACAACTTGTGGAAGTACTTGATACTTTAACTGAAAGAGAGCAAAAAGTTTTAAAATTACGTTTTGGTCTTGAAGATGGTAGAGCAAGAACTCTTGAAGAAGTAGGAAAGAGATTTGATGTTACAAGAGAAAGAATCAGACAGATTGAGGCAAAAGCTTTAAGAAAACTTAGACATCCTTCAAGAAGTAAAAAGTTAAAGGATTATTTAGAATAAATTAGTAAAGAAGGCAGATTAGAGGTAATAGGATGATTAAACTATCAGACAGATTACAAATGATTGCTGACCTTATAAAAAATGGACAAACCGTGGCTGATGTTGGTACTGACCACGGTTTTTTGCCTATTTTTTTATGGGAAAGCAAAAAAAGTCCAAAGGTAATATTGGCGGATATAAGCAACGGCTCACTTCAAAAAGCAATTGATAATGTTCAGATGCAGAATTATAACGAAGAAATTGTAAAAAAATATTTTGACTTTAGGTTAGGAAATGGTATTCAGATTCTAGAAAATGGTGAAGTAGATGTTGTAGTTATAGCTGGTATGGGCGGCGTCTTAATGACCGAAATATTAGGTCAAGATTTGGTGAAAACTAAGAGTTTAAACAAAATAATTTTGCAGCCAAGAAACGGTCAGGGTAAGCTTAGATGGTGGTTGTTAAACAATGGATTTAACATAAAAGAAGAAAAAATAGTAAGAGAAGGCAAGTTTATTTGCGAGATTATAGGTGCTGAACCAATAAATAATGATCCTAATCTTATAGAATTGCCAAAAGATGAAGAAAAAGAGCTAAAAAAACAATCAGAAGACATAGAATGTGAGGTTCCAGAATCAATACTTATAAGTAATGGAGCTTTAGCCCTTGAATTTATAGAAAAAAAGTTAGAGGTTGAATTGAATGTCTTTGAAAATATAAAAAAAGCAACCTTGATGGACTACGAAAAAGTTTGCCTATCGGAAACTCGTATCAAATATCTTCAGAGTTTATTGAACAAATATGAGAAAAGAGGTGACTAATATGGGAATTTTCAAATTTGAACTTATGGAAACAATGGAAAAGATTGCACCAATACAGTTGGCAGAGACTTGGGATAATTGTGGAATGCAGATAAATTTAGAATCTAAACAAATTAATAAAATTCTTGTAACCCTTGAAATTACAAAAGAAATTGTAAATGAAGCAAAAATTTTAGGTGTTGATTTTATTGTTACACATCATCCATTGTATTTTTCTTCCTTTAAGAATGTTGACCATAATAAAATTACAGGCAAGTACACCATAGACTTAATCCAACAAGGAATTTCAGTTTTTTCTGCACATACAAACTTTGATAAAGTACAATTTGGAAATAATTTTTATTTAGCACAGCTTCTAAATTTAAAAAAAATCAAGCATTTTCAAGAGTTTGGTGATAATTATATTGGAGTACTTGGTGAATTACCAAAAGAGATGAAGCTAAAAGACCTCATTAGTGATTTAAAAAATATTTTAAATTTGCAGACCAATGAAATTAAAGTAATAGGAAATTTAGAAAATGTGATTAGTAAAATCGGACTTTGCACAGGTGCCGGCATTGATATGATTGACATAGCAGCAGTAAATAGATGCCAGCTTTTTATAACAGGTGATGTTAAATATCATGATGCCATTAAGGCAAAAGAAATGGGTATGAATGTTATAGATGCAGGACATTATGGAACAGAGAAGATATTTGTACCTAATATGGCTAAACTGTTGAAAGATGTATTGGGAGATAAGGTTGAAATCTTTGAATCTGAAGTCAATATAAATCCATTTGACTTTTTATAGTCATATGATATAATACTAGAGCATGTTTTGGGTAAGCCAGACAGTCGCGTGCTTATGCACGAGGAAAGTCCGGGCTCCATAGGGCAAGAGTGCCAGATAACGTCTGGCGTAGGTAACTATAGGGAAAGTGCAACAGAAACATTCCGCCGAAACAGTTAGGCTGTGGTAAGGTTGAAATGGTGAGGTAAGAGCTCACCGGCGTTATGGAGACATAACGGCCGTGTAAACCCCACTCGGAGCAAGACCAAATAGGGCACAAAAGGCGGCGGCCCGTCGCTGCCCGGTAGGTAGGTCGCTTGAGCGTATCAGTAATGGTACGCCTAGATAGATGATTGTTTAATACAGAACCCGGCTTATAGACTTGCCCAAAACATATGATTTAAAACAATTGAAATTCTAACATTTTTAACATCTAACCTCTATATAATGGACAAGGCTTTTCACACTAAATTGGGTGGAACTTGTACACGATATGGAGGTTTTTGTGTTATAAAATGTTTATTTTGGTTTAGATTTACAAATAGTAAGAAGTCATTATTTGTAAATTATTGCAAATAAATATGAATTTCTTGTTTTAGCCTTTCTGATTTATGTTATTATATAACAAGACGTAAAATTATATTTTTTAATAAATTAAATATGAAATAAAAGTAATTATTTATCTAGTAACGGGGAAATAAAATGGCAGTAAAGAACAAACATAATACTGAGAATACGTTATTTCATTGGAATAGCTTTAGATTAAAGCTTGTATGGGAAGGAATGGGCGTAGGTATTATTACAGGCCTATTAATTGTATTATACCGATATGCACTTGAGTTATCAGGTGAATTTTTAACTGAAGTTTATGAAACTTTAACAGTAAAACCTATACTTATTTTACCTTGGATTGTAGCTTTGATAATTATTGGATATATTGTAGGTTTAGCGGTTAAATATGAGCCCATGATCAGCGGAAGTGGAATACCCCAGGTAGAAGGAGTTCTGCTTAGAAAGCTTAATATGACATGGTGGAAAGTTATAATTGGTAAGTTTGTTGGAGGGGTTCTTTCAATAGGTTTAGGGCTTTCCTTGGGGAGAGAAGGCCCGTCAGTTCAATTAGGTGCAGCTGTTGGTCAAGGATTTAGTGGAGTTTTTAAACGAGTAAAAGTTGAAGAAAAATACCTTATAACAAGTGGAGCTAGCGCTGGATTGTCAGCGGCCTTTGGTGCACCTTTAGCAGGTGTCATGTTTGCATTGGAGGAGGTACATAAGAATTTTTCACCTTTAGTTATGATTTCAGCTTTATCAGCGGCTTTATCTGCTGATTTTGTAGCTAGTGGCTTCTTTGGCTTAAAACCAGTCTTTACACTTAAAAATCTGGAAATATTACCGCTAAGATTATATTTTTATATAATTATTTTAGGTGTTTTATTAGGTCTTTTAGGGGTGGTATTTAATAAGATGCTTCTAAAAACTCAGAAGCTATACGCAGCTCAAGCCTGGCTGCCAAAAGAAATGAGAATAATAGTTCCTTTACTTCTTTCAGTTTTTCTTGGATTTTGGTTGCCGCAAGTTTTAGGCGGTGGTCATAATCTTATTACTTCTTTAATTTCAGAACATTTTGCTTTAACATTTTTATTTATTTTAATTGTTGTGAAGTTTATATTTACTATGTTTTGTTATGGCTCAGGAGCACCTGGAGGGATTTTCCTTCCGTTACTTGCTATTGGTGCTTTGATAGGGAATATCTATGGCCTAACATTAGTACATTTTGTGAACTTTGATAGTATATATGTAAACAATTTTATAATTCTTGCAATGGCAGGATATTTTACAGCTGTAGTCAGGGCCCCTATAACAGGAACTATTCTGATTACTGAAATGACTGGGTCTTTTAGCCATTTGCTTTCTTTAGCTATAGTATCTATCGTTGCGTATTTGGTTGCAGATTTATTGGGTTCAAAGCCTATATATGAATCATTACTTGAAAACCTGCTACACAATCAGGGAGAAAAAAAATCTATGGGTAATCAGAGAAATAAGGCTATATTGGAATATGCAGTTTGCATGGGATCAGAACTTGATGGTAAGAAAATAAAAGAAGTAAAATGGCCTTCATATTGCCTATTGGTCGCCGTTAAGCGAGGGGAGCAGGAGATACTTCCAAATGGCGATACAGTTATCTTTCCAGGCGACTATTTAATCATACTTACTAATGAAGATAAGGTGTCTAAAATGAATGATAGCCTGGCACCAATGACAGCAAGTAAAGAAGATTTTAGATAGTATTGTATAGGTATAATCAGCTGTGTTTGTTGAACAAAACTTGATTACTGGTTAAAAATTGTCTAAAGGGTTTTGTTGATGATAACTATGAAATTATTGATTTGTTTGAGGGCAGCCAGTTGAGTGATTTTGTAATATCAGAGAGGAATTAAACGAATGAAGAAACTATTAAATATTGAATATGCGTCGATACACGGAACGTATTGGATGTATTATGGTGTAATATGCAGCTTTGCCTCGGTGTTTCTTTTAGAAAAAAATTATTCAAATTCTGAGATTGGAATTATACTGGCTGTTGGAAATGTTTTAGCCGTTTTCCTGCAGCCTGTAACAGCAGATTTGGCAGACAGGTCAAAGAAAATATCATTAATTGGAATCAGTCAGCTTATGACTTTATTTTTAATGATGATGACCTTTGGGTTGTTTGTTTTAGAACGAAAATCTTTAGCTCTTTCTGTCATATTTATATTGTGCGTAGCATGGCTGACGGTTTTGCAACCATTATTTAATTCACTGAACTTTAAACTCCAAGAATGCGGTATACATATCAATTTTGGAATAGCAAGAAGCATGGGATCCCTTGGATATTCATTTTTATGTGCCGTACTAGGCACTTTAGTTGAAGAATATGGTGTTAAGGCTTTACCCCTTACAGGAGAAGTGGTGCTGATTTTATTACTTTTAAGTCTTGCATTGACTAAAATGCATTTTAAGAGTGCCCAAAAATCAAATATAACATTAGTAGAGCATACACTAAATTATAAAGATTTACAAAGTGATGTAGAAATAAATCTTATTGAATTTGTAAAGAGAAATAAAATATTCATGATTTTAAATGTGGGGGTTTTAGGAGTATTTTTCAGTAATTCCGTGCTGAACAGTTTTATGATGCAAATTGTTACTAGTGTAGGCGGTAATAGTGAAGATATGGGAAGAATTTTTGCAGTAATGGCATTTTTAGAAATACCTACTATGTTCTGTTTTGAATGGTTCCGAAAAAAGTTTACCTGTCAGTTCATGCTGAAAGTGGCTTCTATATGCTTTGCTCTTAAAATTGGAATGTGCTATTTGGCACAATCAGTGGCTATGATATTTGCAGCACAATTTCTTCAATTATTTTCATTTGCTCTATTCCTTCCTGCAATGGTTCATTTTATAGATGAGATTATGAATCGTGGAGAGGCTGTAAAGGGTCAGGCTCTGTTCACTATGACCATTACTGCAACAACAGTCATTTCCAGCATGCTAGGAGGCTTTATACTAGATATAAGTGGAGCAGCTCTTTTAAATATGACTGCAACAGTTGTTACGGCTTTAGGTGCATTGATAATAATGTTTACAGTTGATAAAGTACAATGACTTACTTAGAAAAAAGTTGACAGAACAGCAATTGATGGTATAATATCTAAAGGTTAACGCAAATTGTTTACTATAAAGTAAAAGTTTTGCCAAAACATTATTAACCCGGAACATTAATTAATATGTTTAACTAATAGGGAACGATTTATCGTTCCCTATAAATATTGCACTAAAAAAGTGTGGCTAAAGAAAAACAAGGAGTGGCTTTATGACAGAAGAAAATAAAATGGGAACCATGCCAATTGGAAGGCTTATGTTGACTATGTCCTGGCCTGCGATGCTTTCAATGCTGATACAGGCTTTATATAATGTAGTGGATAGTATATTTGTAGCTATGATAAGTGAATCTGCGCTTACAGCGGTTACTCTTATATTCCCTATACAGATGTTACTTATATCAGTGGCAATTGGAACTGGCGTGGGAGTTAATTCTCTTATAGCAAGAAGGTTAGGTGCAAAAAGACTTGAAGAAGCAGATTTAGCTGCCAGCCATGGTTTTAGAATTGCATTTATAAACTGGATTGTGTTTGCGGTATTTGGAATGTTATTTTCACATACATATATGGCAGCATATTCAAACTCACCATACATAGTAGAAAATGGTGCTTTGTATCTTATGATAATTACATTTTTTTCATTATTTGTGTTTATACAGGTAAACACAGAAAAAGTTTTACAGGCGACAGGCAATATGCTTATGCCTATGCTTTGCAGCTTGTCGGGTGCCATAATAAATATAGTGTTTGACCCTTTACTGATATTTGGTATTGGCATTTTCCCTGAGATGGGTGTTGTAGGTGCGGCTGTTGCAACTATATTTGGTCAATTCGTATCTATGTGCTTTGGTTTAACTTTACTATTTAAGCATAAACATCAGGTTACAGTTAAGATTAAAGGGTTTAAGTTTAACTGGGAAACCGTTAAAGATATATACAATGTAGCATTTCCAGCAATGCTAATGCAGTCAATTGGCTCTGTAATGCTTTTCTGCATAAATGGGATCCTGTCATTTTCCCAAACTGCAGTTGCTGTACTTGGAAGTTACTTTAGATTGCAATCCTTTATATTTATGCCTGTGTTTGGATTAAATCAGGGAGCTATGCCTATTATGGGATATAATTTTGGGGCACGAAATAAAGAAAGGCTAATGAAAGCATATAAAGTTGGAATCATGATTGCAATGGCTATTATGTCAATAGGAACAATTATATTTTTAGCCTTCCCAGTACAGCTTTTAAAGTTATTCAGCGCATCTGATTATATGCTGGAAATAGGTGTACCAGCACTTCGTATTATTTGTTTATGTTTTATTCCAGCTGCTTTTGGAATTTTAACATCAACAATATTTCAGGCTACAGGACACGGAATATTAAGTATGTGGCAGGCCTTAATCAGACAATTAATTGGTATAGTTCCGCTGGTGTGGGTATTAATAAAAATAGGAGGGCTTTCACTGGTATGGTGGGCTTGGCCTTTGGCAGAAATTTTAGGGATTATATATTCAGTAATATTTGTAAAGAGACTTTATAAAAATGAAATAGAACCATTAGGATAAGGGAGAATATGAAAAGTATTATTAAGAAAAAAACTTATAGGGCAATATATCGATTACTTGATATGGTATCACCAATACAAGGGGACTGTGGAAAACTTTGTAATGCTGCCTGCTGCACTTGTGGTGGAGATAGTATGGACCAAGATGGCCTTGACTATGATTTGGGTATTTATCTGCTTCCAGGTGAAGAAAAGCTGTTTACAATGAAAGAGGATTGGCTAAAATGGAGTGTCGAATATGCAGAAGACTACGATTTTCCAGATTCATGGTTTGGAAAGGTATATTTTGTCAGATGTAAGACACCACCTGTCTGCCCTAGAGAAGCTAGACCACTACAATGTAGATTTTTCCCATTAGCCCCTCACTTTTCTGAGGAAGGAAAATTACAATTAATATTGTCTACTTCAGAATTACCCTATTCTTGTCCATTGATTTCTGAAAAGATAGAACTAAACAAAAAGTTTATAAAAGCAACGTATACTGTATGGAAGCACCTAGTTAAAGACACATTGATTTTTGATTTAGTAGAAATGGACTCAAATGACAGGGAGTCAATGAATATAAAATATGAAGTGATTTATCAATGATAGAGTATATATTTGATAAAATTTGTTGGTTTTTATTCTGCTATATTTGTGATATAATACATCTTTAATATAGGGTAAAACCAAACAACGTGGAGGGCATTATTTATATGAAATTAGGTATTGATGTTGGCTCAACTACAGTCAAAATTATCCTTTTGGATAAAAATAATAATATCTTGTTTAAGAAATATGAACGACATATGTCTAATATTTTTGAAAAGGTTTCAAATTTAATAGGAGAACTTCACCATAAATATGGGGATACAGAAGTACATATGACTATTACAGGTTCGGGAGGATTAGCACTTTCTCAACTTTTAAATATTCCCTTTGAGCAAGAGGTTGTTGCTTGCAGTAAAGCTGTTGAAACAATGATTCCTGACACTGACGTTGCTATTGAACTGGGTGGCGAAGATGCCAAAATAACTTTTTACGGTGCTACTATTGAGCAGAGAATGAACGGAACCTGCGCAGGTGGTACAGGTTCCTTTATTGACCAAATGGCAGTATTATTAAATACTGATGCAGGTGGGCTTAATGAGGCTGCCAAGAATCATACTTTAATTTATCCCATTGCTGCGAGATGTGGTGTTTTTGCTAAAACTGATATACAGCCTTTAATTAACGAAGGTGCAAGTGTAGCAGATCTTTCTGCATCCATTTTTCAGGCAGTAGTTAATCAGACTATTAGTGGGCTGGCTTGTGGCAGGACTATTAAAGGAAATATAGCCTTCTTAGGTGGGCCGCTTTCGTTTTTATCAGAGCTTAGAACTAGATTTATTGAAACATTACAGCTAAAACCAGAAAATGTGATTTTCCCAGAAGATTCACAGTATTTTGTTGCTATTGGAGCTGCTCTGATTGCTGAGAAATATGAAGTTAAGAATATTGATGAAATATTTCATGCATTAATAAAAGTTGATGCATCGGCGTTATCCGAAACAAAGCTGACTAACCCATTATTTAAAGACTTAAATGATTATAATGAATTCATACAAAGACATGACAGAGATCGAATCAAACGTAAAGATATAAAAAAAGCTAAGGGAAACATATTTTTAGGGATTGATGCGGGTTCAACAACAACAAAAGCAGCATTAATAGATAGTGAAAATAATCTTTTATATTCTTTTTATAGAAATAATGAGGGTAGACCTTTAGAAGCAACTATGGCAATGCTTAAAGAATTGTATAGTCTTTTACCAGAAAATATGCCAATTTCCAATGCTACAGCAACAGGTTATGGGGAAGGACTTATTCGAGCAGCTTTTAAAGTTGACTTAGGGGAAATAGAGACTATAGCACATTACAAAGCAGCAGAATCTTTTTTGCCAGGTGTAGAATTTATTTTAGACATTGGCGGGCAGGATATGAAATGCATGAAAATAAGGGACGGTTCTATATATAATATCATGCTTAATGAAGCATGTTCTTCTGGTTGCGGCTCGTTTATTGAAACGTATGCTAAATCTGTTAACATGGATGTAAAGGCTTTTGCCAAAGAGGCTATTTTTGCCAAAGCGCCAGTAGATTTAGGTACCAGATGTACAGTATTCATGAATTCAAAGGTAAAACAATCGCAAAAGGAAGGTGCAACTATTGGTGACATTTCAGCAGGACTTTCTTATTCAGTTATTAAAAATGCACTTTATAAAGTGATTAAACTTAGAAATACAGATGAAGCTGGTGAAAAGATAGTCGTTCAGGGTGGCACTTTTCTAAATGATGCAATTCTTAGGAGCATAGAGAAAATTTTAGGGAAGGAAGTTGTAAGACCAGATATATCAGGTATTATGGGAGCTTACGGCGCTGCGCTTATTGCTAAAGAACATTATGTAAAAGGAACAGAATCTTCCATTATTAAACTTGAAGATATGGAACTTTTTACAGTCAGAAATACTCATACTAGATGTAACGGCTGTGAAAATCAGTGCTTACTCACTATAAATAAATTTAATAGTGGAGCCAAGTTTATCACGGGAAATAGATGCGATAAGGGAGCAGGTAAAGAGCGAAGTGCAAATGAGCTTCCTAATCTATATGAATATAAATATAAAAGACTCTTTGCATATGAGCCCATTGCAGATATGTATGCAAAACGTGGAGTTGTTGGAATTCCAAGAGTACTTAACATGTATGAGAATTATCCGTTTTGGTTTACTTTCTTTACAAGTTTAGGATTCAGGGTAGTTCTTTCGCCTCCATCTTCAAAAACTATGTATGAACATGGAATGGATACGATTTCTTCTGATACAGCATGTTATCCTGCCAAAATGGTTCACGGTCATATAAAATGGCTGGTAGAGCAGGGAGTCAAATGGATATTTTATCCTAGTATTAACTATGAAATAAACGAAGATGAAACGGCTCCTAATCACTATAACTGCCCAATTGTTGCTACATATCCTGAAGTAATAGGCAAAAATATGGACGAAATATTTGAAGAGCATGATGTGACTTTTACACATCCATTTTTACCTTATGATGATGACCAAAGTTTAATTAGAGAACTGCATAATATACTAAAACATTTAAGAGTTACTTATGCAGAAGTTGTAAAAGCTGTAAAAAAAGGTAGAAAAGAAAATAAAACATTTAAGGATGATATAAAGAAACAAGGGGCCCTTGCCATAAGATATGCTAAAAAAAATAGTAAAAAATGTATCGTCTTATCGGGCAGACCATACCATTTAGATCCTGAAATAAATCACGGAATTGATAAATTAATTTCATCTTTTGATATGATTGTGTTAACAGAGGATTCGATTGCACATCTGGCAAAGCTAAACAGGCCGCTTAGAGTGTTGGATCAATGGATGTATCATTCAAGACTTTATAAAGCAGCTTTAGTAGCAAGCAAAGATGATGATATTGAGCTTGTGCAGTTAAATTCTTTCGGATGTGGGCTTGATGCTGTAACAACAGATCAAGTAGAGGAAATCATGAAAAACAGTAATAATATGTATACTGTTTTAAAAATTGATGAAGGCTCAAATTTGGGTGCAGCAAAAATACGAATACGTTCCCTTAAAGCAGCCATTGAAGAAAGAGAAAAGAGCAATATAAGGCATATTGATTGTGAAAGTAAGTTTGTCAGAAAAGTATTTACTAAAGAAATGCGTAAGGATTATACAATACTAATTCCACAGATGTCTCCAATTCATTTTCACTTTATAGCACCCGCTTTAGAGAAGTGTGGATATAATGTTCGATTGCTTCCTTCCGTTGATAAAAATGCAGTAGATGAAGGCTTAAGATATATTAATAATGATGCTTGTTATCCAACTATTGTTACATTAGGTCAAATTATTTCGGAATTAAAATCCGGTAAATATGATCTAAATAAAACGGCAGTATTCATGTCTCAGACAGGTGGTGGATGCAGAGCAAGTAACTATGTGGCATTATTACGTAAAGCTTTAATAGACTTAAAAATGGAACAGGTACCTGTAATATCTTTCAATATGGTGGGGCTTGAAAAAAATAGTGGTTTTAAGTTAACCATGCCCATGATTAAGAGGATTTTACTGGGTGCTATATATGGTGACACGCTAATGCGTATGCTCTATTCAACTAGACCTTATGAAGAAGTGCCTGGCTCTGCAGATAATCTTTATGAAAAATGGTCACATGTTATTTATAAAAATATAAGAAATGGCAGTATTATGTCCTTCAAACACATAATAAAACAGATCGTGTATGATTTTGATAATTTACCACTTCAGGATATAAAAAAGCCAAAAGTTGGTGTAGTAGGCGAAATTCTGGTTAAATATCATCCTACTGCCAATAATGACATTGTTCGTATTATTGAGAACGAAGGCGGAGAAGCAGTCGTTCTTGATTTAATTGACTTTTTCTTATATGGTATGCATAGTAAAGAATTTAATTTTAAACATTTAGCTGGCAAATACAGTACTATGGTGGCAAATCAGTTAGCAATAAAGTTAATTGAAAAGCTTAGAGAGCCAGCAAGATGTGCATTAAACCAAAGCAAACGGTTTAGGGGTCCAAACTATATTGAAGAAACTGCTCAAAAAGCCCAACAACTAATTTCTTTAGGAAATCAATGTGGAGAAGGCTGGCTTCTTACTGGGGAAATGATGGAGCTTATTGATAGCGGTGTCAATAATATTATATGCCTTCAGCCTTTTGGCTGCCTTCCTAACCATGTGACTGGAAAGGGAATGATGAAAGCATTAAGAAAATATAATAACCATGCCAATATTGTAGCCGTGGATTACGATCCAGGGGCCAGTGAGGTTAACCAATTAAACCGAATTAAACTTATGATGGCCACTGCGTATAAAAATATGGAAAAGTCGGATTGCAATTCAGGTGAAAAAGTAGTATAATGGCTGAGTCGAAATTTAAAGAAGTTAGGAGGTGTCTCCATGGGAAGACACGGTACAATCGCAGGACGTAAATCAGCACAAGATTCAAAAAGAGCTGCGGTATTTACAAAATACTCTAGGGCTATTACAGTAGCAGCTAAGAACGGTGGAGATCCAGAATACAATGCGTCACTGAAAGTGGCAATAGAAAAAGCTAAAGGCATTAATCTGCCAAATGATACTATTAACAGAGCTATCAAAAAGGGAACTGGAGAACTTGAAGGTGAAACTTATGAAGAATTAAGTTTTGAAGGATACGGTGTAGCAGGAGTTGCTGTTATAGTTGAAGCGTTAACTGATAACAAGAACAGAACTACCGCAGCAGTAAGATCAACTTTTGATAAATATGGTGGAAACCTTGGAGCACCAGGGTGCGTATCATATATGTTTGCTAGAAAAGGTGTCATTATCATCGAAAATACTGGTGATATAAATGAAGATGCTCTTATGGAAGCTGCTCTTGAAGCTGGAGCAGAGGATATGATTGTTCATGAAGATTCTTTTGAAATCCAAACTGAACCAGCTGCATATACAGATGTACATAGTGCATTGACAGCAGCAGGCTATGAATTGATTGAATCAGATATTGAATATGTGCCTTCCATGGAAAGTGCCCCTACAGATGAACATGATATCAAAAAACTTAAGAAGATGATTGACATATTAGAAGATAACGATGACGTTCAGAAAGTTCACCACAATTGTTCACTTGATTTAGAAGAATTTGAATAATTGGAATTTCAAATGATTTAATTGTTTGTAGCAATATGGAATAATTATGTTTATACACCCCTTATTGATTAGGTTATTCCTATACGGTAAGGGGTTTTTACTAGGTAAAATATAATTAATAAATTAGTAATTGAGGAGTTATGCAATTTCCTCAATTAGAGTTAAAATATTTTGATTGAAAATAAAGATAGCATATCATTAAAACATAGTTGACTAATAGCTAGAAACTACATATAATGAAATTAATAAAAGGATTACCACTTTTGCAATGGTGGTCAGTCCAAAAACAAAGTTCAAAGAAAGCCATCTAAAATGCTAATTTAGGTGGCTGTGCTATTTTTTGTGCATTATTAATGTAATGCAAATGGAAATAATTCCAACAATCACAAGAGAATAGGCAAAAAGCCCTTCATATGTAACCATAGCATCACCCCCTTTATAAGGAAGTGACTAACCACCCAATGGTAATCCTATAGATATTATATCATTACTTGGTCTATATAACAATGAAGGAGAAGACTCTAATAATCATTGTTTAATCAAATGACTTAAGGTATAATAATTTTATACGTTTTTTACGGGGTTAGGGGGAATCATTATGCGTTGCGTTCATTGTGGAAAAGAAGTAAGAAATAACATCATATTTTGTACTCATTGTGGCAGACCTGTTAAGCTTGAATACAGTCATTATGCTTGCGAATTTTATGAAAGTCTTTCCGTTTGGGATAAATTTATAAGCATTTTTAGTAGGTTTTCTACATACCTCCCCAAATATAAGCAAGATGTTACTTTAACAAGAACGACTAGAATAAATAAAAGTCTAAAAGATACCATAAAGAAAAAAGGAAGTACGCTAAAAGAATTATATGATAATTATACTCAAGAAGGTTCAGGGCAGACTAAAGAGAATACGATAAGTGAAAATATAAATACATCAGATACATATACTAATCAAGACCCAGAATATTTAGGCTTGAAAGATATAAAAAAAGTAAAGGATTCTGCAGAAAAAGTTTTTCGGCAATTCTCTAATTCTTCTAAAGAAGAGAAGACCAGTATAATTAAAATTGCAGGATTAATTATAACGATTGTTTTAGCTCTTATAACAACATTTGTTAACACATCTAGTCATGACGATTATAGTTATGTGGAAACTAATGAAGCATATGAAGAAACAGCAGATTATAGTTTCCCAGAGACTCCTATTGTTTATAGTTCTCTTGTAGAGAATATAGATAGCTGTCCTTTGGGAAGTGAGAGTCTGATTACAAGTTATCTGAGAATGCTCTACGATGATACATATCAGATGCAATGGTATGATGAATCTTTATATAGTTTAAAAGATTTCCAACCATATATATCACAGATCGAGCAAATTGAAACGGATTATGACAACAATGAGAATTATTTTATTTATGATCAGCTTATAACCATAAAGAATTTATGGCAGGAACTGATACAACCTATATACGAAAACCGTGACCAGTTTGATCAAGAGCAAATTGAGGATAACTTATATCAATTTTCTTCAGAGCTGGATAAGGTTTGTAATTATTATTTAAAAGATGATTTTTAATTGTTTTTCCAAAAGATACTAGTCTATACCTATTGCAAAATCTGAATGAAATAGTATAATAAACATATAATATTAATGCAAGAAATCCTGAAGTGTTTGTTAAGGTATTATAATTCAACCTACACTGTGACCTTGGGAATCCGAGTCTTTGCAGCTTATGTCAAGCCTCCTTAGCAGTGGAAGACAGAAGCGGAAGCAGGATACCCCCCTATCTACTGATAGGGTGTGAATTATAACCTGACGGCATGTCGGGATTTTTATTAAGTTAAAATTTTGTATACTGTATTTTACAAATGGAGGAAAAAGAATGAAGCCGTTAAAACCCGCTGAGATACTTGATTACACCATAGAAACCGGAGTGGCAAAATCAGGTGGACGTTTTTTTAAGCTATTATTTTTAAGTATTATGGCAGGAGCATTTATTGCTTTTGCGGCAGAAGGCTCAAACATGGCCGCCTTCAATTTATTTTATCAGCCCACCACGTATGGATTAGGAAAAGTTTTAGCTGGTGCTATTTTTGGGACAGGTCTTATGTTGGTTGTCCTTTGTGGTGGTGAATTGTTTACGGGAAATACTTTAATTCTTGCAGCTGTATGCGAGAAAAGAGTAAAGGTCACTACCATGCTTCGAAATTGGGTTATAGTATACATAGGAAATCTAATCGGTTCATTATTAATAGCATATATGATGTATCAGTCAGGTTTGTTCTCCAGCGGAGCAGATGTACTTGGTGCAGTTACTTTAAAAATTGCTGCATATAAAACGGGATTGAGTTTTATGCAGGCATTTTATTTAGGCATTATGTGTAACTGGCTTGTTTGTTTAGCTGTATGGCTGTCATATGGAGCAGACACAATGGCAGGAAAAATATTAGGCATATTTTTTCCAATATGGTTATTTATAACTTCGGGATTTGAACATAGTGTGGCAAATATGTATTACATACCAGCTGGTATCATGGCAAAGGCTAATGAAAGCTTTGTTGAATTATCACACATTTCCGCGGAAGCTTTAAACCAGCTTACATGGAGTGGATTTTTCATAGATAACCTGATTCCGGTAACACTGGGCAATATAGTTGGTGGCGGTATTTTTGTCGGCATAGCATATTGGTTTGTTTATAAAAAAGCATAGATTACTTAATAATGTCCATTTTGAGAATTAAATTGTTTTATTCCCAAAATGGGCATTAATATTTTCATTAAAGTTCACACAGAATAGCTGAATCTTAATTTTTAGAGTGTATTGACATTGTAATAAAAAGCATGGTAATATATATCTAAAGTTAGCTTAAGCTAACTTTAGAATTGCTTAATTCTAAAAAAGAGAGTTTTTTCTAATAATAATGTGATAATATATACTACAATAGTGCATTCCCATTTTATTGGATCGAGACAAGGAGAACAAAGATGAGTTACAACGAAGAAATTAATGAACAATCGCATGCGCATCATGAACACGGTTGTGGCTGCAGCTGCACCGCACATGGGCATAGTCATGAACAGGAAGAAAATTGTGGCGGCTGTTGTTCAAAGCAAGAACAAGGACCAATTAGCCTTAGCAAAGATGAAATAGAGATTTTACTGGAATTAAAGGAATTTACCTACTTGCCAATTAGCGAATTTGTGATGAGCAGCAGTGAAAATCATCACATACGATTTAGCAGTTTAGCTCCAGTATATATAAGAACTTTAAAGGATAGTATGGAAACTGTTAAAAAAATAGGTAACGTTTTAAAAGAGTTAGAAGAAAAGGGATTGATTTCTTTAGATTATGATATTTCATTGCAGGGTTACGACTATACAACACATACCGAATCTGAGTTATATAAGTATTTTATAGAAACGGTTGAAGATGGAACAGGTAAACCCGGTTTTCTCTGTGATAGAGCAGAGATAGAGCTTGGAAGTGCAGCCCTTACGCTCCTGGGAGAGAAGGTCGTACAAAGCTTTCATGTGGAGGAAGATTAGTAAAATAATTACAATAAATATTGAATTATTGCATTTTTTATGCTATATTGACTATCGTGGACAGTATAAACAGTAACTGTACCCATATAAATTATTTAATTTTTTTATTATGAAGCCTATATCCTAAGGAATGGGACTGACAAATTTAAAGAAAAATATGAAGAATCTAGTATCATGATTCTTTCAATGTTTTTAAGTTCAGAAACATAGGCAGCTGATTCAATCAGGCTGCTTTTTTTATGAGGAAAAGGGCGGACATTTCTTATTTAAGGAGGGAAAAATGTCTTCACAAAACACTAAAGTAAAGTATGCTAGTTCTTATAAAGAACAAATAACTGCCAGAGGATTAATTATTGGCAGCGTTGGTGCAATAATTTTGACCATGAGTTCTATGTTTGTTGCACTAAAGCTTAGTTCCTTACCCTGGCCAATTATGTTTGTTGCTCTTGTTTCTATGTTTGCACTGAAAGCATGTGGAACCACCAATATCAATGAAATCAATGTTACTCATACAGCTATGTCAGCTGGTGCAATGGTAGCAGGAGGTTTAGCTTTTACATTGCCTGGTATCTGGATGCTAAATCCAGATGCAGAAATCAAACCATTAACGCTTATAATAATAACTTTGGGTGGTGTAATATTGGGACTGATATTTACATCACTAATTAGAAAATATTTTGTTGTTACTAAGGAACTTCCTTATCCTATGGGGCAAGCAGCAGCAGAAGCCCTGATAATAGGTGATGCAGGAGGTAAAAAAGCCGTTATGTTGTTTGCTTCTATGGGGGTTGGTGCTATTTTTACTGTGTTAAGAGACAGTCTTGGAAAAATTCCTGCAACTTTTATGAATTCTAAGATGGTTTCATATGGGTCTTATGGGGGCATTTGGCTATCTCCAATGCTTATTTCCGTTGGATACATAATTGGACCTTTATTTATTGGAATATGGTTTGTAGGCGCTATAATAGGAGACTTTGGTATTTTGATAGGGGGCCAGTATTTTGGTATATGGGATGCAGCTACAGCCTCTTCAGTAAAAGCTTCTTTAGGAATAGGTTTAATGGTTGGAACGGGTATAGGCATTATCATAAAAGGAATATTACCTAAAGCAAAAGAAATTTTTGGCGCAATGTTTAAAAAAGATAGTATAGGTGATAGTATTGTACATCTAAGATGGGCGCCAATTGTCATGATGGTAATTGCTTTTCTCTTTACAATCTTAGCTAATATGGGCATTGTCGCCTCCATTATAACTATACTTGGTATATGGCTGGCAACAGCAATGTCTGCGCAGTGTGTTGGTCAATCAGGTATAAATCCTATGGAGATATTTGGTATAATCGTACTAATTGCGGCTAAAGCAGTTTCAAGTATAGGTCAAACAGAAGCATTTTTGGTTGCAGCTGCCGTTGCCGTTGCCTGTGGTCTTGTAGGGGATGTTATGAATGATTTTAAAGCAGGGTATATATTAAATACAGACCCAAAAGCCCAATGGATTGCAGAAGCTGTAGGCTCAATTATAGGTGCCTTTGTATCTGTCGCAGTCCTTTTGATTATTGTGAACGCTTATGGTCCTCATGTATTTGGAACAGAGATTTTTCCTGCTGCACAGGCCAGTGCTGTGGCAGCTATGGTAGGGGGCATATCACATATGCCAGCATTTATAATAGGATTAGTTTTAGCGGTAATACTATATTGTGTAAATTTCCCTGTTATGACTCTAGGTCTGGGAGTATACTTGCCATTTTATTTATCTGCTACAGCATTTATAGGTGGAATGCTTAGACTATTTGCAGATAAAGTGTTTCCGGAATTTGAAAAGAAGGGCACCGGCTCAATCATTGCGTCAGGATTACTTGGTGGCGAAGCAGTTGTTGGTGTTATCTTAGCATTAATTGTTGCTATTCGAATTTTGGTCTAGTTATAGTAAACGAACTTATAAAGTACCATAATTGTTTTGGAGGATGAGCACTATGAAAGAGATTAACATAAATGAAATAAAAGGTGTTAGGATAGGACACGCCCAGTCCATGGAAGGCGGCACGGGCTGTACTGCTATCATATGTGAAAAGGGAGCATGGGCAGGGGTTGATGTTCGTGGCGGTGGACCTGCCACAAGAGAAACCGACCTCCTGAAATCTGAAAATATGGTGCAGCAGATACATTGTGTCATGTTAAGCGGGGGTAGTTCTTATGGACTTGATGCCTGCTCTGGAGCAATGGCTTATTTAGAGAAGAAAAACATTGGCTTTGATGTAGGAGTTGGAGTAGTACCTATTGTATGTGGAGCATCTCTATTTGATTTAATCGTGGGAGATAGCAAATGCAGACCTGATAAGGATATGGGGTATGCCGCTTGTATTGCCTCAGAACAAAATAATCCAGCACAGGGTAATGTGGGCGCAGGCACAGGAGCAACTGTAGGAAAATTTTTAGGAATAGAAAGACTTATGAAAAGCGGACTTGGTATTTATGCTGTACAGGCAGGGGAAATACAATGTGCGGCAGTAGTTGCTGTTAATGCTCTGGGAGATGTGCTTGATATTGAAACAGGTAAAAGAATTGCAGGAATTTTAAGCGAAGATAAAGCTAGAATTGCAAATACAGAAGAGATTATGCTGTCTGAGATATCAGCTTCCAGAAATGTATTTAGCGGTAATACTACTATTGGGTGTATCATTACCAATGCCAGACTGACAAAACCCCAGGCGAATAAATTAGCCTCTATTAGTCATAATGGATACGCTAGAGCAATAAGACCGGTCCATACTTCGGCAGATGGTGATTCTGTATTTGTTATGGCAACAGGTGAAGTAGATGCAGCTCCAGACTCCCTGGGTGCATTAGCAACCCATGTAATGGCTAAAGCTATAAATAGTGCTGTATTAAATGCAGAACCCGCATATGGGCTAAAAGCAGCATGTGATTTTTAATATTAAATAAAAGGCGGCTTTTATAGCCGCCTCACATGCTCTCTACTTTTTTAATTAAAAGTTGAATTATTCTTCTTTGATCACAGTTCGATATGATAAATTCATAATCCTGATAAATAAATTTATCGTTAACCTCTGGGTTTGAATTCAACTGTGAAAATGCCCACCCTCCGATGGTATCGATATTTTCAGCGCCAATGCTTATATCTAACAATTCTTCGATGTCTTCAAGACGGGCTTTGCCAACTACCATGTAACTACCATCTTCATTTTCTGTAATTTCACTACATTCTGCATTAAACTCATCCTGAATTTCTCCAACAATCTCTTCTAGAACATCTTCAATGGTTACTAATCCACAAGTTCCACCATACTCATCAATTATTATAGCAATTTGGGCTTTTTCCTTTTTAAATATTTTTAATAATTGACTGATTGACATAGATTCTGGAACAAAGTTAACATTACGAATAATGTCCTCTATATTTTGATTACCTCCCAGGATTTTTTGCTTATATAAATCCTTAATATGCACAAAGCCGATAACATGATCTTTGTCTTTTTTACATATTGGATATCTAGTCAGTTGTCTTTCTAAGGCATATGATAGAATTTGCTCAAAAGAGTTTTCAATAAAAATACATGACATATCAGTGCGGGGAATCATTACATCTTTCACGGTTGTCTCGGAAAAATCAAAAATATTATCAATAAGGGCTAACTCTGTCTTATCAACCAAACCCTGTTTATAGCTTTCCTCAACTAACAGTTTTATTTCTTGGTCAGTATGTGCTGCTTCGTGTTCATCAACTTGTGAAAGACCAACAATCTTTAAAATCAAATTAGTAGTATGATTAAAGGCCCACATAATCGGATATGTT
The DNA here is from genome assembly GCF_032051575.1 of Aminipila sp. Taxonomy (NCBI): domain Bacteria; kingdom Bacillati; phylum Bacillota; class Clostridia; order Peptostreptococcales; family Anaerovoracaceae; genus Aminipila; species Aminipila sp. The sequence goes on along the minus strand of NZ_DAMBYD010000005.1, from coordinate 186,745 downwards.
GCTCTATAAAACATGATTAACGGCAGAGCAGTATATAATGCAATTTTTTCAGCAGTAATAATTGCCAGTGATTTGGGAACTAATTCGCCAAGAACAATATGACAGGCAGTAATAATGGAAAATCCCAGAATAAATGAGATTGAATGGACCATGCTAGTTGAAATATTTAATAATTCAAACAGAGGTTCCAGCATTTTAGCGATTGCAGGCTCGCCAACCCATCCTAAGCCTAGAGATGCTAAAGTGATGCCTAGCTGACATGCAGATAAATATGAATTTAAATTTCTTACAATAGTTAAAGTATGTTTTGCACTATGATTTCCATTATCAGCTAAGGTCTCTATTCTTGACTTTCTGACTTTTACCATGGCAAATTCTGTAGCCACAAAAAATGCATTCATGAACACAAGTAACAATACAATAATAATATTAATTAAATTAATCATAAATTATTTTCCTTCTTTTCTATAGTTTCACAAAATTAACTTTTCTATTGTCAAATGTAGAGAGATATTTGAATCCAATTTTTTTAAGGAGTTCAATACCATCCTTGTAGTGGCCTGCTATACAGCTAGGATTGTGAGAATCAGAACCAAAAGTTATAATTTCACCGCCCAAATCTTTATATAAAGATAAAATTTCTAGTGTAGGTGTAGTTCTTCCCTGTGAAAGATATCTATAACAGGATGAATTAAATTCAATGCCTTTATTATTCTCAATTAATCTTTTTAAAATGGATTCAATCGTATCCATATAAGGTGTATATTTTGGTATTTTATCAAAGGGAACATATCGATCTACTACATTTATATGGCCCATAACATCAAAATCAGTATAATCTTTTAAGCATTCAAAAGCATATTCATAATACCTTTCAAAGGCTTTAGGTATATCAACACCTTCTGTAAAATATCCCATATATAGGTCCTTATTATCTGTACAGTGGAAAGAACCCAGTAAAAAATCATAAGGGAATGAATTAGCAGCAGTGCGGCATTTATGCATAGTTTCTCCATGTTGTATGCCTATTTCAAGTCCTTTAATTATTTTTATTTTATCTTTATATTCTTCTGTTACCTTTAATAATGTTTCATGATATTTTTCAAAGGCTATAATAAAAGGATATTCAGAGTCAGGGTAATCAGGATCATAATGATCTGTGATAGCCATTTCCTTAACTCCTTTTAGAATAGCGGCTTCTATCATATCTTTTGTTGGTATACCGCAATCATCAGAAAAAAAAGAATGAGTATGATAATCGTACATGTTTATAATCTCCTTGTGCAATATGAGTAAATTTTGGTATAATAAAATATATTGGCTTTTCGTTATATTAAAATTTAAAGAGCTAATATTTAATGTGTAATATTAAATCTATATATTATCATAAAAATGATAGATTGAAAAGAGCATGACGTTATGATTTCTGAGAAGGAAAGCTTACTAATTAAAAAAGCTAAAGAAGGAGACGAGGGTAGTTTTGAAGCCCTCATTTTGTCGTGCAAAGGAAAAGCATATAATATTGCTTTACGATATGTAAAAAATGAGAATGACGCTTTGGATGTATTACAAGAGAGCTTTATAAAAATATTTCGGAACTTGTCTAAGTTTAATGAAGAAAGTAAATTTGAAACCTGGGTATATCGTATAGTCGTCAATACGTGCAATGATTTTCTGCGAAAAAACAAAAACAAGCATAATGAAATCTCGGTTCTTTTAGATGAAAATGATCATGAAAAAGAATTGGATATTCCTGACAATACACCTCCACCCGAAGCGGTTATATTAAATAAAGAACATAGTGAATATATATTAGATTGCCTAGAGAAAATACCTATAGATCATAGAGAAATCATTGTTTTAAGAGATATAAAAGGATTTACATATGAGGAAATTTCAGAAATATTGGAATGCTCTATAGGAACCGTTAAATCACGAATATCTAGAGCACGAAATAATTTTAAAGAAGTATATTTAACTAACAACTCAGATTGAAAAAAATATCAAAATGGAACAAAACCATTAAATTTTCGTCTAAAATAAATAAATGAAATTATAGGAAAGGAGATATCGGATGACTTGTTTAGAAGTACAAGAACTTTTATCGGCATTTATTGATAATGAACTTGATGAAGAGATAAAGAAAGAAATACAGGAACATATACAGAACTGTGCCCAATGCAGGAAAGACGTACAAGAATTAAAAATTGTAATTGCAGAGCTCGCAAGTCTTGAAGATGTCCCTGTCCCTGAAGCCTTCCATAAGAGACTTCATGAAGCTTTAGTAGTTGAAGGAAAAAATATCAGGAATTCAAAAGATACTAGGAAGAAAAAGAAAAGTATTAAATGGAAAAGAATATATTCAATAGCTGCGGTTTTTCTAGTTGGTTTATTCTCGGTTATATTGTATAATAATAATTTAGATGAATTCAATAAAGAAAATTTAAAATATAACTATGTGTCAGATGATAAAGCTGAAAATTCACAAACAAATGATACAATGTTGAAGCAAAACAATCAAAATAATGAAAATGTTGAACATTCGACTTCTTCTGATAAGACCAATACTCAGCCAAAACAATCTGTAGATAATAGTCAAACTTTTTCTGCTGATAAAGCTCCTGTTGAGGAAAGTCCTAGTGCTGGAACTGGTACTGTAAATGAATTGAGAAATGCCCCTAAGCAGGCCGAAGCACCACTTAATTCAGGTGGTGAATCTCAAATGCTCAAATCGATAAATGTTCAAGATACGGATGAAGAACTTAATAGCTATTTAAAACAACTTGATGAACTTTTGGTTGAAAGTAACTATGAAGTAAATTCTTATACCAAGAATGATGATGACATGTGGATAATTGATCTAACAATTTCTACAACCGATTCTGAGGGAAAAGAAATAAAGGAAGATGCCGTGTATTACGGTAAGGATGGTAAAATATGGAAAAAAGAATTGTAATTATAGATGGAAACAGTTTAATAAATAGGGCATATTATGCTATGCAACGACCTATGATGACGAAAAATGGGCTGTACACTCAGGGAGTGTACGGTTTTCTTAATATGCTCACAAAAATAAAAAATGACTATGAGCCAGGTTACATAGTAGTTACTTTTGATAAGAAAGCACCTACTTTCAGACACCTTGAATATGAGGAATATAAAGCAGGAAGAAAAAAAATGCCTCCTGAATTAGCCATGCAGTTCCCACTTTTAAAAGAAGTTCTTGAAGCTATGAACATTAAGATTATAGAGCTTGAGGGATATGAAGCAGATGATTTGATTGGAACGATTGCCAAAACAGCGGAAGAAGAGCAGCTTGAACCTTTAATTATAACTGGAGATAAAGATGCTTTACAGCTTGCTACTGACAAAACTAAGGTTTTGATTACTAAAAAAGGAATTTCTGAATTTGAAATTTATGATAAAAGTGCGATGATAGAGAAATATGGATTTACGCCAACTCAATTTATTGATTTTAAAGGATTAATGGGAGATCAATCTGATAATATTCCAGGAATTCCAGGTGTAGGCGAAAAAACTGCTCAAAAACTTATCTTAGAATATGGTTCAGTAGAGCAACTTATTAGTAGTGTTGATAACATGGCTAATGGAAAGCTAAAACAAAAAATCGAAGAAAATGCACAATCCGCTATGATGAGTAAAAGACTTGCTACTATTAATACACATGTACCTATTGATATTGATTTTTCTGAGTACCTAATGGAGGAAGCAGACTATGAAAAATTAATTGAAGTGTATGTGAAATTAGAATTTAATAGTCTTCTAAAACGTTTGAAATTAACGGACTTAACAGTGGCTACAGACAAACTTTCTGAAAAGACTACTGAAATCCAAAAGTTTGAAAGAGTAGAAAAAAGACTAATTAAAATTTCTTCTATGGAAGAATTAGAAAAATTTTTAGCAGAACTACAGAATCAAGAAGAAGTAGCAATAAAGGTTTATTCTGACAATAATCACAAGGCAGCACCAATGGTGTACGGTATTGGAATTATGTCAACAAATGTAATTGCTTTTATTGACTCTGATGGAAATATTGATATTTTGAAGAAATTTGCAGTTGGGATGGTGGAAAAAAGCTTAAAAATATATGGATATTATTTAATAAATGATTACTATGTACTTTTAACAGTACTGTTAAACTCAAAAACTCAAAAAATTCCTAATGAACAGGGCTTTTTCTTTAATACTGTTTTTGATAGTGCCATCGCTCAATATGTTTTGGAACCGTCAAAAAGCAATTATGAATTGAAAACTGTAGCTTTTGAATTACTTCATAGTGAGATTGAAAATGTAGAAGAATTTATGGCTGCTAATGGACAAATAAATCTTTTTGGAGATTCAAGCGAGAGTTACCTGGCATATACTAAAAAGTGGGCTGAAGTTCTTGAAGAATTAAGATTTATTCAAGAAAGCAGATTAAAACAGGAAAATTTGGAACAGGTATATTTTGACGTAGAACTTCCTTTAATAGAATCTATGGCTTCAATGGAATGTTACGGATTTAAGCTTGACAAAAAAGAACTGACAACTGCAGGTGAAACAATTTCTGAACAATTAGAAATATTGACAAGCAACATTTATGGTTATGCAGGGGAAGAATTTAACATTAATTCTCCGGCACAGCTGGGGGTTATTCTTTTTGAAAAAATGGGACTGCCTGCAGGTAAGAAAACAAAGCGTGGTTACTCTACAAACGCAGAAATCCTTGAAAAAATTAAGTATGAACATGACATAATTCCTTGCATCCTTGAATATAGAACTCTTTCAAAGCTAAAGGGAACTTATATTGATGGTTTACTTCCATTAGTTCATGAGGACGGAAGAATCCATGCTCATTTTCAGCAGACAGTAACGGCTACTGGAAGAATAAGTTGTACAGAGCCTAACTTACAGAATATTCCTATTAAACAGGAACTGGGAAGAAAACTTAGAAAAGCTTTTGTGTCAGACGACAATTTTACTTTGGTTGGGGCGGATTACTCTCAGATTGAACTTCGAGTTTTAGCACATATGGCTGAAGAGCAGCATTTAATTAATGCTTTTAATGACGGAGATGATATTCACAGAATAACGGCCGCAAGGGTATTTAAGGTTCCAGAAGAAGATGTAACAACATTACAGAGAAGTAATGCAAAGGCTGTAAATTTTGGAGTAATATATGGAATGAGTGGTTTTGGACTTTCTGGGGAATTAAACATTACAAGGAAAGAGGCGGAAAAGTATATAGATGAATACTTTAAGACGAACCCTAACGTAAAAATCTTTATGGATGAACAGATTCAACTCTGTAAAGAAAAGGGATATGCAGCTACTATTATGGGAAGAAAAAGAGCTATCCCTGAGATAAACGCAAGTAATTACATGGTAAGGCAGCTTGGAGAAAGACTTGCTATGAATAGCCCTATACAGGGAAGTGCTGCTGATATAATAAAATTGGCAATGATTAAAGTGTATAGGGAGCTTAATAAGAAAAATGCAAAATCCAGACTGATTTTACAGGTTCATGATGAACTGATTATAGAAACAGCTGAAGAAGAAACAAAAGAAATTGAAATTCTTTTGAGAGATTGTATGGAGAGTGCAATGAAGCTTAAAATAAAGCTTGCTGTAGAGTTAAATCAAGGTGATAATTGGTATGATTTAAAATAAGTAGAAGGTGATGCAGTAATGAAAATAATAGGACTAACAGGCGGCATCGGAAGTGGAAAGTCAACCATTTCAAATTATTTATTACAAAGGGGTTATCCCATCATAGATGCTGATAAAATTGCCAGACAAATGGTAAAACCTGCTTCAGAAATATTGTCTACACTTGTTGATTGTTTTGGTAAGAATATTTTAAACCAAGACGGCAGTTTAAACAGGAAACACTTAGCTACAATTGCTTTTTCAAGTAAGGAACAAAAAGAAAAGCTTGACCATATTATGCTTAATGAAATTGTACAAACTATTCTGAGAGAAATTGAGTCATATGACAAAGAGGGTAAAACCTTAATTTTTATTGATGCTCCATTACTCTTTGAGACTGGCCTGGATAAAAAATCACATGAAACCTGGGTAGTGGATGCTACAGATGAAATCCGAATTGAAAGAGTTATAAAAAGAGATGGCTCTACAAGAGAGGAAGTTCTGGCAAGAGTAGAAAAACAAATGAGCAGGGAAGAACAACATAAGAGAGCAAGTTATGTATTGGATAATTCCACTACTACAGAAGCTTTGTATGAACAAATAGACAAATTATTGGAAAGTAAATAAGGAAAATAAGAATATGGTTAAAAAAGTATTAATTATAAGTTTTGCTATAATGATTTGTATTGGAATAATTGTTTATAGCCAACATGGACAGGTATACAATTTATTGAATAAATCAGATAAAGAAAAAGTGGTTTATACTGAATCTCAGACGGTTAAATTACCTATGGAAAAAGTCAGAACTCTTAATCCTATTACGTCAAAGGATTCTGACACCTATCAGATTAGCAAATTGATTTTTGAAAGTTTGTTTAATTTAGATGAGAATTTGTCTTTGACAAATGGATTGGCTAGCAACTATAATTATGCTGCTGATAAAATGTCAGTGACCATTGAAATAAAAACAGATTCTTATTTTAGTAATGGATCTAATGTCACAGGAGAGGATGTAAAATATTCTATTGACAATTATATTGCTGCTGCTGCATCTAATAATACAATTTATAGTAGCTACGTATCCAACATCAAGTCTGTATCAGTAGAGAAAAATGATAAGTATTCCGTTGTGGTAAAATTTAAAGATAAAAGTGATGTTTCTATGGAGAACTTCGTATTCCCTATAGTATCAGAGAGAAACTTTGGGAAATATTCTGCTGCAAAGGTTACTTCAAGTGAGTTTATCCCTATTGGTTCAGGTGCTTATGCAATAGAAAAATATAATGATATTTCTGAATTAAAGTTAGTTGCAAATGAAAATTATACTGGTGTAAAGCCAAAAAATACGTTGTGTTTTACTGTTTTACCAGAGAGAGATGATGTTATACCTCTATTAGAAGTAAATAATATTTCTTTAGGTTGTTTAGAAGAATTGTCTAGAGACACTTTAGTTTCTGACAAAAAAATAACCACCTCTAATTTTGTTTCAAATGAAGTTGAAGTTGTAGGTTATAATTTTTCAAGAGAGGCTATGGCAAATAAAAAAGTCAGAAAGGCAATAGCTTATGCTATTGATACTAAGTCCTTAAATGAGAGCGCTTACTATAAAAATGGCATAGCTTGTGACACTATATATTTCCCAGGGTATTTAGGCATTAAGAATACTGGTGATCATTATAAATACAATTTAGAGAAAGCAACGAAATTATTAACATCAGCGAATTATCTGGATAGAGATGAAAATGGATATGTAGAAGATAAAAATGAAAATGAGCTTACTGTGGATATACTGGTAAATGGTGCAGATCAGAGCAGAAAAATAGCGGCTGAAGCTATAAAGGCTTCCATAGACAAATTGTCTATTTCAAGTCGTATCACTTATGCTACTGATTTAGCAGATTTTAATAGTAAGTTACACTCAAAGAATTATGATATATTTGTAGGTGGAATGAAGATTAATGAAACTTACGATTTGAGGAGCCTGCTTCATTCAAATTATAATAATGCAATTGGTTATTCAAATGAAAAGGTTGATAAACTTTTGGATAAATTAAAATCAGGAATAACACAGGAACAAAAAGTAGAAAATATCAAAGCTATAAAAGATATAATCATAGATGAGTTACCATATTACTGTATTTTATACAAAACATATGGGGCTTTGAATGCAGAATGCTTGAATGGAAATAATAATAGTTATATGTTTAACAATGTTTACAATGACTGTGAAAGCTGGTATTGCAAATATCCAGTATCAGAGACATCAGTAATTGTTGATTCCAATACAAACAAGACTTTGGAAGATGAATAATCCATATAAACTCTTTACTTTTTTTTGAAATTATGCTATTATAATTTTCGTGATTTATGGTTTGCGCCCGTGGCGGAATGGCAGACGCGCACGTTTGAGGGGCGTGTGAGCAATCGTACCAGTTCAAGTCTGGTCGGGCGCACCATTAATTGGACATAATTATTTTTAATAATATATTTGTACTTGAAATTTAGAAAGTGTTATGATACAATTATAACAATGCGCCGGCGTGATGGAATTGGCAGACGTGCGGGACTCAAAATCCCGTGGTGGCAACACCGTATGGGTTCGACCCCCATCGCCGGCACCATTTTTTTATTAACAAGTTAATCACATTTTGATTTTAGATATTACACAAGGAGGAGTTACGAAATGGGATCGTTACAAAGTTTATTGCCGTTGGTTCTTTTAATACTAATCATGTATTTCTTGTTAATCAGACCGCAGAAGAAGAAAGAAAAAGCAGTTAATGAAATGAGAAGCAATATTAAAGCTGGTGATGAAATAATTACCATTGGTGGTATTTGCGGAAAAGTAGTTAAAGTAAAAGAAGAAACAATCGTTATCCAGGTTGGAGCTGAAAAGCTTAAATTTGAAATGATGAAATGGTCTGTTTCTAAGGTCATAAACAGTGATGAATCCAAGACTTCCTCAAAGAAGGCTAAACCTGTTGAAGAGACTGAAGAAGCTCCTAAAAAAGCACTTCCTAAAAGAATGAAGAAAGCTAGTGAAGAAAATGAAGCAGAACCCACAATAATGGAAGAAAATACTGCTCAGGAAAGTTCACCTGTAGAAGAAGTTGAAGAAAAATAAAAAAGATTATTTCCCCTGCAATAACTGCAGGGGTTTTTTTTAGTTCTGATTCCCTTTAAAAATCAATATAATTAAGAATATCTACAGTGTAAATCTTGTAAAATATTAGGAGGGAATATTATGAACTTTATTTGTAAACTAGTGAAAGGTTATTTAATAGCTTTTATTATATTTTTAATTTTAACTGTTGCAATCACAATGTTTATTAAATTCACATCAATGCCTGAAAGCTTCTCAATTTATTATTTAATTGTAGCAATGTGCATCGCTACATTGTTTTTGGGCATATTTTCGGGGAAATTAATAGGAAAAAGGGGACTTATGTCCGCGATAGGCTTTTCTACTATTTTTGTTTTTTTGATTATTTTCGGTATAAACTGTACGTACTTTCAAGATCTGACATTGGATAGCTTTAATATACAATATATGATTCCTGTAATAGTTGGCGGTATTGGCGGTATAATAGGTGTAAATGCGAAAAAATAGCTATTTTGCAGTGATTTGTACTTGTGGAAATACGCAAAAAGTAGTAAAATAATATGAAGTACTTTTGATTATAAATACTAGGTGTAGTATTTTATATAATGTTGATTACAATACATTTGGCTTTGCCATGAGAAATCAGCAATAAATCATACTGCGGGAAGCTTGTATGATAAAACATTAGAAAATAGAGGGGAAAATTAAAATGAGCGTACAAATGAGAAAAGCTTTATCGGTCTTTGTAATTATTATTATTCTGTTGGGGTGGGCAGTAACCATATTAGGTGCAGGACCCATTCCAGCCATTAAAGATAAAATAAAGCTGGGTCTAGACATCAAGGGTGGCGTTTATGTCGTTATGGAAGCACAAACAAAAGCCACTGGTGATGAACTAAAAAAATTAATGGAACAAACACAAGCTGTTATTGAGCAGAGAGTAAACCAAATGGGTCTATCTGAACCAGTAGTAACCATTGAAGGTCAAAAAAGAATCAGAATTGAGCTTCCAGGTGCAGAAGATGCAGATGAAGCAATCAAACAGATTGGAAGAACTGCTCAGTTACAATTCTTTTTAGCCGATGGCACCATGGTACTTGACGGAAGCATGGTTAAAGACGCTGGAATTACAGCAGATAAAGAAAATGGTGGATATGCTGTTTCACTAGAATTTGATAAGAATGGTACGGATGCTTTTGCACAGGCTACACAAAAGGCATTATCAGGAACTGTAGAAGCTAAAATTCCAAATGTTCTTCCTAAAGCTATTGCTATTGTTTTAGATGATAAGATTATTTCTGCTCCTGTTGTAAATTCTGTTATTCAGAATGGACAGGCTATTATTACAGGAGGAGCTGGTGGTTTCCCTCAGGATGAAGCAACTAACCTTTCAGCTTTAATCAGAGGCGGTTCTCTGCCAGTAGCGTTGACGGAAGTGAATACATCTACACAAACTGCAACAATTGGCTATAATGCATTTGAGATGAGTGTAATAGCAGGACTTATTGCAATTGCATTAATTATTATTATTATGCTTGTATTTTACGGAATAATGGGCGTTGCAGCAAATATTGCTTTATTACTTTATGTATTAATTATTCTATGGGTTATGGCTCTCATGGGTAGTGTCTTAACATTGCCGGGCATTGCTGGTATTATTCTTTCCGTAGGTATGGCAGTTGACGCAAACGTTATTATCTTTACAAGGATTAGGGAAGAAATTACAAATGGAAAATCTGTAAGAGTTGCTGTACAGTCAGGTTTTAGAAGAGCTTTAAGTACTATTATGGACTCACAGATTACAACAATAATTGCAGCAATAGTATTATATCAGTTTGGTACAGGTTCAGTTAAGGGCTTTGCTATGACACTTATGATTGGTATTGTGGCAAGTATATTTACTGCAACTATTATCACACAATTATATTTGGGTTTAATTAGTGAGTCAAAAACTTTTGGCACTAAGAAATACTTTGGAATGAATGAAGACAACACACCAAAGTTTGCAATTAGAAGACAATTTAGCTTTATTAAGCATAGAAAGATATATTATGCTATTGCGGCTTGTGTAATTATAACTGGCCTTGTTATAGGTGGAGTTAGAGGATTTAACTATGGTATAGACTTTACTGGTGGTACTATGATGCAATTTGACATGGGAAAACAAGTAGAACTTACTAAAATAGATCAATCTTTAGAAGCAGTTGGTATTAAATCAGCGAATTTAGTATATGCAGGTGAAAATAATACTGACATTATCATTAGAACTATGACTTCATTGGATAATGCGGATAGAAATAAGGTTATAGCTCAATTTAATAAAGACTACGGTATTACAGAAAAAAATGTATTATCCGTAGAACAATTTGGACCTTCTGTAGGTAAAGATCTTCGAAATAATGCAGTAAAGTCAGTATTGATTGCTGCTTTAGGTATGTTAATTTATGTAAGCATTCGATTCCAATGGAAATTTGGTGTTGCTGCGATTGCGGGTGTGTTACATGACGTTTTAACGGTTATTGCATTTTACGGAATTTTCCACGTAACCGTAAACAGTCCGTTTATTGCAGGTGTTTTAACCGTTGTAGGCTATTCCATAAATGATACCATTGTAATATTTGATAGAATCAGAGAAAACTTAGGAATAATGAAGAAGAATAAACTTGAAGAATTAATTGATGTTAGTATTAACGAGACTCTTTCCCGTTCAATTATGACTTCTACAACAACTTTAGTCGTTATGATACCTCTTTATGTTCTAACTTCAAGTTCAATAAGAGAATTCATGTTACCATTATTTATTGGTGTTCTTGTAGGAACGATGTCATCAATCTTTATGTGTAGTCCTATATTTTATGAATTAAGTAAGTTTTCAGGTGGTGCTAAATATCAGGGAAAGTTATCAAAAAAATCAAATTAGTTTTAGTTTAGGTATAGCAGTTAAAGGAAAATCAAATGTTAAGTATGGAACAATTTTTAGACGACCTTTTCGCTATTAACCCCAATTACGATGTGGAGTTAATAAGCAAAGCTTATAAAAAAGCTGAAAAAATGCATGAAGGGCAATTAAGAAAATCTGGAGAGCCGTATTTAATCCACCCAGTTGCAGTTGCAAAAATATTAGCTGAAATTGGTATGGACGAAAATACAATTGTCGCAGGTTTACTTCATGATGTCGTCGAGGATACTCCATACACAAAAGAAGACTTAAAAGAAGACTTTGGCGAAGAAATAATGTTACTAGTTGATGGAGTTACAAAACTTAGTTCCATTGTTTTTGAAAGTAAAGAAGAAAGACAGGCCGAAAACCTTAGAAAAATGTTTTTGGCCATGTCTAAAGATATTCGTGTCCTAATCATTAAACTAGCGGATCGACTTCATAATCTTAGAACAATCAATTATATGAATGAAAATAAGATAATTGATAAATGTAGAGAAACTCTTGAAATATATGCACCACTGGCAAGCAGATTGGGCATCTATACTATGAAATTTGAGTTAGAAGATATTGCTCTTAAATGCCTTGATAAAGAAGCTTATTATGAGTTAGTTAATGCGGTAAAAGCAAAAAAGGAAGAAAGAGAAGAACTAATTAATCAAGTAATTGATGAAATAAAGAGTAGTTTAGATGATCTTAAAATCCATTATGATATAAATGGCAGATCGAAACATTTTTACAGTATTTATAAAAAAATGAAATATCAGCATAAACAGATAGACGAGATATTTGATTTAACTGCTGTAAGAATTATAGTTGATACCATTAAAGATTGTTATGCCGTACTTGGTATAGTTCATACTATGTGGAAACCAATCCCAGGCAGATTTAAAGATTATATAGCAATGCCCAAACCGAATATGTATCAATCTTTGCATACTACTGTAATTGGAGATAATGGAGAACCATTTGAAATCCAAATAAGGACTTATGATATGCATAAAGTCGCAGAGCTTGGTATAGCCGCTCATTGGAAATACAAAGAGGGAATATCCTCTAAAGAGGTAAATGGAGAAGAAGTAAAACTGGCTTGGTTAAGACAAACCCTTGAATGGCAAAAAGAAATGAATGATCCAAAAGAATTCATGGAAACGCTTAAGGTTGATTTGTTTGCAAGCCAGGTATTTGTATTTACTCCTGGAGGCGATGTTATAGAATTACCTGCAGGTTCTACACCGTTAGACTTTGCATTTAAAATTCATTCAGCTGTGGGCTATAAATGTGTTGGTGCTAAGGTTAATGGTAAAATGGTACCAATTGACCATAGACTTGAAAACGGTAATATTGTTGAGATAGTTACTTCATCCAATTCTAAGGGACCTAGCACTGATTGGCTAAAAATTGCTAAAAGCAGCCATGCCAGGAATAAGATTAGAGGCTTTTTAAAGAAAGAAAACAAATCAGATAATGTTGAAAAAGGGAAAGACCTCCTAGAAAAATATCTAAGAAAAAAAGGCTATGATCCTATCCATATAATGAAAAATTCATATATTAATAAACTCGTTAAAAATTTAAATCTTACTTCACATGATGATTTATTTACACAGGTGAGTTATGGTGGAGCTTTCTTGGGAAGGGTTGCAATTACTCTTATTGGCTATTTTCATGAGGAAAAACAAGAGGAACTTAAAAAAACCGAAAACAACATAACAAATATTACTGTAAATGAAAAAAAGAAAAAACAAAACAATAATAAAGACCAGACAGGGGTTTCTGTTAAGGGGGTTGATAATCTCCTTATTCGTTTCTCAAGGTGCTGCAATCCTGTACCTGGAGATGAAATCGTTGGATTTATAACTAAAGGGCGTGGTATTTCAGTACATAGGAAAGACTGTGTAAACATACTTACTATGCCTGAAATTGAAAGAAATAGATTTATTGAAGTAGAATGGGATGCAAATGAAGACACTAAATCTTATAATGCCGATATCTGCATTCTTTCAGAGGATCGAAAAGGACTTTTTTCAGACCTTTCCAGAGTTTGTGAAGATATGGACGTTCATATTACAGGTGTTAATGCAAAGAGTGCTAAAGATCAAATTATAAACATTACTATGACTCTATCTATTTCAAACACAAATCAGATGGAAAAGGTTTTACGCTCGCTTAGAAGCGTACCAGGTGTAGCTGATGTATATAGAGCTATAACATAAAAAATAAACGATAAAAAAATTATGTAAACCATATTAGTTTGGAGGCAGCATGAGGGCGGTTGTACAAAGAGTAACGGATGCAGATGTAACCGTTGAAGGAAAGATTACTGGAGCAATTAATAAAGGGTTTGTGGTACTGTTAGGCGTTGAGGATACCGATGATCTAAAAGATGTAAGTTATATAGTAGATAAAGTTTCTGGCTTACGGGTTTTTGAAGATGAAGATGATAAAATGAATCTTTCGTTAATGGATGTTGGTGGCCAGGTTTTAGCCGTTTCTCAGTTCACTTTACTGGGTGATGCAAGAAAAGGGAAAAGGCCAAGTTTTATAAAAGCAGCCAGACCAGAAAAAGCCAAGGAACTTTATGATGAATTTGTTAAGCAGATAAAAGAAAAAGGAATTTTTACAGGAGAAGGTATTTTTCAAACAGATATGCTTGTGAGAATTAACAATGATGGACCTGTAACCATATTACTTGATAGTAAAAAATTGTTCTAATTGTGTTAAAAGGTGGGGAGTATATGCAGATAAATTGTATACCAAGTGGAGCTTTGGGTGTAAACACTTATTATGTAAGAGACGAAGATACGAATAAAGGTTTCATTGTAGATCCAGGTGGATTCAGCCCAAATATGGAAAATTTAATAAAAAAAGACCGTTGTGATGTTGAGTATATCATTCTTACTCATGGACATGGAGATCATATTGGTGGCGTTAAGGATTATTTATCTTTATTTCCAAATGCAAAGTTAGTGGCTTGCATTCACGAAAAAGAATTTCTTGCTAATCCAAGATTAAATATGTCAAGAGACTGCTGCGGCACAGAAATAGGACTTGAAGCTGATATCTGGGTTGATGATAATGATACTCTGGAAATTGGCAACTTGAAACTTAAATTTCTTTATACACCAGGACATACTCCTGGTGGAATGTGTATTTTACTGGGCAATGTAGTATTTAGCGGGGATACTTTATTTCAGCAGTCAATTGGCAGAACTGATTTTCCAGGTGGCTCATTTCCTCAGCTAAAAAATGCCATTCATACGAAGCTATTTACTCTTCCAGAGGATACCATGGTTTATCCAGGGCATATGGGTTCTACAAATATAGGACTTGAAAAGAGGAGTAATCCATTTGTATAAAATAATATTAAAGGGCATAACAAATAAATACGAATTCGATGAGTTAATAAAAGTATTCCTTCGACCAGAAGAATATACTTTATATTGTGATTTAGATCAAAATGATACAACTGGTATAAATGAAATGGTTAATTATGCAACTGGCCAGTTGCTTGAATTTAATGAAACAGAAAAAAACGCTCTTAAACAGGCTATCTACAAAAAATTATCAGTTTTAACTGGTAAAATGCCTGAATGGGGCATACATACTGGAGTAAGACCAGTAAAACTTGTTGGTGAACTTTTTAATAAGCTGGGATCTATGGGACTTGTTATAGATAAGCTTAAGAATTTTTATCTTTTTAATGATGAAAAAATTTCTCTAATATGTAATATATATCAAAAACAGCAAGAAATTTTAGATATACCAGTACAAAATAGTGTTGGACTTTATATTGGCATACCATTTTGTCCAACTAGGTGTTTATACTGTTCTTTTACTTCTAATCAATCAGAACCTGATAAAATCCAAGAATATATGGACGCCTTGCATAAAGAAATCAGGCATACTGGTAAAATGATGGCAGAAATAGGCATGTATCCGGAATCAATATATATAGGTGGAGGAACGCCTACAACACTTACTGCAGAACAATTGGACAGATTGTTACAAGAAATTAACAGGGCTTATGATTTAAGCAAAAATAAAGAATTTACTGTAGAAGCTGGCAGACCAGATACGATAACACTTGAAAAACTTCAAGTGTTAAAAAAGAATGGCATTGAAAGAATTAGTATTAATCCACAAACAATGAAAGATAAAACTTTAGAACTAATAGGCCGTGCTCACAATAGTAATGATATATTAAACGCATTTAATATGGCAAGAAGTGTGGGAATTCCTATTATTAATACAGATATTATTGCTGGTCTTCCTGAAGAAACGCTTGAAGACTTTGAAAAGACTATTGATACGATGATAAAACTTGGAGCTGAAAACATTACAGTCCATACTTTAGCAGTTAAACGAGCATCAAGACTAATAGATGTGGATAGTGATTTTCATTATAAACAAGCTTTGATAGTAAAAGATATGCTTGCCTTATCAAAGGACAAGCTTTATAAAAACCATTATAAGCCGTATTATCTTTATAGGCAGAAACACATGGCGGGTAGTTTAGAAAATGTAGGTTATGCCAAGAATGGATGTGAGGGCATTTATAATATAAGGATAATGGAGGAGCATCAGACGGTTGTTGCTCTTGGTGCTGGTGGAATATCAAAAGCATATTATCCAGAAGAGAACCGTCTGGAACGGGTTCCAAATGTATCTAATTTTGAAATTTATATATCAAGATTGAACGAAATGTTACAGAGAAAAGACGATAATTTATTTAGGAGGTAGTTTAATGTTAACAAATGCGCCAAAGGGTACGAAAGATGTTATGCCAAATCAGGTATATAAATGGCATTTTGTTGAAAAAGCCTTTTCTGACATATGTGGAAAATATGGATTCAAAGAAGTGAGAACCCCTATTTTTGAGCATACAGAGTTATTTACAAGGGGTGTTGGCGATACTACTGATATTGTAGAAAAGCAGATGTATACCTTTGAAGATTATGCAAAACGAAGTATTACTTTAAAGCCAGAAGGTACTTCACCAGTTGTAAGAGCTTTTGTTGAACATAAGCAGTTTGCTGAAGTTCAACCCACAAAAATGTATTACGATATACCTTGTTTTAGATATGAAAAGCCACAATCTGGAAGACTTAGAGAATTTCATCAGTTCGGTATTGAAATTTTTGGAACAAATAATATGATGGCGGATGCTGAAGTAATCTGTCTTGCATATGATTTTTTAAATTCTTTGGAAATTAAAGATCTAGAGCTAAGAATTAACAGCATTGGCTGCCCAAAATGCAGAGAAAAGCACAGAACGGCTTTAAAAGAATTTTTAAAGCCAAAGTATGACCAACTATGTGATACATGTAAAAACAGATATGAAAAAAACCCTTTAAGAATTCTTGACTGTAAATCTGAAATATGTCAGGAGTTAGGCAAGGGAGCGCCAATGATGCTGGATTACTTATGCGATGAATGCAGCGAGGCATTTGGAGATTTACAAAAAGATTTAACCGCTATGGGTGTTGAATTTATTGTAGACCCTGGTATTGTAAGAGGACTAGACTATTATACAAAAACTGCATTTGAATTTGTATCTAATAAAATTGGTGCACAGGGTACAGTATGTGGTGGGGGTCGTTATGATCACCTTATTGAGCAAATTGGCGGACCTGCAACTCCTGGTGTTGGATTTGGGCTTGGAATTGAAAGATTATTGTTGACTATGGAAGCTAATGGAATTGAAATCCCTGAACCAGAACCTGTAGATGTATTTATTGCAGTTATGGGTGAACCGGCTAAAGAATATGGACTTTCACTTATGAGAAAACTGAGATTAGAAGGTGTAAAAGCTGAAATGGATCTTCTTGCAAGAAATTTCAAGGGACAGTTTAAATATGCAGATAGAATTCATGCAAAATATACGGTTGTAATTGGAGACAATGAACTTCATGAAGGCAAACTTACCATTAAGACAATGGCTACATCAGAGCAGAGGGTTGTTGCAATTGATAATATTATTGAGGAATTAAAAAAGTAAGATAGGAGATATAAATAATGAGCAATGTTTTTAAGAGAACACACATGTGCGGCATTTTGAATTCAGGCAATATTGATGAAAGTGTTGTATTAAATGGATGGATTCAAAAAAGAAGAAATCTTGGAGGCCTTATTTTCTGCGATTTAAGAGATAAGACTGGTATTGTTCAGGTTGTTTTTGATGATAAAATTCCTCAAGAGCTTTTTGAATGTGCGGACAAACTTAGAAGTGAATATGTTGTTGGAATTAAGGGTATAGTTAAAGAAAGACAATCAAAAAATCCGGATATTCCTACAGGAGATATTGAAGTTTTTGCGAATGACTTAGTGATTTATTCAGAAGCAGAAACTCCACCAATTTACATTAAAGATGATGATAATGTTGATGATAATTTAAGGTTAAAATACAGATACTTAGATTTAAGAAAGGTTAAGATGCAAAAAAACCTTACTTTCAGACATAGCATAGCAAAACTTGCAAGAGATTATTTTGATAGTCAGGGTTTTACTGAAGTTGAAACACCTATTCTTAATAAGCCAACACCGGAAGGCGCGAGAGATTATCTTGTACCAAGCAGAGTTAACCCAGGTCAATTCTATGCATTACCGCAATCACCACAGTTGTTCAAACAGCTTTTAATGGTAGGTGGTACGGATCGGTATATGCAGATAGCTAGGTGCTTCAGAGATGAAGACCTAAGAGCTGACAGACAGCCTGAATTTACACAGATTGACCTTGAAATGTCTTTTGTTGATGTGGATGATGTAATTGAAATTCAAGAAGGTTTTCTAAAGAGAGTAATGAAAGAAATCATGAATGTTGATATTCAGACTCCATTCTTAAGACTTCCTTATGATGAAGCTATGGAAAGATACGGAAGTGATAAACCAGATACCAGATTTGGTTTTGAACTGAAAAAACTGAATGATGTAGTAGCAGGGACTGAATTCAAAGTTTTTGCTGATGCGTTAGAAAAGAATGGTGATGTAAGAGGCATTAACATTGATAGTGGTTCTGAACATTTCAGCAGAAAAGATTTAGATAAGCTTACTGATGCTGCAAAGCATTACGGAGCAAAAGGTCTTGTATGGATGAGATTAGCCGAAGGTGAAATTAATTCTTCTGTAAATAAATTCTTTACTCAGGAACAGCTGGCTGAAATTGCAAAAGTATTTGATGCAAAAACAGGAGATTTAATTCTAATAGCTGCGGATAAAGCCAAGATTGTATTTGATACACTTGGATTCCTTAGAAGAGAAATTGCTGGAAGACTTGGTCTTCTTGATGATACACAATACAATTTCTTATGGGTTGTTGACTTCCCATTATTTGAATATGATGACGAAACAGATTCTTATTCTGCTATGCATCATCCATTTACATGTCCTAGACTTGAAGACGTACCGATGCTTGACACGGAACCTGGAAAGGTTAAGGCTCAGGCTTACGATATTGTTCTTAATGGTGTAGAACTTGGTGGCGGCAGTATCAGAATTCATGATAAGAACCTTCAGGCAAAAATGTTTGAAGTACTTGGATTAAGTAAAGAAGTTTGTGAAAGCAAATTTGGTTTCTTGTTGGAAGCCTTTAAATATGGTACACCTCCTCATGGTGGTTTAGCTTATGGGCTTGACAGACTGGTAATGCTTCTGTCCGGAGAACACAGCATTAGAGAAGTTATGGCATTCCCTAAAAATCAGGCAGCGCAGTGTATGGTAAGTGATGCCCCTACTAGTGTACCGGAAGATCAGCTTGAAGAACTTAGTATAAAGATCAAAGGTTAAAATTTGTTCTTACTTTAGTGGAGAGGTTATGAATAAAATAGGGATATACGGGGGAAGTTTTGACCCCATACACTGGGGGCATATCCAACTGGCTTTGCAGGCAAGGGAGGAACTACATTTAGATAAAGTAATCTTTATTCCTGCAAAATACCAGCCCTTTAAGATGGATATGGAGGTTACCCCAGAAGAACATAGAGTAAATATGTTAATACAAGCACTGCAAGGAAAAAAGGGCCTTGAAATTTCTTACGCAGAGCTTGAAATTGATGAAATTTCATATACTATTAACACTTTAAGGAGAATAAGAACTTTTTATAGTAGTGATACAGAATTCTTTTTTATCTTAGGCACGGACTCATTTTTAAATATTGAATGCTGGTACAAGTCAAAAGAATTACTACGTGATTTTAGTTTTGCCATAGGCAGTAGACCCGGTTACAAAGAAGATCAATTAAAATGCTGTATAGACAAGATAAGAGCGGTTTATAATACTAATATTATATTGTTAAATAATGAAGAATTACCCATTTCTTCAACGGATATAAAAACTCATATTAAAATGGGGGAAAGTATTAAAGATCTGGTTCCGGAGTCTGTAGAAAGGTACATCCATGAAAATGGACTATATAAATAATTATATTGAAAAAAACTTATCAGAAAAAAGAAAACGTCATATTTATGCAGTTAAAGACACGGCTCTGAAATTAGCTTCTTTATATGGCGTTGATTTAGAAAAAGCAGAGATTGCTGCACTATTTCATGATATGTTTAGGGAAATATCTCTGCATGAAATGAATGAATATGTTAAGCAATTTAATTTAGGTTCAAAATATCTAAATAACAGAAATTTAGCTCATGGTAAAGTTGCAGCAGTTATTATGACAAAAGATTATGGGATTACGGATGAGGATATTTTAAATGCAGTAAGTTATCATACTACAGGCAGACTAAATATGTCACAGTTAGAAAAGATAATCTATTTAGCTGATGCCATAGAACCAAATAGAGAATATCCAGGAGTAGAGGAATTAAGGAAAGCTGCATTTGTTAATTTAGACCAAGCTTGTATATTATCATTATCAAGAACTATTGATTATGTTAAATCACAAAATTTATTTTTAGATGAAGATACTGTAGAAGCAAGAGATTACTTAAAAAGATTGAAAATTTAAAGGAGATCTAGATGAATAGTAAAGAAATAGCATTATTGGCCACTAAAGTTTTGGACCAAAAAAAGGCACAGGATATCGTATGTATTGATATTAGCATTAAATCTTCATTTGCTGATTATTTTGTTTTAGCTTCAGGTAATAGCGAAAGGCAAATTAAATCACTAAGTGATGACATTGATGATGAATTTGCAAAAGAAGGAATGTTTGCAAAGAGTATAGAGGGACAGGCTAGTTCAGGTTGGATTCTCATGGATTATGGTGATGTAATTGTAAATGTTTTAACTACAGAAATGCGCCAGAGATACAACATTGAGAAGGTTTGGGGCGATTGTGAATTTTTAGAACTTGATTTGGAGGATTAATCGATGTTAGAAAAGTACAACTTCAGTGAAATCGAAGAAAAATGGCAGAAGTATTGGGACGAGAACAAGGTTTTTGCTACTTCTGAAGATGAAAGTAAAGAAAAGTATTATGTACTGGAAATGTTTCCATATCCATCAGGAAAACTACATATGGGACATGTAAGAAACTATTCTATCGGTGATGTTATTGCAAGATACAAAACTATGGCTGGTTTTAATGTATTACATCCTATGGGCTATGATTCATTTGGTCTTCCTGCTGAAAATGCAGCCATTAAGCATGGCATTGCTCCTGCTAAATGGACTACAGAAAATATTGCAGAAATGACAGAACAGTTAAAGGAATTAGGATTTGCATATGATTGGGATAGAGAAGTAGCTACTTGCCGCCCTGACTATTATAAATGGATGCAGTGGATTTTCATTCAGTTCTATAAGAAAGGTTTAGCTTATAAGAAAGAAAATCCTGTAAACTGGTGCCCAAGCTGTCAAACTGTACTTGCAAACGAGCAGGTTGTTGATGGCTCTTGTGAACGTTGTGGTTCATTAGTTGGTAAGAAAGAATTATCTCAGTGGTACTTTAAGATTACAGATTATGCAGATAGACTTCTTGATAACCTTGAAAAACTAGAAGGATGGCCAAGCAAGGTTAAAATTATGCAGAAGAACTGGATAGGAAAGAGCGTTGGAGCTGAAGTTGACTTTGATGTGGATGGGTTTGATAAAAAACTTAAAATTTTCACAACAAGGCCAGATACTCTTTATGGGGTAACTTACATGGTACTTGCACCAGAACACCCATATGTAAAAGAATTTGTAAAAGGTTCAGGCAAAGAAACTGAAGTTAAGAAATATTTAGATGAAGTTCAGCATAAATCTGATATTGAAAGAACATCAACTACAAATGAAAAAACCGGTGTATTTATTGGTAGATATGCTGTCAATCCTTTAAATGGAAAGAAGGTTCCAATCTTTATTTCCGACTATGTTCTGATGGATTATGGTACTGGGGCTATAATGGCGGTACCTGCCCATGACCAGAGAGACTTTGAATTTGCTAAAAAGTTTGACTGTGAAATTATTCCTGTAGTGGAATCAGCAGACCCTTCAATAGACATCAATAATTTGACAGAAGCTTTTGTGGCAGAAGGTAATATGATAAATTCTGAGATGTTCACTGGTATGAACAATAAGGAAGCAATACTTAAGATTATAGATTATCTTGAAGAAAAAGGGATTGGTAAAAAATCCATTAATTACAGGCTAAGAGACTGGCTTATTTCAAGACAGAGATATTGGGGTACACCTATTCCTATGATTTACTGTGATGATTGCGGATGGGTTCCTGAAAAAGAAGAAAATCTTCCTGTAATGCTACCAACAGATGTGGAATTTACTGGTAAGGGCGAATCACCACTTACAACAAGTAAGACTTTTGCTAAAGCCGTATGCCCTAAATGTGGAAAGCCTGCTAAAAGAGAAATGGATACTATGGATACATTCCTTGATTCATCTTGGTATTTCTTAAGATACACAGATGCAAAAAATGACAAGGAAGCTTTCTCAAAGGATAAGCAAAAATACTGGATGAATGTTGACCAGTATATAGGTGGTGTAGAACATGCTATACTTCACTTAATGTATGCAAGATTTTTCCAGATGGCTCTTTGTGATCTTGGATATACTACAAATGAAGAACCTTTCGAAAATTTATTAACTCAGGGTATGGTTATCAAAGATGGCAAGAAAATGTCAAAATCTATTGGTAATGTAGTAAGCCCTGCAGAAATCATTAAAAAATATGGAGCAGATACAGCGAGATTATTTATTTTATTTGCTGCACCTCCTGAAAGAGAACTTGATTGGTCAGATGCTGGTGTTGAAGGAAGTTACAGATTCCTTAACCGAGTATACAGACTAGTTTATGAACTTGAGAATGTTATAGAACATGCACCAAATTCATATATTTTAGAAACAGAAGAAGATAAATCTTTAGCTTTTGAAATGAATACAACTATTAAAAAGGTTTCTGAAGACGTTGGCGGCAGATTTAGCTTTAATACTGCTATCAGTTCCATTATGGAAATGGTAAATGAAATGTATAAATACAAGGAAAATGATAATATCAATCTAGGGCTTCTAAAAGCTGCAGTTGAGAACCTGGTATTAGTTTTATCGCCATTTACACCTCATATCTGCGAAGAAATGTGGCAGAGTTTAGGACATAATGAATCTATTCATACAGTTAGCTGGCCAAAGTATGATGAAGCAGCAATGGTAAAAGATACTGTTGAAATCGTTATCCAGATAAACGGAAAAGTTAAAGAAAAAATGAATGTAACAAATAATTTAGATAAAGAAAC
The DNA here is from genome assembly GCF_032051575.1 of Aminipila sp. NCBI lineage: Bacteria > Bacillati > Bacillota > Clostridia > Peptostreptococcales > Anaerovoracaceae > Aminipila > Aminipila sp. The sequence continues at coordinate 163,376 of NZ_DAMBYD010000005.1, read as the reverse complement.
ATTTGAAAAGATAGCGATGGAAAATGAAAAAGTAAAAGCTTTAATAGATGGAAAAACTGTTGTTAAAATCATAGCAGTACCTAACAAGCTATTGAATATCGTTGTGAGATAAGTTTCATAGCAAAAGTAGAACGGAGAAACAATGAGAAAAAGAACGAATAAAAAGGGTGGCAGCCCACTACGCGTTATTCCAATTGGCGGATTAAATGAGATCGGTAAAAACATGACCGTTTTGGAATATAAAGAAGATTTGCTAATTATTGACTGCGGACTGTCCTTTCCAGAAGATGAAATGTACGGAATTGATATTGTTATTCCTGATTTTAGCTATGTTGTAAAAAACAAAGAGAAAATAAAAGGAATGATATTAACACATGGTCATGAAGACCATATAGGAGCTATTCCTTACCTTCTAAAGCAGATTAATATTCCAATTTACGGAACAAGGTTAACTTTAGGGCTGGTAGAAAATAAGCTTAAAGAACATGGAATTAAGGCTGATTTAAACACAGTTGCCCATGGAGACAGGGTCCAGCTGGGAGCATTTAATGCAGAAGCCATTAGAAGTACACATTCTGTTGCAGACGCCATTTGCTGGTGTATAGATACACCAGTAGGAAGAGTATTCCATACAGGAGATTTTAAGATTGATTATACACCGGTAGGCGGAGCACCTATGGATTTTGCAAGACTTGCTGAACTTGGCTCAAAGGGTGTTCAGCTTATGCTTTGTGATAGTACAAATGCTACAAGACCGGGTTATTCCATGTCTGAACAGACGGTAGGCATTACTCTTGAAAATATATTTAGAAATTCAGAAGCAAGGATTATTATTGCTACATTTTCATCAAATGTACACAGAGTACAAAGAATTATTGATAATGCAGTTATGGTTGGCCGTAAGGTGGCAATATCTGGTAGAAGCATGGTCAATGTAGTAAATATCGCGATGGAACTTGGATATTTAACTGTCCCTGCAAATGTACTTGTAGATATAAATAAAACTAAAAATATTCCAGATAAAGAACTTGTAATCATCACTACAGGCAGTCAAGGTGAACCAATGTCAGCGCTTTCAAGAATGGCGTCTGCTGATCATAAAGCAGTGACCATTAAAAAAGGGGATATGGTAATACTATCCTCCAGCCCTGTACCTGGAAATGAGAAGACAGTTTCAAATGTTGTAAATAAACTTTTTGAAAAGGGTGCAGAAGTAATTTATTCAGATATAGCAGATATTCACGTTTCAGGCCATGCCTGCGAAGAAGAATTGAAGTTAATGCATTCTCTAATTAAACCTAAGTTTTTTATGCCGGTACATGGTGAGTATCGACATCTAAAAAGACATGCACAAATTGCAGAGAGCCTGGGTGAAGATCCCGAAAATATCTTTATTTTAGAAAATGGCAATGTTCTTAGTGTGACTGCTAATAAGGCAGAAATACTCAAAGAAGAAGTACCTTCACAGGCTGTATATGTGGATGGCTTAGGCGTAGGTGATGTGGGAAATATCGTACTTCGTGACAGAAAGCTTCTTTCAGAATCAGGGCTTATTATTGTAGTAGCTGCTATCGATAAGGCATCTGGTACAATATGTTCTGGTCCAGATATTATTTCCAGAGGATTTGTTTACGTAAGAGAAAACGAAAATCTTATTGAACAAGCAAGAAATCTCGTTTCAAACACACTTGATAAATGTTGTGAAGAGAATATTAAAGATTGGAATGCGCTTAAATCAGCAGTAAGAGACGATCTTAGAAGCTTTATTTATAAGCAGACAAAGAGGAGTCCTGTTATACTGCCCATATTCTTGGAGGTTTAAAAATGAATGTATATGATGCAGCTAGAACTCTAGCTACAGCAATTAAGGATTCAGAGGAATTAAAACAGTATGAAGCTATGAAGGCGACTGTTTCTCAAAATAGTGAGCTTACTGAAATGATAAATGATTTTCAGGCGAAGCAAATGGAAATGCAGACAAAGCAAATACTAGGCCAGGAAATTGATGAAGAATTTACTGGCCAGATTCAACAGCTTTATGGTATTATGATGAGTGATCCTCTTGCAGCTCAATATCTGCAGTCAGAACTTAGGTTTTCACTTATGATGAATGATATATATAAGATTTTAGGAGAAGTAATTAATCTTGGAAATAACAAATAAAGGTTAGAGGTTATATTGAGGACTTGGCAATTGTTACATCTTTTGATATAATAAATACCGTAAAATCTACAAAAGACTTAATAATTCTCTAAGAACCAAGGTTTTTAGTTATTTTGACACTAATTATAAAGGAGTAAAATATGTTATACGCAAGTGATTTTAGAAAAGGTATTACTTTTGAATTAAATGGTGAACCACATGTTATTTTAGATTTCCAGCATGTGAAACCAGGAAAAGGTGCTGCTTTTGTAAGAACAAAGTACAAAAATATTCTTACTGGTGCCACTAGAGAAGAAGCATTTAACCCAAATGATAAATTCCCTAAGGCTCATATTGAAACAAAGCAGATGCAGTACTTATATAATGATGGGGAATTATACTACTTCATGGATCAAGAAACTTTTGAGCAGGTTCCTCTAATGGAAGAACAGGTTGAAGAAGCTATCAAGTACTTAAGAGAAAATGATGAAGCTACTATTAAATTCTACAAGGGGTCAGCATTTATGGTAGAACCTCCTAACTTTGTAAATCTAAAGGTAATTGAAACTGAGCCAGGCGTTAAAGGAGATACGGCTACTAACGTAACTAAGGCAGCAACTGTTGAAACAGGCGCGATTGTTCAAGTCCCTATTTTTATTGAAGAAGGCGAAGTTATTCAGATAGATACAAGAACAGGCGATTATTTAGGAAGATCTAAATAAAAGCAGTAACTGAATAAATGAATTAAAAGGGGCGTTCTAAACGTCCCTTTCTATTTAATGTGAATAATACAAAAGAGGAAATATTTATGGGAAAAACAAATCAAAGCAAGGGAAAAGGGAAAAAATTTAATTTAATAGCCTTAATTTTAGTGCTAGTTATAATATTAATTGGAAGTTCAGTATACTATCTAAGCAATTTAGGAAACCCCTTAGATAAAGACAATACTCAAATAGTAGCTGTCAGTATACCTCCAGGCTCAGGAACAAAAAATATTGGTCAAATATTACAAGATAATAAAATAATTTCAAATGCAAATCATTTTAAACTATTATCAAAATTACAGGGAAACGATGGAAAGTATAAAGCAGGGGAATACTCACTATCACCAGCCATGACAATTGAGCAGATTATGGAAATAATCATATCGGGAGAATCGAATATCAGTCGGTTTACAATTCCGGAAGGGCTTACTGTAAAGCAAACTGCAGAAAAACTTGCTGCAAAAAATTTAATTAATAAAGATTCCTTTATCTCAGAAATACAATCTGGTACCTTTGATTATAAATTTATGTCTCTTTTACCCAATAATGAAAACCGACTTGAAGGTTTTTTATATCCTGAAACATATGATATTTATACTACAGCCAGTGAACATGAAATCATAAATAAAATGCTGGCACAATTTAATAAACTTGTTTTAGATGAATATTACACTAGAGCAGCTGAAATGGGCTATGATATGTATAAAATCATTACTATAGCATCTTTAATTGAAAGAGAAACCTTAGTTTCTTCTGAAAAGGCTACAGTTGCCAGTGTTATATATAATAGATTGGCTATTAATATGCCGTTACAAATAGATGCAACTGTTCAGTATGCATTGCCTGAACACAAGGACAGACTTGATTATAATGATTTACAGGTGGATTCACCTTATAACACTTATCAAAATACCGGTCTTCCTCCAGGGCCTATTTGCTCGCCAAGTATTGATTCCATAAAGGCCGCTTTATATCCAGAGAGCACAAATTATTATTATTATGTACTCAGTGCTGAAAATAATGGTACGCATAAGTTTTCAAACACTTATGAAGAGTTTTTAAAAAATAAGAAATCCTATATTAATTCACTGTAATGGAGAATGTTTATGAATATTACAAATGAAAAAGTAACTCAATATATTGATGAATTATATAAACCTTTAACGCAAGAGCTGGGACAACTACGCATGAAGGCTGAAGAAGCTAATGTACCCATCATATTAAAAGATACAGAAAGCTTGCTTTTAAATCTAATTCGTATTCATCGTCCTAAAAGAATATTGGAAATTGGTACTGCAGTAGGATATTCATCTTCTTGTTTTGCTATTGTTTATGATGGTGCAGAAGTTGTTACTATAGAATATAATGAAGAAACATATGAAACAGCTTTACAAAATATAGAAAATCTTGGATTGTCTGATAAAATTACAGTTTATCATGGTGACGGTGGTGAGGTTATAGAAAAGTTGTATAACGAAGGCAGTGAACCCTTTGATTTGATATTTATCGATGCCGCCAAAAGTCACTATAAGAGATTTTGGGATTCTGCCATAAAATTAGCTCACCAAGATACTATAATAGTATCAGATAATGTACTTATGAAAGCAATGACTGTATCCAGTGAATATGACATTCATGGTAAACATAAAACAAATATCCGTAAGATGCAAGAATATGTACAATATATTAATGAATTGGATTATTGCCATACTTCAGTTATTCCAGTGGGAGACGGGTTGGCAATTAGTGTTATAGATAAATAGATTTACAGTAAATATATTATGGATACGAGAGGTAAAAATGAAAAAAATCGAATTACTAGCTCCTGCCGGGGATTTAGAAAAATTAAAAATTGCCATAGATTATGGCGCAGATGCGGTATATTTTGGTGGTGAGATGTTTAGTCTTAGGGCCGGAGCAGGGAATCTTACTATTGGAGAAATAAAAGAAGGAGTGGAATATGCTCATGCTAGAGGTAAAAAAGCCTATTTAACAGTTAACATTTATGCACATAATGAAGATATCAAACCTTTTGAGGAATATTTAAATAAAATTAAAGATATCGCGATTGATGCTTTCTTAGTATCAGATCCTGGCATAATGCTATTAATAAAAGAAGCTATACCAAATGCTGAGCTTCACTTAAGTACACAGGCAAATATGACTAATTTTAAAACTGCGGAATTTTGGCACCAACAAGGAATAAAAAGAATTGTTCTTGCCAGAGAGCTTACTTTTAAGGAAATAAAGGAACTTCGAAGCAAAATGCCTGAAGAAATGGAAATAGAAGCTTTTGTTCAAGGAGCAATGTGTATTTCTTATTCAGGGAGATGCCTGCTTAGCAACTTTATGATAGAAAGAGATGCCAACAGAGGGCAATGTGCGCATCCTTGCAGATGGAAGTATAGTCTGGTGGAAGAGCAGAGACCCGGTGAATATTTTCCTATTGAAGAAGATGAAAGAGGAACGTATATTCTAAATTCTAGAGATTTATGTATGATTGATCATATACCAGAATTGATTGATTCAGGAATTGTATCTGCGAAAATAGAAGGCCGAATGAAAAGTGTTTTCTATGTAGCTACAATTGTAAGTGCATATAGAAAAGCCATTGACGCTTATTATGAAGATCCTGCAAACTATGTTTTCAATGAAGAATGGCTAAATGAACTAAAAAAGGTTAGTCACAGACAATTTACAACTGGGTTTTATTTTGATAAGCCTACAAACAAAGATCAGGACTATCAAACTAGTGCATATACCAGAGAATATTCTTTTGTAGGTTTTGTAAAAGATTATAATTCTGAAACAGGAATGGCATTAGTAGAACAGAGAAATAAAATGAGTATTGGTGAAGAAATAGAAATCTTTGGCCCTAACTGGCATTCCTTTACGCAGACTCTTGAAATCATGTTGAATGAAGATGGTAATCCTGTTGAATCAGCACCCCATCCTCAACAACTTCTTCAGATAAAAGTAGATCATCCCGTTACTGCTGGATTTATGTTGCGTAAAAGAAAATAAAATGATATAATTTTCCACATGGTTTAAGTATTAATTACAGTAATAAAGGAAAAAAAGGAGAGAAAAAGAATGTCTTCGGACCCCAGTACGCCAGTAATGGCGCAAATAATATTTTTAATATTTTTAATTTTTATACATGCGTTTTTTGCAGCTGCAGAAATGTCTATCGTATCTATAAACAAAAATAAGATTAAACTTCTTGCTCAAGAAGGAAACAAAAAAGCTGCAATGTTGCGGGAACTATTAGAAAAACCAAATGTATTCCTATCTACCATTCAAGTAGTCATTACTTTGGCAGGATTTCTTGCTAGTGCATCGGCGGCAGTAGGGATGTCTGATAATTTGGGTGAATTATTAACGAACTTAGGATTACCTTATGGTGGATATATAGCTATTCTTGTTGTGACTATTATTTTATCTTATGTTACACTTGTTTTTGGTGAGTTATATCCTAAAAGAATAGCACTACAACATGCAGAAACCATTGCACTTCATGTTGTGCAGCCAATTATAATATTATCAAAGCTAACGAGACCATTTGTATGGATTTTATCTTCTTCTGTAAATATACTTTTATGGATTACTAAACAAAAGATAAAAATTGAAGATGAAGAATTCTCTGAAGATGAAGTTATGTCTATGCTTGAATTTGGACAGGAAACAGGTTTACTTAAAGAAAAAGGCAGAAAAATGATTAATCGGATCTTTGCTTTTGATGATAAACTTGCATATGAAGTAATGACTCCGAGAACAGATGTATTTTATATTGATATTAATGATCCTACTGAAGAATATATTGATGAATTAATGGAGCTAAGATATTCAAGAATTCCGGTATATGAAGATGACAGTGATAATATCATCGGTATATTACACATAAAAGATTATTTAATAAAAGCTAGGGAAGATGGCTTTGAAAATGTTGATATAAAATCAATTCTAAGGAAACCATATTTTGTTCCTGAAACCAAAAATATTGATTCTTTATTCTTTGATTTACAAAGCTCAAAACAGCATATTGCGATTTTAATCGACGAATACGGAGGATTTTCCGGTATTGTTACAATGGAAGACATTATTGAAGAAGTAATGGGCGATATTGATGATGAATATGACGAAGAAGAGCTTCCTATAGAGAAAATTGACGATAATACATTTATTGTCGATGGATTTATCAATTTAGATAATTTAGATGAAAAACTAAATTTAAATCTTCAATCCGAAAACAGTGAGACGCTTGGAGGTCTTTTAATTGATTTACTTGGTGAAATACCCGATGAAGATGAACCAGAAGAACGTGTTATCGAATATGAAAACTGTGTGTTCAAAATAGAATCTGTAAAAGAACGAAGAATTGAAAAAGTAAAACTATATATTGTTCCAAATCCAAATGAGGAGGATACTCTTGGAAAGGAAGGATAAAAAAATACAAACACATTCTCTTATGAGAATGTGTTTTTTTTTATACACACTTTAAAATTTTTATCATAATTTTGTGTCCAAGCAATATGTTTATGATATGGAGGTGTTACATCATGGAGAAAAATATTGAGAGTATACTGATTAAGATGCCACAGGATCTTGAGAAGACCTTTAGAGCTTTGCCCGATAAAATTATTAATAATGCTGAAGAATTTAGATTTAGAATCGGACAGCCCATTTCTATAATTTCGCTAAATGAGGAGTATCACATATCTTACGCAGTTGATTATGAAATGCTAAACAATTTAATAAACCGTTTATTGAATTACTCTTATTATGCTTACGAGACAGAACTGGCAAATGGTTATATTACAATTGAAGGTGGTCATAGAGTGGGGGTATGTGGGAAAGTAGTTCTTGAAAAAGAGAATGTAAGATTAATCAAAGATATATCATCACTAAATATTAGATGCAGCAGAGAAGTCATAGGTGCTTCAGAAGAATGCTTAAAAAAAATCCTTAAAAAGGATGGCAGCATTCATAATACTTTAATTGTTTCCCCACCTAAATGTGGCAAAACAACCTTGCTTCGTGATTTAGTAAGGAACTTAAGCTGTAAAGGGTTTAGAGTTGGCGTTTGTGATGAACGATCCGAAATAGCAGGCAGCTACAAAGGCAAAACTTGCTATGATTTGGGGCCACGCACGGATATATTAGATGGCTGCCCAAAAGAACAGGGGATTATAATGCTTATTAGAGCCATGTCGCCCAATATAATTGCTACCGATGAAATTGGTAAGAGTGCTGATATTTATGCTATAGAGGCTGCCATGTGCGCAGGGGTTAATTTAATTACTACTATACATGGGAATTCTTATGAAGATATTTTAAATTCAGCAATAGGCAGTTTAGTGAAAAAAGGTACTTTCTCCTGTATTATATTCTTATCAAATATACCTAAGACAGGTTCAATCAGAGAAGTTATGTATTCAAAGCAGGATAAAGATTGAACAATAACTATTTTATGTAAACTGATAGAAAGGAAGAGCTATTTTGCTTAATATTATATTAAACACTCTAATTTTTATAATCTGTTGTGCACTAGGATATTTCAAGGCACAGGATTATCAATGCAGGGTTATAAATTTGCAAAGCTTCCTAGATGGTTTAAAGAACTTGGAGGATGAAATATTATACCGGAAGACACCGCTTCCAGAAGCATTGAAAATTGTTTCTGATGAAAAGGCAAATAACGCTGCAAAAAATTTATTTTCTAACGTATCTGCAGATCTAAAAGGAAATAACAATTGCAGCTTTATTGAAAGCTGGTTTAAATATACTGAGAAATTAGATGAGAGCTGTTCCTTTACTACAGAAGATATGTACACCATAAAGGAACTTGGAAAGGTGCTGGGTGGTACTGATATTTACGGTCAGAGTGCTGTTATACAAAGAGCATATAAACAAATTGAAAAACAATTGGAACAAGCAGTTCAGGAAAATAATACGAAGGGAAAAATGTACAAAGGTTTAGGGATAGCGATTGGCTTAACAATTGTTATTATACTTTTATAGAAATATAAAAATGTGGAGGAAACAAAGGATGATGGATGTTGACATCATATTTAAAATCGCTGGAATAGGTATTGCAATAGCAGTAATTAATCAAATTCTTTCAAAAGCTGGCAGAGAAGATTATGCACTAATGACGACTTTAGCAGGAATTGTGGTTGTACTTTTCTTCATAATACGTATGATAAGCGAATTCTTTGACACTGTAAAAACATTATTTCAATTATAGGTGGTCCTATGGATATAATAAAAATAGCTCTAATTGCACTTGTAGGGGTTATTTGTGCACAAGTAATAAAAGGTTTTAAACCTGAGTTTGCAATTTATGTAGTACTGGCAACAGTTATAATCATATTTACTTTAGCTTTAGAAAAGCTTATGGCCGTATTTTCATTCTTAGAAAGTATATATGGAAATATTACATATGGAAAAACCTTTTTCCCAATCATTATTAAGGTACTTGTGGTTGCATATATCGCTGATTTCACTTCTCAACTGTGTAAAGATTCAGGGGAGGGAGCCATCGCTGGAAAAGTTGAGCTGGCAGGAAAAATTATCATATTTTATCTTGCTATTCCAATATTGATTGCAATACTACAACTAATTAATTCAATATTGAAATAAAAAAGTCTCTATCTTAAAATTTGAAAACAAATAAGGCATATGGATATTTCAAATTATCCACATGCCTTCAAAGTTATTATTTAATTTACTACATTAAAACATTATTATTGCACGTACAGGGCAGACAGGTGCACAATAGCCACACGTTAAACAAACACCGTGATTTACAGATGCTGAACCATTGTCATTAAAACGAATGGCATGGTTAGGGCACTTTTTAATACATGCTCCACAACTTTCACAATCACCTTCATCTATATGGATTTTTTTGTTTGTAATATCAGGGGCATAGTTTCTGTCTATGTTCCCGTCTATATATTCAATGATGTGATCTATTTCATGATTATATCCAAAACCTATCATCATTGAAGAAACTCCTGAAAGGGCAGTAACATAATCGAGAGCCTCTAAATAATGGCCCGTTAGATTTCCACCACCAAAAACCTTCATAGTAAAAACTCCTTTACCATTCTCCGAATTTTTTTTTATAGCGGCAGCCATTTCATCTTTAGTACCAGATTCATTTCCTTTTCTTATTCCAAGACTTTTAAAATTAATAAGGGGAAAGAGTACATCCAGTTCTTGGATATTAGCAGCTTTTTGGGCTACATCTACATGATGAGTAGAAACACCTATAGCTTTTACAATTCCTTTAGCCTTTGCTTCCTGCAAGTATTCCCATGCTCCTTTTCTATCATCCCAATCTGGGTCATTTCTAACCTCATGCAGAAGAAATATATCAATTACATCTCTGTCCATTTCTTTTCTTGCCTGTTCAACAGCATATTTCATTTGGCTATAAGAAGGATCTAAACATTTTGATGTTATAACCGGATTATAATTTGTTCCTTTTAGTGCATGTTTTATATAATGATAGGTATCATAATACTGAGCGGTATCTAGAAAATTTATACCCCGTTCCAATGCATATTTTAATACTGCCGAACCATCTTCAACAGACATATTTAATTGCGTTTTTCCTATGGTTAATACTCCAAAGCCAACAGGAGTAACCTCTAAACCCGTATTTCCAAGAACATTCTTTCGCATAATTCCCCCAATTATATATAATTACATACAAATTTATGTATACTTGACGTTTTATTCATTATTATCTTTAATTGTACCATAAAACGTGGTATAATGATGGGGTTATTTGTACAATGTTTCACGGGAGGAATAAATATATATGGAAAAACTTGGATTAAATCAGATTAGAGAAACATTCCAAAATTTTTATGTTAGTAAAGAACACTATAAGAGAAAGAGCTTTTCACTTGTTCCAGAGAAGGACAAGAGTCTGCTTATTATAAATTCTGGTATGGCACCATTAAAGCCTTATTTTGCAGGACTTGAAACACCGCCAAGCAAGAGAATGACAACTTGTCAGAAGTGCATCAGGACAGGTGATATTGATAATGTCGGTATGACAGCAAGACATGGTACTTTCTTCGAAATGCTTGGAAGTTTTTCCTTTGGTGATTATTTCAAGACAGAGTCTTTAACTTGGGGATGGGAATTTATAACCCAAGTTCTAAAATTACCTGAAGATAAAATCTGGGCTACAATTTATGAGGATGATGATGAAGCCTATAACATTTGGAAAACTGTTATAGGGATGCCAGAAGAAAGAATAGTAAGACTAGGGAAAGATGATAATTTTTGGGAAATTGGTACAGGCCCATGCGGACCATGTTCTGAGATTTATTTTGACAGAGGTGAGGAATATGGTTGTGGCAGCCCAGACTGTAAGCCTGGTTGTGACTGTGACAGATATGTTGAATTCTGGAACCACGTATTCACACAGTTCTCTAGAGACGAAGATGGAAATTATTCAAATTTAGCACACCCAAATATTGATACCGGTATGGGACTTGAAAGACTTGCTTGTATCATGCAAGGTGTAGATTCAATATTTGATATTGATACGATTAAATATATTCTTGACGCTGTTGTTGCAAAGTCAGGAGTTGAATATGGTAATGGTAAGCTTAAGACAGATGTATCTATCCGAATTATTACTGATCACATACGTTCAGTAACATTCATGATTGCAGATGGCATCATTCCAAGCAATGAGGGTAGAGGTTATGTTCTTAGAAGACTTCTTAGAAGGGCGGCAAGACACGGCAAACTTCTAGATGTTGAAGGAGCATTTCTTGCTGAATTATCAAAGAAGGTTATTGAAGTTTCAGGCAACGCATACCCTGAACTGGAAGAAAAACGCGAATACATTCATAAGATTATAACTATAGAAGAAGAAAAGTTCAGTTCCACAATTGACCAAGGAACTGCAATTATCGCTGAGTATGTAGAAGCATTAAAGAAGGAAGGCAAAACACAGCTTTCTGGTGAAAAAGTATTTAAACTTTATGATACTTATGGATTCCCACTTGAGTTAACTCAGGAAATTTTGGCAGAAAATGATTGTAGTGCTGATATTGACGGATTTAATGAAAATATGCTTCATCAAAAAGAAACAGCAAGAGCAGCAAGAAAATCTGTTGATGATGATGGCTGGGCAGAAGAAAATCTTGATTTTGCTTTTAGTAGTAAAACTGAATTTACAGGCTACGAAAAGACTATAGATGAGGGGACTGTAAAAGGTATTTTCTCTAATAAAACTGTTTTAGAAATCGCCAAAGCTGGTGATGAGGCAAGAATTATACTGGATAAAACCCCTTTCTATGCTGAAAGCGGCGGTCAGATGTATGACCACGGTATAGTTTGTAATAATAACTTTACTGCTGAAGTGGTTGAAGTTACTAAATTACAGGGTAACTTTGCACATAAATTAAAAATTGTGAAGGGTGAAATTAAGGTTGGCGATAAGTTAGACTTATTTGTTGATATTCCTGTAAGAAACCATATTTCAAGAAATCATACTGCTACGCATTTACTACAGCAGGCACTTAGAGAAGTAATAGGTGGTCATGTACAACAGGCTGGATCCAGTGTAAATACTGATGGTCTGCGCTTTGACTTTAATCACTATGAAGCTGTGACAAAAGAGCAGCTTGCTGCCGTAGAAAGAATTGTCAACGATAAAATAATGCACTTCTTACCAGTTACAATGGAAGAAATGTCTATGCAGGATGCGGTTAAAACTGGCGCAACTGCTTTGTTTGGTGAAAAGTATGGTGATAAAGTAAGGGTTGTATCTATAGGTGAATTTAGTAAGGAGCTTTGTGGTGGTACACACGTAGGCAATTCAGGTCTAATTGGTTCATTTAAAATTATTAGTGAATCAGGAGTTGCTGCAGGTGTTAGGAGAATTGAAGCGATTACTGGATTAGGTATCGTTAATAAACTAAAGGAAACAGAAGCTGTTATAGATAATGCTGCTGATATTTTAAAGACAAGCCATGCTGGTTTAATGACAAAGATTTCAAGTATGTCTGAGGAAGTTAAATCTTTAAAGAAGGAATTAGATGAATTAAAGAAGACTGCAATCAGTTCTTCCCTTGATTCTATTTTAAGCGAAGCAAAACTTATTGGTGATGTTAAGCTCTTAACTAAAGCATTTACAGATTATGATATAAATGACCTTCGTCAGATTTCTGATGACATAAAAAAATCTAATAAGGGCTATATCCTAGTATTTGCTACTCAGAATGGTGAAAAAGTAACATTCATGGTTTCTGTTACCGATGATCTTCTTGACAAGGGCTATCATGCAGGAAATATGATTAAGCAAATTGCTGCAGCCGCTGGAGGCGGTGGTGGTGGAAAGGCCGATATGGCTCAGGCAGGTGCAAAAGATCCTTCAAAAATCCAGGATGCATTTAAAGTCGCTGAATCACTTATTAAATAAAAATTAATAAAATATATAAATTTTTGTAATAATTTTGTGCAAATGTTACAACAATATTAAATATGAAAATTAGGGTTGTTTTGATTATGGAAATATGTGTATAATAATAGAAAAGGAAGAAGGTGAGTAGGATTGGATAGAAATACAATTATGTTTAACAATTTAGAGAAAAGTGACCAAAAAACAACAGAAGATATTTTAAAGACCGTTTATGATGCTTTAGATGAAAAGGGTTATAATGCAATTGACCAGATGGTAGGTTATATCCTTTCAGGGGATCCTTCCTACATAACTGGGCATAACAACGCTAGAAATATCATTAGACACATCGAAAGAGATGACTTAGTAGAAGAACTATTACGAGCATTTCTGAAGAAATAGCACACAAACTTGAAAAAGGGCGGACATTTGTCCGCCTTATTTTTTGATTTTAATCAATGAGTATTTGATGATTTGATTAAAGAAAGGTAATTAATATATGAGAAAACTTGCACTTGACGTTGGTGATAAAACAATAGGGGTTGCTGTTAGTGATGAACTATTGCTCACAGCTAATGGAGTTACTACAATAGAACGAGTAGGCATACGAAAAGACGCCGGAAAGGTCATGGACTATATAAATGAATTTAACTGTGATACAGTTGTTGTAGGCCTTCCTAAGAAACTAGATGGAACAGACAGTATTCAGACTGAGAAGGTTTATGAATTTAAAACTATGCTTGAAAATAAGCTGAAGAGTTCTAGTATGGCTCATATAGCTGTAGTTTTTCAGGATGAACGTCTTACTACTGTAATGGCTGAAAAAGTTCTTATTGAGGCTGATGTCAGCCGAAAAAAAAGAAAAGCTGTTATTGATAAACAAGCGGCTATTTTGATTTTGCAGGGTTATCTAGATAAGCTTGCATTTGAAAAAAGTAATAATAAAGAATAGTTATCAATTTAGCCCTAAAACCATTTATTGATTAAACTTTATATAATATCATAATTTTAAAAAAAATCAACTAAATTTACTTACTTTTTTAAACTTTTTGTGATAAAATGAATATACAACGTGTAGTTTTTAGAAACGTAATTCCAGTTGCTAAACTCCACGTTATTTTTTTTCTGTTTAATTTTAGAAAAAATGGTCAATAGTTAAGTAAAGGAGGCATTTATGTATAAAATTGGAGAGAATATTATTTATGCAAATCAAGGTGTCTGCAGAGTTGATGAAATTGGAGTTCCAGACATTGCTGGCATAACTAAAGATAAACTATATTATACTTTATCACCTGTATATGGAGATGGAAAAATATTTATTCCTGTTGATACTTCAATGTATATGCGACCAATTGTTACAAAATCTGAAGTAAAGAATATTATTAGGCAAATTCCTAATATAGATACAGATTTTATTGAAAATCAAAATTACAAAGTAATGGAGGATTATTATAAAAAACTGTTATCTTCACACAAATGCGTAGATTTAATAAATATAATAAAATCTGTGTATGTTAAACGAAAAATTGTTAAGATGCAAGGTAAAAACTTAGGGCAGACAGATGAAAAGTTTAAGAAAATTGCAGAAGAGTTACTCCATAGTGAATTCGCCATAGCTTTAGATATACCAAAAGATGAAGTAGATCAATATATTGAATCAGCTGTAGGAAAAATGCAAAATGGTGAAGATATATTATAACATGTCAAATATGTACTAAATTATTAAAAACCTTAGCAATTACATTGCTAAGGTTTTTCGTTGTGACATTGATGTCTATATTACAAGTACTAGTTGTAGCAAGAAAACTCATAGTAACATATTATAAAGGAATAAACAAAATACACGGAAGGAGTTAAAAATGCAACAGTACACTGTAAAACCTAATGATACCTTATTTATGATTGCAAAACAATTTGGAGTGCCTTTAGTACAATTAATTAAGGCAAATCCTCAAATATCAGCCTCAAGTCCTTTATATATAGGGCAAATTATAAACATTCCAGAGTTATTACCCATACCAAAGCAGTTGGATACAATAGAGTCAAATGCTGAGGATATAATAGATGATATTTATGCGGCAGATTGGGAAAAAGCCGGAATCAAGGTAAATTTAATAAAAACAAATATGAATGAATTGACACCTTTACTTCAAGAGGCGGTGGTTCCTACTGAATTAATTTCTGGAATGAATCTAGCAATTAAAAATCTAGAACAAAATGTAATGCAAAAAAAGTCATATTCTGCAATAGCTCAGGCAAATCGTATTACCATGTACATTCCTGATATGCTTGACTATTTTAAAGTAATCATTCCAACAGACGTAAGCCGGTTAGACTATCTAGGGAGACAAATTATATTAAACGTTGAAGGTAATGATTGGAATGAAGCAAACAATAATTATATAGCAGCTAAAAAAGTCTGGGAAAGATTAAAACCTCAATTGGATACTAAATATAGTAAAGATATTGCGGACTTCGATCAGGCAATGAAAACTTTAGGTGAATCAATAAATAACAAAACTTATCAAAATACAATTGATAATGCTAATATATTTCTTGATAAAGTAGATGTGCTGGAAACAGATTTCAAACAACAGAACATATAATGGAACGAATGTTTTTACTCACAATAATTCATGCAAAAATAAAAAGCTAGAGTCTATGTTTTTGTTACACTAAAAACATAGACTCTTTTTATAGATTAGTAGAAAGAGGTGGCTTTTATGATAATTACTCCCAATATTAACAATCTTCCTTTTAAGTTACAAAACGGAATAAAATATTTTCAATTAATTGCTGAACCGGTTGAACAAGAAATATTACCGGGTTTGTTTATAAAAGGGTGGGGGTATAATGGAAGTATACCTGGTCCAACAATTCAAGTAAAATCAGGTGATTATGTAAAGATTCGTGTTATTAATTACTTACCAGAAGCAACGAGTGTACATTGGCATGGACTTGACGTACCCAATAAAATGGATGGGGTTCCAGATGTAGAGCCTTCTCCACTAATAAGACCAGGAGAATACTTTGATTATCAATTTAGAATAACCAATCCCCCTGGAACGCATATGTACCACACCCATTTTGATTCTTCAATGCAGCAAATGATGGGTTTGGGAGGAGCTTTTATTATAACTGAGTCACATCAAGAAAACTGCAATGACTACTTTTACATGCTTCAGGAATTTAAGATTAAAGACTTAAAAGCTGGAGAGGTGAAGCCTGGAAGCTATGAAATTGATCCTCATAGCATGGAATTTAACTTTTTTACTATGAACGGACGCTGTTTTCCTTATGTGGATCCTATTCATATCGAATTAGGTGAAAATGTCAGAATTAGGCTGGGCAATATAGCACACGATTCCCACCCAATGCATATACATGGACATCAGTTTATTGTATCGGCTAGTGATGGAAACTCTATTCCTTTTAGAAATAGACCTATAAAGAACACTATAAATGTAGCATCTGGCGAAACATATGATATAGAATTTTCTGCAAATAATCCTGGAATATGGCCATTTCACTGTCATATTCCACACCACATGTGCAACAACATGACGAAGCCATTGGGTGGAATGTCTACGATCATTACATACAGTACATAATTAAGATGAGCCAACATCAGCTCAATACGAGTTTGATGTTGGCTCATATATGTTGTATCTCTTCCTTACAGATAAGATACATGATTTAAAACTTGGATTTAATGCCTGTATTTATAACAAATGCCTGTTATGCTCTTGGAGGTGTTCCTTCAGCGTTTGCTACAACTACATCGATTTGAACTAAAGCATCTTTAAGTAAAGCTGATACGCCAACTGTTCTTCGTGCAGGAACCCCGCCTGGGAAGAATGTTTTATAAACTTCGTCTACGGCATCCATATCTGCGATATTTTTAAGGCAGATATTCACTTTAACCACATCGTCCATAACATGGTCGATACTTTCAACAATTGCCTTAATATTTTTTAAGCACTGTTTAGCCTGTTCTTTTACACTGCCAACTACCATTTCACCAGTTTTTGGATCTAAAGGTAATTGAGCTGAAAGATTATTGTAATGAGAAAAAGCTACAGTTTGTGTAGATAGAGGACTCTTTGGTGCATTTTCCGTATTGTGTGCTATTATAACCAGTCCATGCCTGTCTTCAACAGCTTGTGGTGGTGTGCCATCTCCATGTGACACTACTGCTTCCATTTGTACCAAAGCATCCATAGGTAAGGCTGAAGCTGCAATTGTTGTCCTTGCTGGGACATAAGCTACAGCTCTGGCAATCGCAGAGTCTGGGAAAAATGTTGTATAAACTTCGTTTACAGCGTCAATATCTGATAGATTTTTAAGGAAGATAGTAATTTTAACAATATCATCAAAAGGAACGTCGATACTTTCTAAAATTGCTTTAATATTTTTTAAGCACTGTCCAGCCTGTTCTTTTACACCGCCAGCTACCAATCTACCGGTTTTGGGATCGATAGGTAGTTGAGCCGAAAGGTTATTGTAATGAGAAAAAGACACAGTTTGTGTGGATAGGGTACTTGTTGGTGCATTTTCCGTATTATTTGTAAGTTTTATAAGGTCGCCTGCTTGTGGTGCGTTTGGAATTGTACCTTCACCGTTTGAAACAAGTGCTTCAATTTGCACCAAAGCATCCATAGGTAAAGCTGCAACTGCGACTGTCGTCCGTGCAGGATTATATGTTGGGAAGAATGTTTTATAAACTTCGTCTACAGCGTCAATATCCTTAATATTCGTTACGAATATAGTGATTCTAACAATATCGCTCATAACATGATCGATGCTGTCTACAATTGCTTTGATATTTTTGAAGCACTGTTCAGCCTGCTCTTTTATACCACCAGCTACTAATTTACCAGTTTTTGGTTCAATAGGTAATTGAGCTGAAAGATTATTGTAATGAGAAAAAGCTACAGTTTGTGAATATGGACCGATACCTTTTGGTGCATTTTCGGTATTTCTTGCTAATACTGTGTTATAGTTGCTCATGATAATATTCTCCTTTTTGTTAATTGAATTTTCAAATTTATCTAAGTGAATCATAAACCTTTGACTAACTCCAAGGTCAATAGGTATTTTTATTATAGTCAAAAAAATTTTTATCCCAACTGAAATAATACCCTTAAGTATTGCAGATACAGGATTCCTACTGTATAATAACCTTTAACTTACATAGGATTTTAAACAGAAACGAAGGGGATTTTTATGAAAGATAAATTTTTAATTGGAGAGCTTTCAAAAATATTTAATATAAGTACTGACACCCTAAGGTATTATGACAAAATCAATCTAATTAAACCTGAGCACGATGAGAGTAATGACTATCGCTACTACAGCATCAGAAATTTCTTCAAGTTAAGTAGAATTCTTTTCTTAAAAAATCTTGATATTTCATTGGGTGAAATAAAAAAATACATGGGTAACAAGAATACAAACAATCTACTTTGCTTACTGAAAAAGAAGGAAGAGGAAATCGATATAAAAATGAACAAGCTGGTAAACCTCAAAAAGAAAATTCAAACAAAGCTTGAGCTTTTTGAAAATATAGAGGGACAGCTGGATCAAATAATTATCAAGAAAATTCCCCAAAGAACAGGGGAGTTTATAGATATGAATAATATTAAAAGTGATTATGAAATTAAGCAGACTTTAAAAAGGAATGAAGATTATTTAAAAATAAGTTCCTGGCTTATTGAAGGACAAATCTATACCTCATTATCAAAGGAAGATATGGAAAAGGGGATTTTTAATAAATTTAGATATTTTATTGAAATTGTGCCCATCGATTCGGAGTTTTGCAAGCAATTGAAAATAATTCCTGAAAACCAGTATGTTTGTATTGCGTTTTTAGGGCCCTATAGGGATATGGGGAAACATTATCAACTACTTATACGATGGATTGAAGACAATGGATATCAAATTGCAGGAGACTCCATTGAAAAAAATATAGTGGATTACGATTTTTCCGATTCAGAGAATGAATACATTTCTGAAATTCAAATTCCTATAATAAAAAAGAGCTTAGAATAACTGAAAGTTTAGTATTAAACCCAAATATCCTTACATTAGAGTAATTGTAGGAGAAATCGGATTTAGTACTTTTTTCATTTAAAGAAGCATTTAGAATTAGTGGAAATTATTTACTTTATAATATATAATAGTTGTGAATATTGCAGAAAAATGTAAGACCTTTGTTTGTTGATTTTATACGAACTTAATAGAACTTATGGGAAGTTCGGGGCAATTTTTACTGATAACAATTTGAATCTGTGTAGTTGTTCTAACAAATTAGGGGGAAATTATATTGTCAACAATAAACAACATAAAAAGTATCTTAGAAACGCAAAAAGAAACCCTTGAAAAGCTTCATAACGAAGTCCGAATATTATCCAACAGTGATATGGCCAAGGAAAATGCTGAGATGAAGGTACAGATTAAATCCTTGAACGAAACACTTGCCAGTGCTAAAAGTAAGCTGACGGAGGTTTCTCAAGAAAATAAAGGGTTAAAAAACGCATTATATCAGCAAATCTATAATGAAAAAATGTCTATTCTTAATATGTCCTCAAGAAAATTGGATATTTATTTTAAATCCACGTGTGAGGTGGAGCTCAATCGGCTTTCTCAGTTTGAATCCGATTCAAAAAAGAAAATTAACAATGTGGCAGAAATTCTCAAAGAAAACAGAGTAGATACCACCGATGAAATCTATGCAAAACTGGATGAACTGAAAAGGCTGCTGGATATCAAGGTTACGGAAATCAAAGAAAAGTATGCTAAAGAAAAGGGGGCATACTCGTATAAAAATAAAGAAGAGTACGAGCGTTTAAAGGCAGAGCAAATCACGGATGAACAGATTGTAGCTTCCGTTAAAAAGAGTAATTGGGAAGCGTTTATAGGCCAGAATATTATCAATAAAGTAGGAATCTTCTTGGTAATTATAGGTGTCATAGCGGCATCACAGGTTACCTATTTTAAATTGCCTGATATGTTAAAATGTATTCTTATTTTTGTTTTGGGCGGGGGGATGTTGGTTGCCGGAGAATTTCTCAATCGTAAAAAGCCAAATATTTTTTCCATGGGCATCTCCGCAGGGGGAGTTGCCATTCTTTATGTGGGAATGTCCGTCAGCTATTTTATGTATGGAATTTTAGCCATGTATCCCGCCATTATTTTGTGTATATTGATTACTTCAGTATCCTTCCTACTATCTAAGCGGTATGATTCGGCTACCATTGCGGCCTTTTCCTTAGTGGGTGGATATTTGCCTATTTTCTCAGTGACCGGAGGAGTTTCGCTTATTTGGGGAGCTATGGTTTATTTCATCATCTTAAACCTGCTCATGCTGTCGCTATCATTTCACCGAAAATGGACGGCATGCTATTTTATAGGATTGGTACTAAACAGCTTGGGAACGTTTTATTTAATTTTAAACATTTCAATCCGTGCGGACAATCCGGTGAATGGTATCATTACCATCCTATACATAGTTTTTGCTTTTGGTATCTACACAGCCATTCCGGTGATATCAAGTTATACTCAACAACTAAAATTTAAAAAGTCGGATATTGTTTTGATGGCGATAAACACCTTATTAAGTAGTGTTATCATGTATTTCACGTTCTATGTGTTTAATTTTGAAGACTATAACGGTGTACTTGCTGTTATTTTTGCCCTTATCTATCTATTTGTCGGAACTTTTGTTGAGAAAAAGCTTGCTGAAGAGAAAAAAGCTGCAGCATTGTTTTATTTAACTGGATTTACTTTTGTGGTTCTCCTTGTGCCGATTCAATTCGGCAAGGTATGGTTATCCCTTGGTTGGCTGGCAGAAGGAATCGCGCTGGTTATTTATGGCATTCTAAATGATTTAAAATCCTTTAAAAAAGGGGGATTCATTATCGGTGCATTTTGCTTGGCTGCATTTATGGTCTTTGATACATCAAATTTCTGGGATAGTATGTTTGCTTATAAATATTTTGCCATTACAGCAGGGAGTCTTCTGGTTTTAGGTGCATATATACATAAGAGAGCCTTATCAAGCCGATTTGAAACCATCTATAAATATGCTTCATTAGTGAATACCTGGATTTTTTGCCTCTATATCATTTATATAAAATTATCAGAAAGTATAAGTACCCAGTTTTTTAATGAGTATTATTTAACTGGCATGCTTGCTATCGTTGTATCTTTTGCCATGGCTTTCATCCTGCCAAGAATCAAGATATTGTCTGACCAAGGTGTAAAAATCATTTCAATTGTTATTACTTTTTTTAGTATTATTTGGCTGCTGTCCATAAATGCGTTAAGTGAGCCGATAAAAATGGTGGGGAACCTATCCATCAACCAATACGCTTTGCTTGCTGCTGTTATTGCTGCAACAGGAATCTGCTCCTTAGTATCCCTTTATGATATGGTGAAATCTACTATTATAGACAGGAAATTAAGTATAGAATGGCTGCCGTTGATTGTCTCCGGATATTTCGTCATTCTTCTCACACAGAACCTTACGGTTCAATTTCATTTGAGCTTCACCAATATGTTTATAAGCATTATTTATGCGGTAACAGCATTTGTGTGGATTGTATTGGGATTTATAAAACGTTTTACTTTGATACGAAAGTTCGGGTTGGGATTATCCATCTTTTCGGTGGTCAAATTATTTATGCTAGACCTTTCTGATTTAACGGAAAGTAACCGAATTGTTTCCTATTTTGCCCTTGGCATATCTTTAATCGCTATTTCTTTCGTTTATCAATATTTCAGCAAACGGCTTGAAATCAAAGGGGGTATTGTTGATAATGAGTAAGAAAATAGTACTGTTTACCCTTATGCTGGGGATGATAATCCAAAGTACTGTCGTGGCCAACGCTGGCACGGCAACGATAGAAAACAAAGGTGAGCACTCCTATAAATCAGTTAGACTCTTACCGACCATCTATCATTCAGCCAATACGGATTTGTCTGATCTTCGGATTAAAAATGATAAAGGGGAAGAGGTACCATATTTTATTAACACAGGATATCAGAAAGAGCAGAGCGAAAGCCATCAATATGATATGGAACTGATTAATTCCTTCTTAAAGAACAAGGAGTTTTATTTTGATTATAAACTTAAAACTGCATTGGATAGTGATGTCATCGCTACTTCCATTGTTGCAGAGAGCAACAATATCAACTTTGCAAAGAGCGTGGAAATCTACGGAAGTTATGATAACAAGAACTGGCAGAAAATAAAGGATGATACCCTTTACTGTGTGGATAATCATATAAAAACAACTATTTCTTTTGCGGAACCACAAAAGTATACATATTATCGTTTTAAATTATCAAATAATGTAGAACAGATTTCTTTCGGGCGAGTGTATTTAGAATACAATGAAACTCAAACTAAAACCGATTATTTTTTAAAAGAAATCAACCCTGATTATAGGGTTCATGAACAGGGGAGTAATACAGAGATTACTGTTAAAGGGCTTAAAAATTTAAAGCTGGCCGAAATCATCATCATATCTGACAGTATGTTTAAAAGAATGCTGGTGACCCCGTTGGGATCAAAAGAGATTTATCATTTAACTTTTGGAAGTGAAACATATCAAGATACTACAATTCCCATGGATTGGCAGATTTCCACGGAAGAGAATTTTGTGGTAATGATTCAAAACAACGATGATGCTCCCATCAAGATTGATGATATCATCGTTCGTTATTATGCAGACGAGCTTATTTTTGATGGCAGCAACAGTGATTCTTTTACCTTGGAATATGGTGCTTCGAAAGATAAAACCGCACCGGAATATGATATCGCTAATTATAAGGATTTGGCTTTAAAACAGGATATGGATGCTTTAGCATTCACCACAATTGCAACTGATGAAAAAGCTGAAAAAGCTATTGACTACAAATGGATTTTCAATGTAGTGATTGTAGTTATCGGGGTACTGCTGGGTGCGATTATCTTATCAAATGTAAAGAAAACAAAGTCATAAAGATGATGATTGGCTCATCAATTTAAGTAATCATTCTATGCACGAAAATCTTAACTCTATCATAAAATAATAGGATTAAATATTGATTGGGATGGGGAGGTTTAAAATGGATTTTAAGCAGAGTAAAACATATCAGAACCTGAAGAATGCATATGATGGGGAAAGGAAGGCTAGTACAAAATACGCTATCTATGGATCAAAAGCCAGAGAGGATGGTTATGAACAAATCGGTAACATATTTGATGAGACATCAAGTAACGAACGTGAACATGCGGAAATATGGTTAAAGCAATTAAATGGTGGCGAAATTCCTTCAACATTAGATAATCTTAAGGAATCAATTACAGGTGAAAACTATGAATGGACCACTATGTATCGAGAATTTGCTGAGACTGCTCGTAAAGAAGGGTTTAATCAAATTGCAGAACTATTTGATGGCGTAGCATCTATAGAATACAATCATGATAACCGATTTAAGCAATTAATATATAATATAGAAAACGACCAAGTTTTTTGCAAAGAACAAAGCATGGTCTGGGTTTGTTTAAACTGTGGTAATCTTTATTGGGATGAATGTGCGCCTGAATTTTGTCCTGTCTGTGGATATCCTCAGGCATTCTATCAACTAAATTGCAATAACTATTAGGACGATAGGAATTGTCCTAGGTTCATAAAAAATCTCCTATACTGTATATAAGCAAGGAAACAAAAAATATCAAGCATAAGAGTAAAGCATAGAAATTAAAAATTATATCTACAAAAATCTGTTCATAATTGAGCAGATTTTTTATTTGAAAGAGATTAGATTGAATTTAGTACTTTTTTTTATAAAAGCATGCATAAAAAAGTACAAAATAATCGGCAAAAAAATTTTCAGTTATTAAATAGTATGTGCTGACATTCTCTATTGTCAAATGAATTAAATGTTGTTAATTGGTTTCAGAGTATGGATGTTGAAATTTAAACATCCATATTTTTTTATGTGTTTCAATTAACACAAATTAGTTCGATTTTTTTGAATTAATTTTAGTTAACAGATGTTTTTAAGAAGATAAAAAATAGTTTTAGTGATGAAAAATTACAAGTTAATGAAATACCTAAACTAAAAGCCATTATAGAAGATTTATATAGCTCTAATAAAAAGGTTATTTTTACAATGGGTAAAGGTGGTGTTGGTAAAACAACAATAGCAGCTGCTATTGCTTTAGGTTTGGCCGATAAAGGTGCAAAAGTACATCTTACAACTACTGATCCTGCAACTCATTTGAAATTTGTTTTGGACGAAAGCTATGGTATTACAATAAGTAATATAGATGAGAAAAAAGAACTAAAAAAGTATAAAGAAGAAGTTTTATCAAAGGCTGGAGAGACAATGAGTGAAGAAGATCTTGAATATGTGAAAGAAGACCTAAGATCTCCTTGTACACAAGAAATTGCAGTTTTTAGAGCTTTTGCACAAATAGTTGAGAAATCAGAAAATGAAATTGTTGTTATAGATACCGCGCCAACAGTTCATACTTTGTTATTATTAGACTCTACTGAAAGTTATAATAGAGAGATACAGCGTTCCCAAGGAGATATCCCTGAATCCGTCAAGAAACTTCTGCCAAAGCTCAGAAATGAAAAGGAGACAGAGGTGGTTATTGTAACTCTAGCAGAAACAACACCAGTTTATGAAGCAAAAAGACTAGAAGAAGACTTAAAACGTGCAGGTATAAAGAGTAAGTGGTGGGTTATTAATTCAAGCCTATTAGCCACTAATACTACTAATGATATTCTAAAAGCTAAAGCAAGTAATGAAATAATCTGGATAAATAAAGTGAACGAAATCTCTAATGGAAATTTTGCAGTAGTACAGTGGAGAAACGAAGAAATTAAAGGTAAGAAGCTTTTAGATTTATTAAAATAAATAATGACTTTATAATTTATAAAAAATAGTGAGGAAGGTAGCCTAAATGGCTACTTTTTTCGATATTAAACAGAATTGATATATATTAAAACTAGCTTATTGCTTTAAAGATATATATATCAAATATTTTTGATATATATATTGACATAGTAAAATAGTAGAGTTATACTCTATACATCAAATAATTTTGATGTATAGATAAAAACTATTTGATGTGTGTTCTAGACTTCAAATACTTATCCTAAGGAGGGTTTTGTAATGCAAAAAATAGGTTACCCAGTATTAAATTATAACAGTAAAATGTCACAAGAAAGGGGTGATACAAGTGTTCTCAGCAATTAATTGGATAGTTAATATCTTAAGCTACATAGTTACTGCGTTTCTAAGACTGATTTTAGGGCTGTTCAGTATGAGTGATTCATTCTTAGACTCGGAACGCTATATTGAATCCATCAAATTCTTCTTCACTGATACGATTGTAATATTCTTGATGATCATTGCGATAACATTCATTGTATCAATTATACGAAGCTTTTTCCCTCCGGAAAGAACAAGAAAACTTTTAGGGGAGCAAGGAAAAGCCAGGGGATTTATCGGCAATGTTGCTGCCGCCCTACTAGGTATTGTAACCCCCTTCTGCTCTTGCTCGGCTGTTCCTGTCTTTATTGGGTTTATTGGAGCAGGAATACCCTTGGGAGTAACATTCTCATTCCTTATTTCCTCACCAATGGTAAATGAGGTAGCGGTTACTATGCTTTGGGCTTTGTTTGGCTGGAAGATAGCGTTATTATACATGGCAACCGGTTTAACTGTAGCGATTATTGCAGGAGCCATTATTGGTAAATTGAACATGGAAAAATATCTTGAGGAAGATGTATGCGGCATTACTTTAGGTGATGTTGAGATAGTAAAGCCTTCATGGAAACAGCGGATTACAGATGCATGGATTTATGATTTGGATTTGGTAAAAAAAATATGGCCATATATTATTATTGGATTGATCATTGGAGCAGCTATACATGGTTGGGCTCCAGGTGACTGGCTCGCTAATTATGCAGGAAGAAGCAATCCTTTCGCAGTTCCAATTGCCGTTCTTCTTGGAATACCACTCTATTCCAATGCGGCAGGCACTCTTCCTATTGTTAGTGAACTCACAAAGTTAGGAGTTCCCATTGGTACAGCGCTGGCATTTATGATGGCGGTAACGGCTTTAAGCCTCCCTGAAATGATCATTCTCCGTAAAGTTTTAAAACCAAAACTGCTAGCTGTATTTATTGGAATAATGGCAGTCACGATTACATTTGTAGGTTATTTGTTTAATTTTGTTCTTGCTTAATCGAATAGTGCTTTGAATAAAAAAATTTACTCAAAATATCTGTGTTATACAGGTTTTGAAATATATTAATAGGAAAGGGTTGATAAGAAAATGAATATCAAAGTCTTAGTATCATGCTGTTCTGACTACGGTCTAAAGGAGGCAACCGAGGAGGTCATTAAAGAATTAGGCATAGACGCAACTGTTGAAAAGGTAAGCGATATGCAAAGGATAATGGAATATGGAGTTATGAAGGCTCCGGCCGTTGTTATTAATGAAAAAGTAAAGGCCATGGGCAGAGTCCCAAGTAAGGCTGAAATAAAGGAATACATTCAGGATGAACTGAATGCTTAAGTTTAATCATTAATAAACTGAACATAAGAGGGCAGGGAAAATCTGCATAGATTGAGAGGTTGTAAGGGTTTTATCTTTACACCTCTTTTTCGTTTGAACATGTTTTTATACATTGACAGCAATACCATATTACTTATATAATAAAATATATCAAGAAAAATTGATGTATGGAGGTGGTAAAAATAGATACGCAATTTTCGAATTATACAAGTTGCTTTAAAGCATTGTCCGATGAACTAAGGTTTAATATCCTTTTTTATCTTTATGAAAGTGAAGAAAAATGTGTATGCAGTCTAACTGAATACTTTAAAACATCACAATCGGCGCTTTCATATCATTTAAAAATACTTGCAGACAATGGGCTGCTGATAAAACGACAAGAAGCAGTTTGGAATTTTTACGCTTTAAATAAAGAACATTTTATATTTCCTATCTTAGAAAAGGCTTTTAAAAATCAATCCGAATTATCTACTGTTGATGGATTAAATATGGATGATTTTAATCAATAACTTGGACAAGTTTAATTTTGTTTGAAAAATTAAAGACAGCTGGATGATGTATTTGTTTCGTAACTTATATATACGACAAATAGGGGGAATACCCTTTACTTTTAAGAAGTTTATATTAAAAAGAACAAAATAAGAAAATTTATATTGCAAGTTGTGAATCTAAAAATTAAATCATAACTTTAAAATAATCCTTTACTAAACAAGAATTTTACAAAAAGCCGAGAAGTAATCTATCAACGGATTAACTTCTCGGCTTTTTTCACTTACTTGTGTCAAATGAATTAAATGTTGTTAATTCATTTCAGAGTATACTAGATTTGTTACTCGTTGTTTAGCTTTATGATAATATATTGCAATTTGCTATTTTTGAGGTATTATAAAATTATAAGATGTTTTGTGTGTTAAAAAGAAAGGAAATTGAAATGAGCAGAAAAAGGAATTCGATTTTAGCGGTAATTATCTCAATTGCCCTAACTTGTTCTAGTTTTGGACTAGCATTTGGTCACTCAGGAAGGACAGATTCCAGCGGTGGTCATCATGACTATAATAATGTATCAGGGTTAGGATATTATCATTATCATCATGGTATGGGGCCACACCTACATCCTAACGGAATCTGTCCATATGCTACAACTTCTGTCAGCAAGTCTAGTAATTCAACGGCTATAATAAAAGCTGCTCAACAAAAACTTAAAGATTTAGGTTATTATACTTCATCAGTCGATGGAAGTTTTGGAACAAAATCTAAAGATGCATTGAAAGCGTTTCAGAAAGATTATGGACTAGATATAGATGGTAAACTTGGGCCTAAAAGCAAAGCAGCATTAGGAATTGAGTAATACAATAAAAGTGTAGAATCAATTTCACGGATATATAGCTAAAAATAAAGCAAGAAACAAAAATTTGTTCATTTTAAACATTTATTAACAACATTTAATTCATAACAGTATATATTAACGAAAATTAGTTCACTTGACATCTAATAACTGAAAGTTTTAGTACTAAACTCAAATTGCCTTACAATAGTGTAATTGCAAGGATACTCGGGTTTAGTACTTTTTTTATTTAGTCGTACTTTATCATAAATTTGAGGATAGAATTTAGTACTTTTTTATATAGTTAACTTATTTATTATTGCTTAAAAAGAATTAGGGAAGTTGCGATAATTTTGGTGCTGCTATACCATTAATTAAAGTTTCAATATTTGTTTATCATTTGTTTTTGTTTGATATGTTTTTTAACTACAATAATATGCTTTATTCTGGAAACAAAAGAATTAATATTGGATTCTTCTATAGTTTCCACTATTTTAGTAAGGTCTTCACTATCTATAAGTCTAGTTTTAAAGGATGTAATAGTATCTAATAATTTATCAGAAGTTACAACTATATCAGTATCTTTGATAGAAAGGTTTAATTTAATCTTATTAACAAAAACGATAATAGGTATTACTTCATTATTTAAATTAAATAATTGCTTTATTAATTGTGAATGACAATAATTTTGGCGAAGCGGATTATATAACTCTAAATTATTTAAGGTCCACATTTCATCAAAACAATCTCCAAACAAAGTTCCATGCCAATTTTTGATTTCTATAACAAATATACCGTATTCAGAAATAATTATTGAATCGATGTTTGTTATAGAACATTTACTATATCTATTTCGTAATAATATACAATTTATAACTTTGTATTTATCTGAAGGTAGTTTATTTAATAACCAAGCAATTTGTTTTTCTCCTAGCCATCCTTTAAATGTTTTAGATAATTGACTTTGCATTTATAACAGACTCCTTAACCAATTATTTCTTAAAGAATATTGATTTATTATTCCTTACATAATTAATTATTTTGTATTTATAAAAATTATTACTAAATAATAAGGTACAACGTTCATTAATTTAGGAACTAAGAAGAGTATTGTTTATATATCAATATATCCTAATATATAACTATCAGATCATGATTGGAAAAGAAGGGAAAAGATATGAACTGAAATATATTGTGGCAGGGAGCTCTATAAGATGTAATATCCTAAATTCAAGACTTTATCAGAATGAGAGTAGACAATAAAATTATTGGACAAAGGGGATGAAAGTACTGTTTTAAAAATATGTGATTTATAATTATGTATTTTTAAACAGTATTTTTTATTTATCAAGGGATATAAAAATTATATTCAACGTCGAAATGTGTCGAAAAAGGGGAAAGAACAAAAACCCAAAAAGTAGAAAAAAAGAAGTATACTTATAATAAGGAAGAATTTTGAAATGGATATAAAATTTGAGCAGTTAATAACTGAAATGTACACATTTGGTTGGGTATGGTTCGGGTTATAGCAATAATGCGAAACTCAATAAGAAATTGGTGGTGAAAATGGAAAAAATAATAGTTGATTTACAAAATTGCTTTGGAATCCAAGAAATGCATCATGAATTTGATTTTCATGGAGATAATGTAATCGCTATATATGCAAAAAATGGATTGATGAAGACCTCTTTTGCTAAAACATTCCAAAAGATACAGGTCAACAAGACTGATGATGTTTGTGATGCTATTTTTGGAGATGTTGGATGTATGATGATCAAAATTGATGGAAGAGACATAACAAGTGATGACGTGTTTGTTATCAAATCATTTGAAAGCTCTTATGAATCGGATGTTACTTCCCTACTGGTAAAAGATACTGTAAAAGAGCGGTTAAGTGATGTTCTTAAAGCTCGTGACAAACTACTGAAGGTACTTGAGAAGTTATCAGGATTAAAAATAAAGAAAACAACTGGCGGCAAGACAATTTATGAGCTTGAGGCAGCGATTATTGAGGATTTTGGATTTGAAGAAACCAGTATTTTATTAAATCTTGACGCACTATCAAATGCCGAAAGAGCACTACATTGCGGAAGCATTGCTTATTCGACCATTTTTGACCCCACTGTCCTGAAAAAAATACAATTACAGAATTTTCAGGAACAAATCCAGGCTTTCATTACAAGCAGTGATCGTGTTTATGAATCGTTTGGCTACTTGGAGAAGGGACAGCTAACACTCCCAAAACTGAAAGACATTCGCAAATCCTTGGAAAAGGATTGCTTCTTTGTGCGCAGTAATCAACTGGTGCTTGCAGGGACAGATGTTATTGGCGATATGGATGCTCTTGGAGGAAAAATCACTGAGATTGAAACGGCTATCCGTCAAGTCCCAGAGTTGCAGATAATTGAAACTTTACTAAGTGATGCTAAAGGGATGTCCTTGAAGGACGCAATAGAGACACATCCTGAAATTGTTGAGTTTCTAGCACTTGATCAGCTACCGGTGCTCCGGAAGTCATTGTGGCTTTCTTATATCAACGACAATCAGAGACTATTTGATGATGTTTGTGAGAAATATCGTGCTCTTTCTGATGAAATAGATGCTGTTTCTATGGATGATACACCGTGGAATCAGGCACTCGATATTTTCAAAAAACGATTTTCGGTTCCCTATACAATGGAAATTGCTAACCTAAAGGGTTCTATCATCGGAGAAAGCATCCCAAGAGTTAAGTTTTCGTTCAATAAGGGAGACCGAACAATATGCATTGATCGTGGAAAGCTAGACGAACTGGATACACTAAGTCAAGGTGAAAAGAGAGCACTTTATTTGTTGAACATTATATTTGATATTGAGCAAATTAGGGAATCTGGACAAGAAAAACTACTTATCTTTGATGATATAGCCGATTCGTTCGACTACAAGAATAAATACGCTATCATTGAGTACTTATATGAACTTGCACAGGAAGATCAGTTTTACTTATTGGTTCTATCCCACAATTTTGATTTTTATCGGACTGTCTCAAACCGACTAAATCTGAAACGGGATAATAAGCTGACAGCAAATACGGACGGAACAACCATTACAATTAATCAGGAGCATTATCAAGATAAGCCGTTTAAGTGGTGGAAAGAACATCCAAACACCAAGAATGTATTGGCTTTAATTCCGTTTGTAAGAAACCTTGTAGAGTTTGGAGTAGACCGTAATATTTCTCAAACCGGTAAGGACTTCCTATTTTTAACCTCACTGCTTCATGAAAAAACAACTTCGCATTCAATTACTTTTGGGCAGATATTGCCTTTATACCAAGCTTATGATGGTGTAACTGCTTTTCAGCCAGAAGTACAGTTAACAGATTCTGTATTGGATTCACTATATACCATTTGTGATGCACTCACCATTGCAGATACATTGCTTGAAAACAAAATTGTTCTTGCAATGGGGATACGACATAAAGCGGAAGAATATATGATGAATCAAATCAATCAATTCCAAGGGCAAATTTCTTGGAGGGCCAACCACCAGGATCATTTTGGAACGAGTTTGGAGTTTTTAGCAGCGATAGCTGGCATGACCAATCAGACCAGAGAGTTGCTGAATGGGTATAAACAATTTGGAACAGCCGATTCACTTACTGTTCTTAATGAGGTCAGCATCATGACACCCGAAAATATTCATTTAAATTCCTTTATGTACGAGCCGCTTTTGGATATGGATATAGTGGAACTTTTAGATTTGTACATCAGAATAAAAAGTCTGTAAAAAAGGGGATGACTATATGGATAAAATACCAATGGAATCGGTTGATATGAACGCTCAGAACATAGAAAAATTGCAGTGCAGTTTTTGAACTGCGTGGTAGAGACTGTAGATAAAAATGGCCAACCAAAGCAAGCAAATAACTATAGCAAAATTCCCATTATATTTATGTTGGACAAAGCTTACAATCGAAATAATGTGCAATTCGGGTTGTATGAAAATTTTAAGCTGATGTCAGAAATGGTTATAATAAGGAGTGAATAGATAATTATGTGTGATAAAGATATTATATTAAGCTATTCTGAATTTTCAAAAGATACAACCTCATATGGGATTAATAGTGGTAATAAAAGAAATGAAATATTCTACGAAAAAATTGGATGGTGCCCTTTTTGTAATAGACAAGCAATGCAACAAGTGAGTATGTCAGAAAATTACAAAACTAATTTTGGACCTATGCGTGAATTAATTGAACAAGTATGGCAATGTACTTGCGGATGGTGGCAAATTTATTATTATAGCCATTTAGACGATGGGGATTCATGGAAAGATTGGGAAATATATGTTTATAATGCTCAACTAAAAAAATTCAATATAGGGGCTCGTCAAGTGCCAATTAAAATATTACGAGACTATTTAGAAAGCCATTATGATAGAATTTGTGATATAAACGATAAAAAGATGGAAGAATTAGTGGCTGCTGTTTTTAGAGAGCATTATTCATGTGAAGTGATTGAAGTCGGGAAATCTCATGACGGTGGTGTCGACCTTTTATTAGTTAATTCAGACTGTCCCACTATTATACAAGTCAAAAGGAGGAGAACATCGGCTAAGACTGAAAGCGTTAAAGAAATTAGAGATTTATTGGGTGCAACAATGCTATTTGGGAGTAGCAAATGTATTTTTGTGACAACGGCTGATCATTTTTCACCAGATGCTATAAATTCTCGGAATATAGCAATTAGTAAAAAAATTGTGGATTCATTCGAGTTATATGATTACAACAGTTTTTTTGACTTAGTTCAATTACATAAAAATGAAACTATAGCCCCATGGGTTCAACTATTAAGGTTCGAGCAAGATTTAAAATGTAAAGTTCAACTTTAACTGAAAATGAAAGAAATCTAAATTGTGAGAAATGTAATTATTAGGCATAGTTTTTAATCAGATTTTAAACTTCCCATTATGTTTAATCACAGGACAAGATGTAAATTAAAAAAAGAACATTTAGCTGAACATCAAGGCCAAAGTATTTAGCTATCTTATTGAAATTAAGGAGGAAAATTTTGAAGAGAAGAATGATTTTTTTTAATGGCGGCTGGATGTCGTCTTATGATGGTATTGGAACAGATGAAATTATTCATGGTGGCGCGTACATAGATAAACATGGTTTTGGTGGTGAAGTATACAATTTTAGAGATAGTAATGGAATGAATTATGGGTATGTTATGACCAAAAGTGGTAAGCTTGCCTTAAAACGTATCAATTTGGAACAGGAATTTGATAGTGATGTCATTAAAAACGTGGTATGTGTTTTTGTCGCTAGGCACCCATTAGGAGGACGTAGAATAGTAGGTTGGTATGAGAATGCTAATGTTCATTCTAACTATCAATTTTATTCTGGAGACGATCGTGTAATCATGACTAACCAAGAAGATTGGCCCTTTGGCTCTAAACAAGTGGGATACTTCACATTAGCAGAAAATAGCAATGTTGTTCTATTGACCGAAGATGAAAGACTTGCTACACCAGAAATACCATCAGGAAAGGGTGGCTTTGGACAATCCAATGTTTGGTATGCTGATTCAGATATTGGAATAGAGTTTAGGTATAAGGTAGCCGAATATATTTCAAAATATAGAAAACAAAAATTAGAAGTTAAAGTTTCTGAACAAAAAAGATATACCAAAAGCCAGGTAGATTTGGTAGAAAAAAGAAAGGTTGAGGAGGTAGCAATCAAACGGACAAGAGAGTATTTTGAAGCGCTTGATTATGTATGTAAATCTGTAGAATCAGAGAATACTGGATGGGATTTAGAATTTACGAATGGGAGTATTAAGCTTCTTGTTGAGGTAAAAGGCTTGTCACAGTCATATATCTCTGTGATGTTGTCACGTAACGAATATCAGAAGATGTGCGAAAACCTAGAATATTATCGATTAGCTGTCGTAACGAATTGCCTTGACCAAAAAGAAAAGCCCACGATAAATATTTTCTCTTTTATAAATGAGAAGAATGGATGGTTTGATCAATATAACAATCAACTTAATATCCAGGAAATTGTGGCTGCTCGTTGTGAATCAAGGTGATTACAAAAATAAAAGGGTTCAAGTTAATAAAGATAAAAAGAGCTTACATTGGAATTTTAGGGGGATAAAGATGCAAGATATCATTAAGATTATTGGCGTAGATTGTGCAACCGATGCTAGAAAAGTGGGTTTAGCAATGGGAGTATATTATAATCGTGATATTTCATTGTTGGAGACAAAATTTGGTTCAAACGGTAATTCAATTGCTGAAATAATTATGGATTGGATACAGTTAGATGATAAAGTCGTTCTTGCTATTGACGCTCCGCTTGGATGGCCGGAAGACTTAGGGGATTCTCTTAATCACCATTTAGCGGGACAAACATTATACATAGACTCCAATTTATTGTTCCGTCGTGAAACAGATCGATTTATTAAGGAAAAATTGGGAAAACAGCCACTTGATGTTGGAGCTGATCGTATTGCAAGAACTGCATACGCTGCATTAAAGATTATCGGTGAGTTACAGCTAACCATGAAAAATAAGATTGAGATGGCATGGAATCCAGAAAAGGTAAATACAATTTCTGTAATTGAAGTATATCCAGCAGCAACTTTGCAATCCTATGGAATTCGGAGTGGTAGATATAAGGAAAAGGGTCAGAGCGATGCGAGAGAAGAAATTTTAAGAGATTTGGCAAAGGTTATGAAAATTGAGTGTGATTTGCAACATATGATACAAAGTGCAGATGTTTTAGATAGTGCAGTTTGTTTACTTGCAGCAAAGGATTTTTTAGATGGTAATGTCTATTTTCCAAGTGATTTTAAGAAAGCTAAAAAAGAGAGCTGGATTTGGGTAAAGAAGTAAATTTATACTCCCCATTATGTTTAATGCTAGCAATAGGTGATTAAATGAAAAAATATAATATTTCAAAATATAATCCTAAGTTTAAAGATAATCAAGGAAGATATTTAAGAGAAGATTGGACAGCTATATCAGATATAGATAAAGTCTATAATGGAAAGATATTTTCTGCTGAAGATTACTTAAAAATGGAGGATAATTACATTAAAGCTATATATATAATTTTAAACTTTCATAACCTTAAAACTCTCAAAGTTAAAGATGTTAAAAAAAGTTTTTCACAGGAAAAATTTCTAAAGTTGATTGACAAACAGAAAATAGTATATAGCCAACATTTATTGAATTTTTATAATAAGATAGAATCTGTGGAAAATTTAGAATATCAAGACATAGATTTATTTTGCAGACTTCTTTTAAGAGAAGATATTGGGGCAAAGCTATTTTATCCAAGAAAGTTAAAGATATTTATTTGCTATGATTATTTACTTGGAATTCATAGCAGTAGTTCTATTGAAAAAGTGATACCAGAAATAACTGATTTAGGATTATTTGTAGAAGAATTTTCCGATTAGCAACTTTATCATTTTTAACTTGAAATGAACATAATGACTAATAATTTGAATTTCCCATTATGTTTATCATGGACAAGTTAGAAATTACAATAATGACAAGTTAAATTACAAGAGCACGAGGAGAGAAGTATATGGGAAATGACCCAAAAGAATATGAATTTACTAACATCAGAGATTTTATAATATTCCTTAACTTATTAATTGAAATAACTATTAAACACTTAAGAAAATATGAAATGTATTTTAATGAACTAGAGATGTATACACTTTCTAAGTTTGATGAAAAATCAGTAAAGTTAATTTGTTCAGAAGAATTTGACCTAGAAATGTTTATTGAAAAAAAGGGGCTTTTATTAGATTCTATGAAAATAGATTATTGGGAATTGAAATCGTTAGAAGATAAATTGGATACACCTAAGAATTTGCTGCTGAATGCTTTTGCAGACAAAACTTCTAAAGGGGTATCATATTGGAGATTCAGAAATGAATGTGACAAGAAAGCAAAAAAAGACAATAAATTCTACGTAACTTTAACTGAATTTGATGAAAATATTCGAGCAATATTTAATAATTTAAGTAGTATAAGAAATTACGAGCATCATTTGACAGATGCTAAATTTATTGAGTGGAGAAAATATAGAGAAAACCAACTAGTAAACTGGGGTATCAGCAAATATGTATGGCCTTCTGAAAATATTGAAGTAGTCTTTTCTGAGAATGTTAGTATAGGTTATTTATTGAGTACGTACCTATCATCAAAAAAACTCATAGGTGATTTTAAAAAATTATTGCAATATATGAAAAAAGATTATTCAAAGCTAATAGGAAAAAGTATGACTATTTCTAAAACAATGAATCATGGGGAAACGTTAACAATCAATGACGCCAAAATATCAATTAATGGTATAAAGCGTCATTTTGGTAAGATGTGTTAGGATTACATGGACTGTAGAAGGCAATGAATTGATAGAGATTAATAATGATATACTATTGAGTGAAATTGACATAACACAATCAATTAATAGAAATTTCTGATGCTTAACCATTTTAAGTATTATATTTATAATTTGATAAGCGATAATAGCATACATAGTTCTCATTATGAGATGAATTATATCATTTTATTAGTGAGAGGCAGATATTCAAATGGAAAATAAGGGAGTTAGTTTTCAAATCCCAAGTGAATACGGGAATTATCTTTCGTGTTTATTAGAGCCTCTGCCATATAGCGACTATCAATGGTTAATTGATTATGCTGAGATACATCTATTACATGATAACGAATTTATTAATCAGCCTTTGTTTAATGATAATCTATTAACTGGAAATGAATTATATAATATTGCAAAAGGCAATAGGTATTATATGATTTTTGTTACATTGATAGCTTTTAACAAAGGTGAGACTATTCAACGCATAACGAATTACAAAGAATTCATAGAGAGTGACTGCAAAATATTTCTTACAGTATATGATTGCACTGGTGTCATTATTTTGAGTAAAGATATTCAATTAATATCAATGATGTACAGTTATGCTCAATCAAAAGGATACGAAGATGTAAATTATATTAGTGAAAAAGAATTAATTGAAGGAATCTGCAGATTGTCATAATCTGAAATCAACTTACATAATCAGCTTCCCATTATGTTTATAATCAGAATGGCGAGTATGATTATAATTTCCAAACAAGGTAAGACATCATTTAAAGTTTTATACCCTGAGATTGATCACGGATTATTAAAGACAAATTGGTTAAATTTGATACAGATACTATTTTTCTAAATAGTGTTAAGAGGGGTTTTTATTTAAGGAGAGAGTATATGAGTTTAAAAGAATTAAGGAATACACTAATTGAAAACGATATCGAAAAATGTTCAGAAATTTTAGTTAATATTTATTTAGAATCTCCTTTAAGTTTACGAAAAAATTTATTATTAAGTAATAGTCTATTTGAGCCTTTTGATAAGGACTTAAATGATAATATTATAAAAACTCTTATTGATTCTATTTTAAGAGCACAACAAAAAATAATAGAAAGATGTGAAAATATTGAGTGCATTGGATTCTTTCAAGAAGCACTTCAAATTGTAGATGCAATAAGAGTAATACATAAAAATGCTGTTAGTAATGATGAAATGTTAATGGAAAATGCATATCTCCATATGTCATTATCTGAACAAGTACAAATATTTTGTATTTTTTTAGAAGATCAACATAGATTATCTCAGCAGATACAAATATCAAAATATAAAAAAAAGCCGTATGTAACCGGACTCGAAAGTGAAATAGCAGATCGAAGTATCAATAAAATGAAAGGTTTAAGAAGCTCAGAATCTGATAACTTTGAAACATTGATTTCAGCCGCAGATACATTGTTTAGATTTTTGTATTTTAATGCTAGAAAGAGTATGGAATCAAATGAAAATTTTAACCATGAAAATATAACACCATATAAGAATGAGGGCTTTGAAGAGATAATTTATCTTTCAGTTAATAGAAACATGTTGATAGATTTGTGGGGCAAATTTAAATTTAGTAATTGGAAACTGAAAGTTAAGGATTCCAAAGAAAGTATAGAGAAAAGTTATATATTTACTCCTGAATCAATTGAGGATTATAAAAAAAAATGTATTGGAATTGAGCGATACATTTATCAAGATTTCACAAACATTCAAAAACGAAAACCAATAAATTTAGAAAAATACACTAGAAGAATTGATAAAATAGCTTCTGGAGTAAAGTTAGATATGGAAAAAATATTTTCTATATCTAAAAAAGATTTTATTGAAGCAAATGGGATAAGCGAATTACTAATTCATTCTTTCTCAGATCATTTAGAGCGTGTATATTTGAAAATGAACTTTAATGGGATTAATGTAGCGGATGCTCTAAAGGGCATGGAATATCTTTTGACTATTGCACAGATATACAGAAATGCTTATTTACTAGAATTTAATCAAGATGATATTAGTTTATACAAAAACTTAGCACCTATTATTGACATAGGTTTGATTATTAATCATTTTGCAGAAATGTACAACTTTTCAATAGCAGATGCAGAAAAAATTATTAATTTATTTATATTTTCACCTAAACCTAAATTAGATTTATTCTCTCAACCCTTAATTTATATTGGTAAAAATAAAATAGTTTTCTGCCCAATGTTAATTATGCAAATGAATGTAATTAGAATTATTGAGAAAAATCTAGTCGCATATAATGTTAAACTTGCTAAGAAAGGTCTAGCATTTGAAAAAGATTTAAGAAATATATTATCTCTTAATCCATACATACAAGTTAATTCAAATCCTATTAAATTTCAAGCATTTGACGATAAAGAGGTTGAGTATGATTTTTTAGGTGTATTTGAAGACCATCTATTATTAATAGAATTTAAACACCTTATGAGACCTGATTCTGATAAAACAAAGGCCGCTTGTGAAGATACCATATACTATGGGATAAATCAGGTGAATAGGCGTGTTAACGTATTGAAAAAAGATTGGCAAAGGGTTAAAGAATTATGTAGTTTTGAACTACCTGAGGCCCCTTACGAAGAAGATAAAATAATAAAATTAGTTTGCACGAATATTTACGATTTTACGAGTATTGTAAAAGATGGGGTGAAAATTGTTGATTCGTCATCTTTAATAAAATTTTTTTTAGATCCTACAGTTAATACAATTATGGTAGGCGAAAAAGCTAAAAAAATAGGATCACATAGACTTTGGGAAAAAACATATCCAACTGTCCAAGAGTTTAAAGAATTCTTAGAAAATCCAATTGCTGTTAAAATGTATGGTAATGCATTTGACAAAGAATTAAGGCCAATATTAAAATTTAAAAAAGAAGATAACAATTTATTTTTTTTCCATTATATTTTTACTAGAAATCCTTATGATAATCTACCTGTTGCTAAAAACCACTCCAAAGTGAAAATTGGAAGGAATGATCCATGTTCTTGTGGGAGTGGAGTAAAGTATAAAAAGTGTTGTGGTAAATAAACAAAAAGTAATTTCATGGATAATATTAAGTAAAAAATATAAAAATATGATAAATGTAATGGTATATTAAACTTTT
Organism: Aminipila sp.; assembly: GCF_032051575.1. Taxonomy (NCBI): domain Bacteria; kingdom Bacillati; phylum Bacillota; class Clostridia; order Peptostreptococcales; family Anaerovoracaceae; genus Aminipila; species Aminipila sp. The sequence goes on along the minus strand of NZ_DAMBYD010000005.1, from coordinate 123,592 downwards.
AAGACTCCTATCTAATAAATTAAACTATTTAATAAAAAAAAGGTATATACAAAAGACGAATATTTAAAATATGTATAATTAAGTATTAAGAAGAAAAAAGTGCTTTAGACAAATGTTTAAGGTGCTTTTTTAATGAGACTTGATGAAATCATAAGGGCATTAAAATTTAAATAGAATAAAAGTAACGCTACTACCTTCGACTCAAGGTAAGTTGTTGGAAGAGTGCAGATTTAATATAGGTAGTAACTATGAAATTGCTTGTGAAGAAGGAAAATTAACACAAATATGACAAATCAAAAAAACAATAAACTAATCATTTATTAATGGTGTAAATATAATTAAATATCATCAAATATCATCAAAATGCTTGTATTCAGAACGAATGTACGGTATAATGTTAAAGGTAAAAATGTAACCATCGATTAACGGCGTGTGAGGTGTAAAGAATGTCCGAAAATTTGAAAGACAACTACATTAGCATAGATGAAGCTGCTGAATATTTAGGAATAAAAACAGTAACTTTAAGAAATTGGATAAAGAAAGACGAGCATATCCCAGCTCACAAGATCGGAAAACTGTGGAAGTTTAAACGTTCTGAATTGGATGAGTGGGTCAATAGCGGTAAGAGCGCTTTATAAAAATGGGATATGGTGAGGAAAATGATGACGAAAAATGCGCTCAATCTGGCATTTACATATCTGAATGCTAATTATAATGATGATGAACTTGTAAAACTTTGTGAAGCAATGAGAGTTATTGCTCGTGAACCTAATTTTAATTTTGAAGCCATAGAAGACCAGAAGGCTTATTCATACGATGGTATTCAGGATATGCTTTCTAAACTTAATGAAAAAGAGTCAATTAGAAAGAAAAAAGGTGTGTATTACACACCGCTTGATTTGGTAAACTTTATTCTGAAAAACTGTATAAAGTCATTATATGGGAAATTGAATCCAGAGAATATATCATGTCCTGATTTAGGAGAAATACCATACAAATCATTTTGTAAACAAAAAACAATTTTCGATCCGACGTGTGGAGCTGGCGAGTTTTTATTGGCAGCAACAAATGTTAAGCTTACCTTATGGCGTGAACATACTGAACTAACATCAAAGGCTACTCGGGATATCATTGCTTCTATTAAAGGGAACGATATTAATCTTGAATCAGTAATCATTACAGAACTGAGGTTATTTCTTTGTGCTATTAATAGATGCAAAATAAAAAGTTATGAAGAAATAGCAGAGGTTTTAAACAGCAACTTTACAACATATGATTTTGTTACGGATAGCCCGGAAATGAAAGAACAGTTTCATATTATCATTGGGAATCCACCATATGTTGAAGATTCAAAAAGCGGAATAATCCCTAATGTGAAATACGGAAATATATATGCAAACGTTTTGAAGAATGCATCGGATAGATTAGAAACAAACGGAAGTATGGGATTTGTTATTCCATTATCGTATATTTCCACCCCTAGAATGCAAAGAATTAGAAGTGATTTGTTTGCAACGCTACCAGAACAGTATATTTTAAGCTATGCAGACCGCCCAGATTGCTTATTTGACTCGGTCCATCAGAAACTATGTGTTCTAATTGGAAAAAACAAAAAAAGTGAAAGAACAGTATACACTAGCAATTATCATTATTGGTATAAAGAGGAAAGAAAAAAACTGTTCCATGATGTTCAGGTTATAAAGAATCCTTTTTGGACGGATAGTTTTATACCGAAACTTGGAAACGAATATGACCGAACGATATTTAAGAAAATTTCGACATCCAAAAAGAATGATTCTGTATATGAGATGTCTAGGCAAGGCACAGAATCGGTTTACTTAAATAGAAGAGAGACTTTTTGGATGAAAGCATTTAGAACGTTTGTTGATGATCCAGAATATAAGGTCTTTAACTACAATACTACAGGAGAAGCTGATTACTGCTATTGCTTGATAAACTCTTCATTGTTCTGGTGGTATTGGATTTGCGTGTCTGACTGTTGGCACGTGAGTAAAGAACTGAATGGATTTAAGGCCCCCAAAATTTCAAATCATGAAATATTTACGGAATTGGCACAAAAATTAAGGGACAAGCTTGAAGAAACAAAAGTGTATGTTGGAACACGTCAGACGGAGTATGAATACAAACATAAGATGTGTCTTTCTGAAATTCATGAGATAGATGATTTAGTCAATACAGCTTTTGACTTGTCTGATGAAGAAAGTGCCTATGTTAAAGGGTTTGCCTTTAAATATAGAACCAGTGGAGGTACTGATTGAGATGAATGCAATAGATTTATTTTGTGGGTGTGGTGGATTGTCACTCGGATTTATGAAGGCCGGCTATATAATAAAAAAAGCCGTTGAATTTGATCAACCCATTGCAAACACCTATAAGTTAAATCATCCAGAAGTTGAAGTGATAGTTGATGATATAAGAAATATAGATACTACAGGCGTTTTCAAAAATGGAGATGCAGATATTATTATTGGGGGGCCACCTTGCCAGGGATTTTCGATGGCAGGGGCAAGAATTAGACAAGGTTTTATTGATGACCCTCGGAATTATCTCTTTAAGCATTATTATAATGTTGTAAAAGAAGTTCGCCCAAAAGTATTCGTTATGGAAAATGTTAAAGGAATGAAAACCATGCAGAATGGGAAGATATTCAAAGAAATTCTTGGTACGTTTTCAGATGCAGAAACGATGGAAGGAAATCCGTATCATTTATATTATAAAGTCATAAAAGCACTGGATTTTGGGATTCCACAGAAACGAGAACGTTTAATAATAATTGGTACATTAATTTCAGATATTGATTTTGATACGTTGTGGGAAGATACAAAACAAGAAATCCAAAAGGAATACTCTGATTATTTTTCACCTGTTACAGTTTGGGATGCAATTGGAAATTTGCCAAAAGTAACACATGATGGACTTATAGAATCTCCATCATCTATGACATCTTATCAACGATATTTAAGTGGCAACAAGAGTATAATAACCAACCATACACAATCTAATCATTCAGCTAAAGTAATTGAAAGAATGCAACAGATTGGAAATGGTCAAAATTATACGCAATTGCATGAAACAATTAATTCTGTTCATAGTGGAGCATATGGTAGGTTGTGTTGGGATGAGGCTGCGCCAACGATTACTACTAGGTTTGACACACCAGCCGGAGGGAGATTTACGCACCCTGTGGAGAATAGAACTCTAAGTCCAAGGGAAGCTGCAAGGATACAAAGTTTCCCGGATGATTTTGTGTTTTATGGAGCAAAGAGAGAAATTAGCCGTCAAATAGGAAATGCTGTACCACCAAAAATTTCATATTTTCTGGCGAGACTTATAGAAAAGATACTAGAAAAATCCTAATTGTTTAAGGAGGTGACTGTTACGGATAATATTTTAATAAGAGGTTGTCCTGGAACTGGAAAAACCTTTTTTGCTCGTGCAATAGCTTATTATCTTTGTGTAAAAGGACTTACAGTACAAGATGCTTTTGAACAAGATATTTATTCCGATATTAGTGTGATCAATACTTTTATTGACGATGGTATACACTGTGAATTTATTCAAGTTCATCCGTCTATGGATTATGATGATATAGTTTATGGAATGCAGATAAAAGCAGCTAATGGACTAGATATATCTTACGCAGAAAAAAGGATTATGCAGCTTTGTACTCGTGCAAGTGGAAACAAAAATAAATATTGTATTATTCTTGACGATATCAATAGAACAGATGCAAGCCGACTACTTGGAAATGTGTTATATGCTATGGAATATCGAAACCAGAAGATAGAATTATCTGATGGCAAGGTTTTGTGTATTTCGGATAATGTTATTTTGATTTTTACTGAAAACCCGTTAGATACAGAAAATGGTTTAGACTTAGCAGTGAGAAGAAGGATGACATATATAAAGGAACTACGATCCAGTAGAAACGAAATACGAAAGTATTACAGCGGAGCCGTTGATTCTAATGGATTTAAACTGATTTTAGACATATACGATAGGGTAAAGGATTTTGTAACAAGTTATACAAGTAAAGACACGGGGATTAATTCAGATAATTATGTCCCAGGACATGGGATGTATCTTGTAGAAAGAGTAGGAAACACCCATTTCATTTTGGATAATGTAAGACAAAAAATCCTGTTTCAAGTAGCACCTTATTTGAGAGATTTGAATTCCAGAGGAATCCTTACAGTAAACCCAGATGCTTTTTTAAGCAGAATTCTCTCAAGTGTTAATATCGGTATATTAGGACTGTGTACTATTTCTTCCATTTCAAAGAAACTTGTAAAAAATGGTAAAACAGTAAAAGGATTTTCATTAACTGAATCACGTAATTATTATCAAGGAACAATTGTAAAATCGGGATGTGCTGATTTCCGTGGAATGATGGAATGCATCATAGATGCGTTGATTCTAAATAAAGTATTACCATATGATGTGCTGATGGGGTCATTGTTAATGAACACCAACCTAGCGTACATAGAAAGTTTGCATACACCAGTCATTAAAGCATCATATATGGTTGAAAAACATAAAGCTAATCGTTTTATGTATGAAACTGTTAAGGGTGGGAAAATATCTGGAACTCATGCATACTATACTTTAGATGTCGCAGCTACCGGGAGGTGGCAGGCAGAGAATGATACGGAAGAGTATATTTTATCCTATAGTGATGGACGCCTAGATGCCGAATATATTCCTTTGAGTGGTTTTCGTAATCATGGATATAATCCGGATTCTGCTGAACTTGGCGTACAACATAATACTGTTAACATCATGAGTGCTGTACACATTCTTTTGGCTAAATATTTTGAAGTATATAAAACAAATATAGGTTTGGTTATGGGAACTGATCCAAAATACCATGAACTATATCAATTGATTATATTGGAAGAAAAGTATTTGAATTATGTAAAACAAGTACTTAAAGGAAAAGCGCCGGGAAAACCGACAGGAGACAATCCAAGACTAAAGTATTTTGGCGAAAAGATATCGAATCTAAAACTGCTATGGAACAGTGTGGATGACATTGTTGAAGTTGCCGAACAACCTTTTTTAGACCTAGTTAGTGGAAAAACATCGTTTGATAGTAGCGCATACGAGAATTTGTTTAATATCGCTGCCGTGCCAACAATAAAAATCGAGATTAAAGGAGTGTTAAAAATGGTAGATTTGAAAGATTACCAGAAAATCATGGAGAACATCGGTATTCGTCAGATGATTTTCCAAGGTCCTCCGGGGACATCAAAAACATTTGAAAGCAAACGATTTGTTCTGAATCAGCTTAATCCAGGTGCAAGTGCACTGAGTAAGACGTTTGTGTCACAGGAAGATATATCAAAAGACCTCGAAGCATATAAGCTTGGAGATGATGACTATTCAGACCCTTCAAAATCCTCAAAACTAAAGTCGGGAGGATGGGATTTGGTTCAGTTTCATCCTTCTTATGGATATGAGGATTTTATAAGAGGAATTGAGGTTAAGATACCAAAGGGTTCTTCAACCCCGAGTTATTCTAGTGTCAATCGAATCCTTGGAAGAATAGCTGAGTTTTCTAAAGCTGCGGCTGATAGTGCTGGAACGAGTACACCTCCAAAATTTTATTTGATTGTTGATGAAATTAATCGTGCTAATCTAGCGACTGTTTTTGGAGAATTAATCTATGGCTTGGAATATAGAAATAGCAGAGTTTCTACGCCTTATGAAGTTGAAGAAAAAGTATCTGGAAAAGTAACAAAGGATATTATTATTGGTAAGAACTTATTCATTATTGGTACGATGAATACCGCTGATAAATCAATAGATGCTATTGATTATGCAATCCGTAGAAGGTTTATGTTTGTTGATAGCCCCGCAAATCGTGATATTGTTATTGGATGCTATCAAAATGCATCTGGGAAAACAGATGAGAATTCCATCGAGTTGATATTGTTTGATGCAGTTCAGCAAATATTTGATGATGAGCGTTTTTTCAATACAGAATATCAAAAAAGCGATGTTAAAATAGGACACACATATTTTCTCAGGGATCGAAAAGGCGGATATGATGATGCTATTATTGAACATTTCGTATTCCAAGTAGTACCTATTCTTCGAGAATATGTTAAGGATGGAATTTTGGATGTAATGGAAAATCTTACTCCAAGTGAACACACGGTATCTGAAATCAAAGGGGCTGCGACTGGGGACGAACAAATTGAAATGTTGAGTGAGAATTTAATGCTGTACGTGAAAGAGTTTGGAAATCTCAACAAGTCAAATGTAACTATAGATAATTCATACATTGGAAAGTTTATTGATGACTTAAGAAAAGAATTCAAATATTGAGAATCGAGGGACTATGGCAAAAGGAATAATACCCCACAGTTTAAAAGACTGGACTCAGATTAATGAGAACGAGAGCTTCTGGGGGAAAATTAATTTACAAAGGCCAGAGGATAATTTTGGTATTCATCAATATAACAATGGTCTTTGGACTAGTGGAATGATTGGCGTAGGACGTGTTTTCGACATTGATGGACTTCCTATTCAAGACAATGGCAAGGAGCATATTTTAATGGTTTCATCTACATATGGAATGGACCCATGGAAAATGCTAGAAAAAGTTCTGAAAGACGATGAATATGATGCATACACAGAAGAATTAGACAAAGCAAATAAATTTTTGTTTCGGATTTTCTATGATCAACCAGTTATTCAATTGGAACAAGATAGTAATTCTGATGCAGAAATCCTATATGCTTTGAGTTTTTTAAATGCTTGTTATTCTCTATGCAAAAAAGGACTCAAGAAATCGCTTATATACAAGAACGAAAACTACACAGCCAAACTTCGAGGAAAAATTGATGTTTCTAAAAATATGAAACATAATACGGCGCGTGGAAGAAGTGACAAATTCTATTGTAAATATGTTGATTTTACAGAGGATAATATTGAAAACAAAATAATTAAAGCTGCATTACAAAAATGCAAAGCTACGCTTAAACAGAGATTTCAGGATATTGCATCAATAAGTAACAGAGTTGGATTTTGTCAAAACATACTTCGGCACGTTAGTAGTACTAGGATAACAAATAGTGATTTTAATGCCGTTGCTGTAAGTGGGTTGTATTCATACTACAAACCTGTCATTCAACAATCAAGAGCAATCTTGGGACAAAAGCTGTATAATTATATTAAAAATGATGGAAGTACAGCAAAGAAAAGCGTGTACACTATTCCATATGTGATAAATATGGAAACATTATTTGAGTTCTATACAAGAACAATTCTGAAAGAAATATTACCTGCTGATGAGTATTGCCTAGAGAAATACTCGCAAAAACTGTTTTTGCAAAATGGAGTAGCCAAAACAGAAGATTCAGAAAAAGGAATTCATTTAATGTCATATTGCATTCCAGATATTATTATCTGTAATGTTAATACAGGAAAGCCTTCTATGGTTATCGATGCAAAATATAAGCCAGATAATCGACCATTGAGATCCGACAGTCATCAATTGCTATCTTATGTATTGTTAACAGGGGTACAAAAGTGCGGATTTATTTTTCCAGGAGAAATAACAAAACTCAAAAAGATGGAAAGTACAAATAGTGAAGCACTTCCTCTAAGTGCAAAACCAGTTCAATATTACGAATTGATTATGGGAAATGACAACAATGCTGCTGAAATATATAAAGCATTGTTGTAGATTTTTGATTATATCATTATAACGTGATGATTGGAGGCTTACATTGGGAAAGTATTATACTGTATATAATGAAAATACCGAAGAGATTATTGCATTTGGTAATGCTTCGAGATGCACGGAGATATTAGGTCTAAAGAACGAAAGACAATTTCATGCATTTGTATCAAAAACACGTTCAGGACTTCGTAAAAAATATAAGGTTGTAGTGGAAGATGATACTTCGCCTACGGATGATGACGAGTAAGAAGATTACGGAGACAGGATCCTTTATCAATGAAACAAATGTTGATAGAACGGCTTCAACTAAATTAGAAAGAGGGGGATTCTGTATGGTGGCAAATCACTCATTTAAAGAAGGCTTTGTTTATAAAATATCCAGAACCGATATGGGTGATTGGAGATTACCTTTCACCATATGGAGTAAAAAATTTAAAATAATTTATAGTAAAAAATGGACATGTCATTGTCCAGTCATAACTCTCATCACATAATATGGTGAGGGTTTTTTAATTCAAGTTAAAAATATATATTTGAACTATTGACATTTAATAGTTCAAATATTATAATGATGGTACAATTAACGTTAGGAGGGGTACTATGTCTCATCAATATGATGAATATATGCAAGATCGATTTGACCTTTATGGAACAGAATATAGGATAGTAGCGCCTGAAAATGCAGAGGAACTTGTCCATGCATTAGAGGTAAAGTCGGCATTAGAAACACACATTAATGGGTTAATACATGATGAAGATTCAAGTGAATATGAGAGCCTTTTACAAGAACAAACTGATAACATACAAGAGTATATCGATTCGCTGGGAGAATTCGACAGTACTATACTTGCTTCTAATATTGCATTCCTTTGTAAAAAGAACGGAGTGCGTATTGGAGAACTTGAGGAAATGCTTGGAATAAGTACAGGGTATATTTCACGAACAATCAAAGAAAATTCAAAAAAGAAAATGAGTGTAGATATCGTATGGAAGATTGCACTTCTCTTCGGTACAGATATTAAAACTTTGACAGAAACACAAATGTGGGTTTCACATACCAATACTGATCTCCTTGAAAAATTTCTTAATCGCTTGTATCAGGATACAAAAGATAATTTCTTTGCATGGGAATATGATGGTGGCCTTATGACAGTTTTGAATGATCGTTATAAGCAAATGGGACTTGTAACAGAGGACGCAGATGAAACTGCTGTTTATCATCCAAATCATTTGAACCAAGGATATAAATGGTTGCTTGCAAAGGATATTGTATATCTTGAATCCTTCGAAGAAAAAAAGGATTTAGTAATTGTTCCATATAAGAATGATGGAAACGGAGAATTTGGTGGGTATGATTTCATATTTGTCTGGCAAGATGAAGGACTTTGGTGTTGGGAGAAAGTATTTTATACAAGTGATGATCCTTTTAAATCATTACAGAATGGTGCTGAGAAACTATATGACTTAATTGAGAGTGCAGAGTATGATGCAAAACTCTCGCCCAAAGTACATCAGATAATTACAAGCTATGTGAAGGGAGGACGGCCAGAATGATAAAAAAAGCTGTTCGAAATTTTGCATAGTGGCAATCCTAATCTACCTCGTGTTTTTGATGTTATTATCGATGGAGATAAGATTAATTTGGAGATTAAGATGAAAAAGGACAAGATAGATCGAATACCCTGGAGGATGTCTATATCAAGTAGAGGCTGCAAAATCCGGAGCTTAATCTAGTAAATTGAACCGACAAAGAGCCAAAGTATGACTTGAGTGAGTGGAATTCAGCCCATGAAAAGATGGGCAAGGGGATTACTCTTCTAAAGAAGAACTACTCAAGTTGAGATCTATTTTGAACGGAATAAATTTGTAAGAAGTGCATAGGACATTTTAGTAGTGCATCCACATAAGATAAAGTATCGTTTTATGGGTGCCTTTTTTAAAAGCATATATTGGGAAATAACAGATAGAATGATATTTGCACTAATACAGCATCTTAAGTGGAGGTGAATTCTGTTGGATTTAAAGTTTATAACGCAAGATGATCGAGAAGCTTTATATAACGAAATATGGACGGATCCTGTTATTACAGTAGCTAAACGCTATGGAATATCAGACAACGGTCTGCGCAAGCATTGTAAAAGGCTAGGAATTCCTCTCCCTCCTAGTGGTTATTGGGCAAAAATAAATTCAGGACAAAAGGTGCCAAAACCTGCTTTACCTAAGGTAACTGGAGAGTTAAAAAAACATATTCGTAATTATGCAATAAAAATAAGAACAGATATTAGACAAATGTCCGATGAAGAACTAAGGGCGGATGAGGAATTTCATCTATTTAGGGAAGAAACAAAGGTGTTAATAAATGAAACCTGTTCTAATATCCAGGTAAAATGTCAGCTTAGAAATCCACACCATATAATTGAAGAACATAAGGAAGAGGTTATTTATAGACGAAAACGAGACAAGATATTAAAACGGTCTAATATGAGTCCAGGATATTATTCGAATGTTAAAAGCAAATACAGAGATAATAAGGCTATTATACCAATAAATGTTTCGAAACTAGTATAAATAGAGTTTATAGAATTTTGGATGCAATTATTAGAACTCTTAATGAAATGGAAGGGTATGTTAGAGTAAGTAATGAATCAGGCACAGACAAAGCCTACTTTGTCGTCATGCATTCAGTTTATTATTTTGAGTTTAAAGAAGAACCAATAAAAAAGAGTATAAACTCCAGTTCACCTGAGCTGCAGAATATTCTCATATTATCAATCTCAACAAAGAGTTGGTTTACTGATGGTGGGCAACACATTATGAATTATAAAGATAATGGTAATGAACCGCTGGAAAACCAAGTGGGAAAAGTTATTTATGATATGTTTGTTGCGGCAAATAAGCATCTCGCCATTGATGAATTAAAAGAGCGAGAACAAAAAAGAGAATGGCAGGAACGAGAACGACTAAGGCAACTTGAAAAAATGAGAAAAGGAGAATTAGAAGAAATAAAGCTTCTTGAACAAGTTGTATTGGATTGGGATAAGGCTGAAAAGATACGAAGGTTTACGGAACGTATGGAAATAGAAATAAACAGTATTGAAGACCCTGAGAAAAAGAAGAGACTTTTCGAATGGCTCAGTTGGGCTCGTGCAAAAGCAGATTGGCTAGACCCCCTAACTGAAAAAGAAGATGATCTTTTAGGAAAAAGTAAGCATATCTTTGAATTGATCGAAGAATTAGGTTAGAACCTTTATAACAATTCTTGCTCTAGGGTTTTAAAGTCGTCTGAATCAAAAAACGTGTTAATTGAGATTTCTAGACCGTCACATATTTTTTTCAAAGTAACAATGCCGGGATTTTTACTTTCGCCATTAAGGATGCTCTTAATGGTTGCTTGTGGAATCCCACTTTTATATGCAAGTCCATTCTGAGTTAAACCTTGCTCGGTCATGAGATTATTTATTCTTTTGACAGTTGCTTCATATATCCTCATACTACATCTCCCTTTGTTATAGGATATAAAAGCTAACAAAAAAAAGTTAGTGATAACTCACTAACTTTGTAATATTTTTTTTATAATGTCTATTTTATTTCTTGTTCTAATTTTTCGAATTGTGGGGATTTAAAGAATTCACCCACAGTTATTTCAAGTCCATCGCAAATCTTTTTTAAAGTAACAATGCCAGGGTTTTTACTTTGGCCATTTAATATACTTTTAATTGTCGATTCGGATACACCACTTAAGTAAGATAATCTAGAAACGGTTAGATCCTTTTTAACTAATAATTCTGTTATACGCTCAATTGTTGCCTTATAAATGCCATCGTCCATAAAATCTCCTCCGATAGTTTTATGACGATATCATATAACATTCTCTTGGCGAAATTCGACGATATTTCGACGAGTGAGAAATAATAAATATGATATTATATTTTCATACTAATTATGCAGAGAAGTTGGAGGCTATATGGAATTTAGAATAATAAGGAATATTAGTGTTTTAGGCAAAAATAGGATGTGGATAAAAGAACTAAATATAGTTCGTTGGTATAATAAGCATGACAGATTTGACATAAGGGAATGGACTCCAGATCATATGTACTTTAATAGAGGAATAACTCTTTCTGATCAAGAAATGCACAATCTAAAAGAGGCAATTAACGAACTGTATGATAGAACAGAAGATTATTGATTAATGATATGCGTAATAATGTCTTTAAAGTTTAGATTTATTGTTACGCATTTTCTTTGTTGACAAGAGGAATTGGACGATGCCATACTTAGGGAAATCTATGAGTGTAAATGCTGCTATTGCACATAGTAAAGGTTTACTCCCTTTATCGAGTATTACAAAAGAAATGCTATTAAAGAATGGTTTTACATACCCAAAAGTTTTCTTTAATTGGTTATGTCAAAAAGGATATATCAAACCATCAGAATTTCATCATGCATCTGTGTCGTGTAGGATGGTGCGATATTATGATCCGAAACGGATAAGATTTGTGGTTCAAGTATTTGATTTAGATTCTCTTTATGCATTATACAGAAGAAAAATCACTAAAGAAGAACTTCTTCATAGTAAAAATGTTGAATTTGTTAAAGTAATTACTTCTGGATCAAGGCTGGGAGTAAAGCAGGATCTTATATTATTTTGTATTAAGGTTGATGGTTATATGATGTGGTCAAAAGATACGGCACTTGATATGAGATATACTGCACTAATTGAAAATTATGGTTTAAGTAGACCTCGAGAATGGCATAATCCAGACAGCAATAAAATCGTGCGTAAGATTATAATGTTTAAAGATTTAAGAGTGCGACGTGTACGATAATAGGCAGATGAATAGATGGGATAATATGTATAGGAAAATAAACAGTAAAAAACGTTATAAAAGATCTTTAATAATAAATAATATCATGGAAAATGATTATGATTCTATGTGTGGAATAGCAGATCAAGATATGACTAGACTTTTTCGTGAATCAGTTAAAGCCTCAATTAAAGAAAAATGGGATAAGGGATTGCCAGTTGCTAGGTATGATATGATTTTAAAGAAAGCCTACTTAGAGTGGCCCGATGGAAGACGCGAATATATATAGAACAATACATATATAGAATAATTTAATAGTTTACTTGGGTCTCATTTAAAAATTGTGTTGCAAAATATTTTAAAAAGTGATATTTTATAATAAAATTTTATTATTTGGGAGAAAAAAATGAACAAGATAAGATATTTAAGTGGTGACACATCTAAAAAATTTAATTTTAAGTTTAAAATATAAGAAATAAGGACATCTAGATGTCCTTATTTTATTTTTTGGACATAACAAAATAATTATTACATTATATAATTCATTTTTATGAAAGGAGTTTCTCTTGCAGAATATAAGTACACCTAATATAAGTAAAATTAAACCCGCAATCGGAAGCTATTACCATTTCGCTGTTTATCATCACAAACTTGTTGTGGGTGATAACAGACTTATCCAGCGTAATTTTGTCGTTATTAAAGATGAAAATAACGATATTGTCTGTTTTACAAAACTTCATAAATACATCCACTCAAGACGTAAAAATGCTGCGAAATCTATTTCTGATGATGGGAATAATCGTTTTATTTTTGTTTCGCAATTTCTAAATTATATACTCATAAGAAACTATTCGAAATATGGTATTGATAAAATCTGTGATTTTACTTATCAATCTATTCAAGATTTTTTCTATGATTACGGTTCCCTTGATGAAAACGGTTATGGAAGAACAAAAATTACAGTGGATAGGTGCTGTGAATCAGTAATGTCTTTTCTTGCTGAGTATATTAAAACTCATAGTCTAAGATGCAAACTTAGACTAGGGGACATTATTGAAGATGCTACATATATAACCAAACGAGGGATTCGAAAAACTTATAAGATACCCAAATTTGAAATAATCTATTCTGGAGTATCAAAAGAAATTCTTAGAGATATGCCTGATTCAGTTTTTCAAATGATTTTATCGTATTCAATGACATATTATAAAGAAATTTTAATGCTAATTGCACTAAGTGCATTCACAGGTATGAGGCCAGCAGAGGCTTGTAATGTGAGGCAAGAAATAAGTCCATTAGGAAGCGGAATAATTATTTCAAAATTAAACAACAGAGTTAATAGTATAAGTATTGATCTCAGGAGTGAAATGGTATTAAGAAGTGACCTTAAATCTGTTGGGTGCATAAAAAAGGAGAGGATGCAGAAAGTTTACTCTAAATTCATTACACCTTTCATGCAGTGTTACAAAATTTATCTTGAATACATTGCAGACAAAAAGTATGAAAAGGAATATTGTCCATTATCTATAAATAGATGGGGCAAAGCAATGACCTATAACTCTTATAGGCAGATATTTAATACTATGATTGCGGAAATGCAACCCCTTATGTTTAACAGTGAAAATGAGCAGATACAAGAGTTTGGGCATCTGTTGCTAGAGCATCACATAAGTCCACATATTTTTAGGCATTGGTTCTCAGTAAGACTTACTATACTGGGTGAAAGTGCAGCAACGCTAAAATACTGGCGCGGGGATAAAAATCCAGAAAGTGCAATTACTTATTTACAAAATAAAAGCGAATTATCATATAAATTTAAAGAAATTAATAATGATTTATTTGATGCAATGCTTGAATTTTCAATTAGAAGAAAGGATCAACTATGATTAACAGTTCATTGATAGATATAATTAATTTTTGGGAAGAAGTGCAGAAAGAGACTAAATCAAAAAATTATGGAGTATCAGACTTTATAACATATCTTGAAGATAATAATTGGTTTGAGACAAATCCAGTTGTTCTGCACACTGAAAATAAAGACATAATAAAAATACCTACAGAATTTATTTCACTTTATAAAAAATCTATCGTTTCATTTCTTGAAAGAATAAGTTTATCGGATGAGGAAATGCTAGAATACCTTCTATGTAAATTAGGTGAAAAATATCCTGATACTTCGGAAACAATGAGAGAGTTTATTAAAGAAAGTAAACCAAATTTAAAACATATAATTCAGATTACTGATTTCCTTATAACTTATATGTCTGAAGAAATTCACAAAATGGATAAATTAGAACAAATTCTTGATCAGTTTTCATCTGAAATGGCAATAGCAGTAGGTCGGACCTTTACTGAATATTTAAACTGGCTTAAAAACAAACGAATTACAAAGTATGAGGAAGTAAGTTTACCTAATATTAATAGAAACGAAGGTAGAAATACAAAATACGCTTATAATTTTGAAACATGTTTACGCTTGTATTATGTATTATTCTCACCACAGTCTATTGAAGAAAACGATTTCTATACATTAATTGCAGATAATCCTAAGTCAGCAGTTGCATTACTATTCCTATCCCTGCATATGATTTGTGCCCTAAGAGATGAGGATCTAAAAAGGATTAGGCACCCAAAACTAATGGATGCACCTCAAAATGTGTTGGATTCAATAAAAAATAGGACAATAAAAGATACTGATGCTATTGTAGCAGTGGAGAAAATTCTGCGTGAAATTGAAATTCTTCAACCTAAGCCAAATAAGACATCACGGCACTCTGGAATTCCATATGTCAAACTGTTTATTCCGGAAAGTATTAAAGTACATTTTGGATACCTATTTTTAGCTGCTGAAGCACATTATCTTCTTAAAGAAAACAAGAAAAAGCAATATTACATATATCCAATAACTACATATGAAGAATTCGAAAAGTATCTTGGAGATGATATTGCGGAAATCTTTTGGGATAATGACTATAGTGCCCAAAGCTTTAATAAGGCATATATGCAACTGTCACAGCAGTATATCGACTCAGACCTCAGTGGAAACCAAACAATTAAAGAACATCCTATCGGATATATGTTTGCTGCCTTTGCACGTTCCCATAAGGCATCCTATGAGGAGTTTGCAAGTATGACCGCCACCTACCTAAAAGATAGAGCTGCAACTGGACATACAATGGAGTTTATAATAAAAGAACTAACTGAAAGAGGGGTATGTTCATTTGTCGTATCAGAACTATTAGAAACTTTATATGGTAGAGATTACAGCCAATTATCAATGAAGGAACAATCAAAAGCAATTCAAACATTTAGCCTTACTCCTTATGAAATAGAAAGTTCCGTTTTGACTTATGAAGCTGCGCTTAAAAATGCGTCTTTAATTGTTTCTGAGCTCCTACAAGGGTCACAGAAAGAAAAACAAGATAGCGCAAATAGAATTCTCAATAATATCTCTCTTGGGACTGCAGTATCAAAAGAAACAGATGTAATGTGCTTAATGACTGCATTTGGTAAAGATTGCCCATATACCAGCAGAAAGCAATGTATTGGATGTAAGTATGAAATATTAACTAAAGGTGCAATGTATACACTTGTCTATGAATACCAAAGAAACCTCAATCTCTACAAAGAAGCTGAAAATGAAATATTGAAAAATAAATATTCAACGATTATCAGGCAAGTTATAACTCCTGTAATAAAAGAGATGCTTATATATATGGAAAAAAAAGTAGGTAATGATAGTGTTGAAGAGTTTGAGCAAATAGTCAAGGGGGTCTTGAATCTTGAGTCTTAAAAAAAATATATCTGTAGTAAATAGCTGGACCATGTTTGAGGTTTTAAAAACGAAGTCTGAATTTGATGACAGTTTTATAGAAGAATCAAAAATAAAATTCAAAGAGTACAAAGATCAAGGAATTATAAAAAATAGTTTATTTGACGATGAAACCTGGCAAATGTACGACGAATATAATAATCAAGGAATCTATTTTGATATCAACAAGGATTCATATAACCTACATTACAAAAAAGAAACTGGTATGACTCATGAAAGATTTACTGAATGTTTGAAGGCTTTTGTTATTTTCTGTATAGGAGATTATGTTTTAAACACATTGGCTAGTTTTGTCAATGATATAAAGAAAATATGTGCAGTTTCTATATTTATGCTTGATGAAATAAATATCAGTATTACATTTCCAAATGTATCCGAAACTTTTTTTGAAACACTTCCAATGGAAAATGAAAATGCGAAAGAACAGATTGTAGCTTCTCTAATTTTATATGCTGAATCTAAAATCAGTTATAATACGATCCAAAATAGGAGAGAACTATCAGACTTTATGAGTTATTTTAAGTTTGGATATTTATTGGACAAGTATTGGAAGCAAACTATTAGCGAAGATGAGAGACTCTTTTATTATCCCGTTTATCTCTGGTGGAAAATTACAGGTATTATTCCAACAAGACCGAGAGAATTTATTTTGACTCCACGTAACTGCCTTACTCGTGAAAACGGAACATCTATGTTGATTCTTCGAAAAAGTAATCTAAAAGGTAGTAATCGGAAAGTAAATTATAATATTGAAAAAGATTATATCAAGGTTCAGTTTCCAATTAGCGAATCCCTTGCAGATGAAATAGAAATGTATATTAAAATGACTGAAAAATACCCGGATAATGAGCTTCATACGCTTTTTAGAGCTGAGCCACATTTTGCAAAATTTAATATGAAAAAGTCAAGAGTTAACAGATTTTATACTTATGTAAACCTAAGCTGCGTGCTTCGTATTTTCTATTATGAAATATTACAAGAAAACTATGGGCTAAAAGTTTCTTTATCAAAGGGGGAGTTAGACTATAGTTTTGATAACGATAACATACAGTTTATTAACCTCGGTGAAACACGCCATATTTCAATGATCAATGCTATTGCAGAAGGCTGTTCTCCAGAAATAGTCATGCAAATGGCGGGTCATGAAAGTGTTGATATGAGTGCCCATTACTATTCTAATATGTCAACTTATGTAGAATGTAGGACCTATGCAAAATTTATGGCAATGAAACAGGAAGATATAAATTATATCCTTGGGAAAAACTGCTATATTCCATCAAACGTAGAAACATTTATTAAACTTGAAAATGATGCTCGTTGTTATTCAAAAGCATTGGCGGAAGGAGATATGACAGATTGTATTGCAGCTTCAGGGGAAAATGGTGAGATTGGTTATTGTCCAAGTTGCAGATTTTATAGGCAAGGAGGATTTGGATATTTTTTCACTAATACTGATATCTATAAAAATAAAATTGATACTGATTTGGAATATCTCCAGAAAATAGTGAAACTCGTAAGACAAGGAAAAGGGATGAATGAAGATATTAGAGAAGCATTGCTTCGTTTTAAATCTGATAGACATGATTATGAATTGTATCTTTTTGAAAAATTTGAAAAGGAAAGAAGGGAAAAATTAGATGGCAAGGCCTAAAAAAATAGATGATATTCAGCTGGTAGAGGGAACAAAGAAATATTTTATAGAAGTATGTAATGGTAATGTTAGAATGCTCAAGTATAGGTCTATAGCGTTATATTTAACCGAACTATATGGCATTCAGATTGAAGATTATGACCTAAAGAAAAGCAAAACATTCAAGGATTGTATTATAAAATTAAAAATACTTCCTGAATTAGATCACATTCCTAATAATCTATATTTTAAAAGGCTAGATATTGATGAATTTATTAAAGTAAATAATACTAACTCTTTACTAAAAAGTGCTTTAGTAACTTTAGATTCATTTTACGAAAAAATTCATATAGATGCTAGTTCAATATTAGAAAATAACAAAAAACTTGTAGCAGAAATCACAGAGCTTAAAAAAGAAAAATCGAAAATTATCGCAAATAATACTGAACTACGGCAAAACATTGAGACAGTATCGCAAACACTTGAAAATGCAAGGAATAAATGTATGGATCAGGATAAGAGAATCAAGACATTACTTAACATTATCAATACTCATATTTACCCAGAGATTGCAAATGAACTACTTGCTGAAAGTGGATTGATTAAATACAATCCTAAAATTATTAGTGAGGAAGGCAAGAAAAATATAATGAATGACTTCGATTCAATAATACCTTTTATCACGGATTGTCAGGAGAATAAAGAAGAAAAAGATACTCCAAAGGATAGAATAGTTGCTCTATGTGATGTTTTAGATAATATCTAAAAGGAGAAACAAAAGTAAATGACTAGTGAAAAAGAAGAATTATTAAAAGACACTAATCCAACTGCATATGAAGAACTAATTGAATTTATGCCTATTTATGGATATAGTTCTTATAAAAAAGAGACTCTTCCTAGTGAACTTACTCAATACTTAGGCGTATGGCAATGTCCAACAGGTAAGCACAAATGGATTTCTACCATTTCGTATAGGGCTAATACAAAATCAGATCCAGGATGTATCATATGTTTAAATAATAAATTAAGGCTTATACCAAAGCTAATTGAGCAGAGACTTCATTACACAGGTAATAGATTTATTCTTGAATCATTTCTATATAATACAAGAACATATGCAATTTACTGGAAAAGAGAAAACTTAGATACATATGATTTTAGTACTTATTCAGATAACTATGAGAGTCCCTACAGTACACTTAAAGAAATGTACCCAATACTCGCAGAAGAATGGACTACAAATAATATTGCTTCTGCAGATAAAATTTTCCCTAATGATTATTGTAATTATGAGTTTGAATGGAAGTGTAGAAAATGTGGAGGGATTTATAAAGCCTCTTTTGATAGAAAAATTAGAACCGAGAAATATGCTTGTCCTTATTGCAATGGCAGATTACCATTTTTTGAAGATTCTTTGGCAGGCAAGTTTCCAGAGATTTCAAGGAAATGGGTTCCTTCATTAAATGGTAAGCCCCCTGAGCAGCTTTTTGTTAGTCCTAACGAATGGGCGCATTTTAAATGCTCCGAGTGTGGTGTTATTTACAGTAATTCAACAGAAAACGAAGTTTATAAAGAATGCGAATTTTGCCGGTGTGGTGTTACACTGCAATATTCGGAAAGGTTATATAGGGAGGCTCGTTTTAATAAAGATTATTTACCCCCTGATATGACAACGCCTATATTTTGGACATGTGAAGAATGTGAGAATTCGTTTAATGCAAGCCCATACAATCGGTTCCACAAAAAGGCTTCATGTCCGTACTGTAGCGGAAAGTATGCTATAAGAGGTAAAACATCGTTGAAAGCTTTATATCCTAAGATTGAATCCCAGCTTATCAAAGACGAATTGGTTAACTTTGATACAGATTCCATTTTGCCAACTGACTATTCATCGAGGTATTTTAATTGGCATTGTATTGAGTGTGGAAATAGTTTCCAAGCAACGATTTCAAAACAAATTGAAGGTAGTGATTGTCCATATTGTAGTGGAAGGCTTGCTATTCCAGGCAAAACATCGTTCAGAGCTTTATATCCTGAGATTGAATCCCAGCTTATTAAAGACGAATTGGTTAACTTTGATACAGATTCCATTTTGCCAACTGACTATTCATCGAGGTATTTTAATTGGCATTGTATTGAGTGTGGAAATAGTTTCCAAGCAACGATTTCAAAACAAATTGAAGGTAGTGATTGTCCATATTGTAGTGGAAGGCTTGCTATTCCAGGCAAAACATCGTTTAAGGCTTTATATCCCGAAATTGAATCCCAGCTTATTAAAGACGAATTGGTCAAATTTGATACAGATAATATTGTTCCAACTTCATACTCATACATCCGTTTTAATTGGTATTGTAACAAATGTGAGAAAATTTTTAAAGCAACAATTCAAGAACGTATAGAGGGAAGTAGGTGTGTCTATTGTGAGGCACGAGCAAATTCAATTTTTACTTTATATACAGAACTTATAAATAGAGAATGGAAGTTTCAAAATAATACCTTATTGACAAACCCTAGATATGAATTACCATCATCAAAATTAAGGGTCTGGTGGATTTGTCCAATATGTAATAACGCTTACTCATACCCAATAAATAAACGAGTAAAAGATTATTTACGTAACAGAAATTCTTGTACTATATGTAAAGGGCGAATGAGGGTAAAGCATAGAAACTAAAAAATATTTACAAAATCTGCTCCACAATTGAGCAGGTTTTTTATTTTAAAAAAATTATTCTAGAGAATTAAAATGAATATCAATTCAAAAAAGTACTAAATTATTGCCAAAAAAATTTTTCAGTTATGCGTGATGTAAGAAAATGTACTAAGAAGGGTGTCTTTTAGTACGTTTGCAACTATTCCTAAAATATTCATTTTCGGAATAGTTATGCCTATGTAACCATATATTACTAATTATATTCTGTTTAAAGCCTTATTTTTAACAAATACTATTGATATGGCAAAAATTATTTATAAATTAAGGAGTTAAATAAAATGAAAAAAATTTTTTTACTATTATTGGTTACTACCCTCACTATATTTATGATCGGATGTTCTCAGCCTAATACAGGAATTACTTTAGACAAGAACAAAGATAACACATTTGGAGCCCAAGAAACAGTTCAACCCGTTGCTACAAAAACACAACTTGGTGATTTTAAAGCACAAGATGTTAATGGAAAAGAAATCACTAAAGACATTTTTGCAGATTATGACCTAACCCTTGTAAATCTATTTACAACTTGGTGTTCACCTTGTATAAAAGAAATCCCAGAGCTAAATGCCGTTGACAAAGAAATGGCAGATAAAAAAGTTAACATTATCGGTATGGTACTTGATGTAAATGAGAATGGTACAATTGACAAAAGTAAGCTTGATAAACTAAATAAAATCATTGAATCTACAAAAGCAGAATACACAATGGTTTTGCCAGATGATGTCTTAAGGGCTGGTCGACTAAAAGGTGTTGATTCTGTACCTGAATCATTTTTTGTAGATAAAGATGGTAATATTGTAGGCAAAACTTATCTTGGTTCTCACACGAAAGAAGAATGGATTAAAATTATTGAAGATGAACTTGCAAAGCTAAAAAAATAGCAGAAAGGATTTTCTATGCAGATACAAAAAATGAAGCATTTAAATCTTTTTACTATATTTGTTATTGCTATCAGTCTTTTCTCTATTGCTTTTGGAGTGTATCGTGGTGAAACTCCTGTTATGTTTGAGAAGGCAATTAATATATGTTTGGAGTGTATTGGAATTGGATAGAAAGTTAAACAATAATGATAATTTCAGGCATACCATGCAAATTTTTTGGGCACTTGTAACAAATAGCTTTATTATAGGTTTTGTTCAAGGTAAGATTTATCAAGGAAAATTAAAAAATGTTTGCGTTCCAGGACTAAACTGTTATTCTTGCCCAGGTGCTATAGCCTCCTGCCCTATTGGCTCATTACAAGCAGTTATTGGAAGTTATGAATTTAAATTTTCTTTTTATATTGCAGGATTCATGATCTTTATAGGTGCTGTAATGGGGCGTTTTGCATGTGGCTGGTTGTGTCCTTTCGGGTTAATACAAGAATTATTATACAAAATACCTTTTTATAAAAAAATAAAGACTTTTAATGGAGATAGGCTTTTACGGTATCTTAAATATGTAATACTTGTTGTATTTGTTATATTAATGCCACTTTTTTTAGTAGATATAATTGGACAAGGTACTCCATATTTCTGTAAACTAATATGTCCAGCTGGCACATTAGAGGGAGGTCTTCCACTTGTTTTAGCAAATAAGGCTCTTCAGGAAACTGTAGGTTGGTTATATGCTTGGAAGAATCTATTGCTTGTTATTACCATAATTGGTTCACTTATAATATATCGACCATTTTGCAAATATATTTGTCCACTTGGAGCAATCTATTCCCTATTTAATCCAATATCTGTTTATAAATATCATGTTAACACAGAAAAATGCATTAACTGCCATGCTTGTTCAAATGCATGCAAAATGAATGTCGATCCTGTTAAGAACTCTAATGATTTAGAATGTATTCGCTGTGGCCTTTGTAAGAGTATATGCCCTACAAATGCAATTGAGTATAAATACTTTGACAAAAAATCTATTAATGAGACTAAAAAGGAGATTAAATAATAAGTGCTATGATGACAGCTCAAAATGTATATTTTGTAGAGTAAATCCGGCTGCATAAGCAGTCGGATTTTTTGTTGAATATGGTTCACATAAAATTTTTATAGTATCCTTTTTTATATATTCACATTACTCATATCAGTTAATAGTCCATGTTTTTCATAACTTGTTTGCTGTACAATCTGATTATGATCATCTACAAATAATACACTAGGTTTATTCTCTTTTGCCTCTTCTGGTGTCATCAGAGCATATGACATGATAATAATTTTATCACCAACCTGTACGCATCTTGCTGCCGCCCCATTAAGGCAAATAAGACCTGAACCTCGCTTGCCTGCAATTGTGTATGTTTCAAAACGATTACCATTATTTATATCTACTATACATACCTTTTCGTATTCTAAGATGCCTGCAGCCTCTAATAGTTCTTCATCAACAGTTATACTTCCTACATAATCAAGTTCTGCCTGTACTACTGTTGCACGATGTATTTTCCCTTTTAGCATTGTAATGTTCATAATTATCCTCCATTTTACTGAATATAAAAAGCGCCTATTTACCCTCAATAGAAAACTCTATTATCGTAAGCAAACAAGCGCTTTGTGTAAACTAAAATATAAATTTATCCAGTTGCATAGTTAATACAACGAATATAATAGAATAATTTTTTTAGTTCCTGCCACTTCTGCTTTACATGGGTCAAGACTATCTAATTGGTAATACTACTATGCAGTTATTCTTTATTCGCCCTGCTGTCCATATCTTCATACGGTACAGTGAGCATCTATAAACTACAGCATATGTATAATCTACTGGATTATCATAACTCGATTTTAATTAAAAATCAAGAATTTTTTCACATTCTCCTATGATTTCTGCAGTAATAGTAAAAGCCCGAAGTTCTTTTGAACCTCGGGCTTTTAACAGCAAATTTATTTTATTACTGTAACATTACTTGCTTTAAGCTTACCATTTTTAGGATCTGTTTCTGTGTCAAAACTAACGCTTTGTCCTTCACTTAATGACTTATATCCATCAGAAAGAATAGCTGAGAAATGAACAAAAACGTCATCTCCACCATTATCATCTGCAATAAATCCAAAACCCTTATCTTCTTTAAACCATTTTACAATACCTGTACTCATTCAATTACCTCCAAAAATATTATTTATTATTCTAAACGTGCTTACATAAATTGCAAGCATTCGTTAATGACTTCTTCTGTAAGTTCAAACTCAGTAATTTTCTCTTCTATCATTATTGTCTTCCTTCCCTTTATTATTTCTATTGCCATGATACTTCATACTACTCCATTAAAACTTCTATAATGTTCCAATTGATTTAATGAAATTGTATTAATTAATTTGTTATTTCTTTTGTCTCTTCTGTGAAAATAGCAAGTATATTCACATAGATATCATCAGGCAGTTTTTCATCTAATAATGGCTTTCGGCTTTCAATACCTAGCTTTTTATCTAAAATCTTATCCATACGAATTAGAGTTTTTTGTTGGTCAAAACCTAAATTGATAATTTCTTTCAATAGATCAAGTGCGGTTCTCATTTTTATCTCCCCCTTATTAAACGGATTGCCAAATGAATCCAGATATTAATGATACTTACTTTTAGAAATTCCAATCCCATGGTAACTATTATTTCTCTTGTAAATTTCTTTCATTAAAAATAAAAAACTCTCGCAATAAAAATCACAAGAGTAAAACAATATCTTATTTATTGATTATTAATTAAATATCTAGTACTCATTGAGTACATCCTTCTGCAATGTCTTTATTATATCATATATAAAATTATAAAGCAAGGGAAAAAAGTTTATTATTTTGAATAATCCGGAATCAGTATTTTCTGTCCAGGATAAATACTATCTGCAGTAATATCATTCAAGCTGCAAATGTCATATACAATTTTTCTAACATCTGTATAATTAGGTCCATATTCACATGCAATGTTCCATAGTGAATCACCGGATTGAATTTCAATTTGTATTGGATTCTCTTTAGTTAGACTGCTGGCATTATCTAAACCAAAAAAATTATATGACATAAATACAAAAGCAATAAATATAACAGTAAGTGACGTAATAAATCTAAACTTTGATTTTATTCTATATGATTTTTTCCTATTTTTCATGGCATATTCCTCCTAAAGTCTTTAAGAACTTCTGTTCGTATTTTTATAATATACGAATACTTGTTCTTTGTCAACAGTTTTATAAACATTTGTTCTTTTGTTTATTTGACCTGAATGTCCCACTTTGTTACCTGCATATGTGGTTGCTGCAAACATCTGATTATTCTTATACCAATGTTTACTTATACATTGTATTTCACTAGTATGAACAATATTCATGATTATTTAAAGAAGAAAAGATGTGAAGAAAAAGAACATAAAAAACTCTAATCAATATTTTGATTAGAGTTTTTAGTCGTACTTATGTAATATCTCAAATTTTTCTGTTAATGTAGAATAATCTTTTACTTTACACGATTAAACATAGGATGATTTTCATTAAACTGTACCAGATCCCACAGATTTCCATACAAATCTTTAAAAACCGCAACTATACCATAGTCCTGTTCTTTAGGCGGCCTTACAAATTCTATGCTCAAATCGTTCATTTCGTTATAATCTCTCCAGAAATCATCTGTTCCCAGAAACAAAAATACTCTTCCACCCGCTTGATTTCCAATAAACGGTTCTTGTTCTGTTTTTGATGCCCTTGCAAGTAAAATAGTAGTACCAGATGAACCCGGTGGGGATACCACTACCCACCGCTTATCCTGTTCCTCTTGATAAGTATCTTCCACTAAAGTAAAATGTAGCTTATTCGTATAAAAGTCAATTGCTTCGTCATAATCCTTAACAACTAAAGCAATATGTACCAGTGATTGTACCATAACCCCTCCTTGCATTTTAATTTTCCCATATTACATATGCACAAGCTTATCATACCCTTTATCTATAAGAATCGTAAGTTTTTCATGATGCCTTGCACCCCAAATAAATAAAATAGTCATAATAACAGCAAGAACACCTATTCCAATGTAACTGCCTTTGTTAAACATGCTTCCAATCATAATAGAAGCCATCATGGCAGGAGTTCGCCCAACTAAACTAATAATAAGAAATACCTTCAGTTTCATTTCGGATACACCTGCCGCATAAGTAAATAAATCTTTCGGCAAACCTGGTATCAAAAATATGACAAATACTAATATGAACGCACGTTTACTATTCAGTTTTTCTATAAACCTTGCAACTTTCCTTTCATCAAATATAAGATGAATTGCATCTTTACCTAAAAATCTAGCCAGATAAAAAGTAATAATCGTACCAAGAGCGGTTCCTATAATGGAATACAAATAACCAAACCAGAAGGTGTATACATATCCAGCAGCAAACTGCATGGCCTGACCAGGAATAATACATATAACAATCTGCATTATTTGAATTCCTATATATACAAATACACTGGCAGTTTTATATTTCTGTAAATACGCATTTACTGCATCTAAGCTTTTAAACTGGCTTATAAATTCACTTTGGTAAAGTATTATATATAATGGTATGCCAACTATTACAAGAATTAATAGGGCCAGTTTTATAATTGTAATGATAATCTTAATTCTTACTCTTGATTTCTTCTTTTTTTCTGCGATAGTTTCCATAGATCGCACTCTCCTGCTACATGTTTTTTAATAATTTTTTATCATAAAGGGATTGAAGCGCTTTAATTACACCAAATTTTGAGTGTTCATAAGTTAATCCACCTTGAAAATAGATAATGTACGGATCTCGTAAAGGTCCATCTGCACTTAATTCGATGGAAGAACCCTGAACAAATGCCCCTGCAGCCATTATTACCTCACTATCATAGCCTGGCATAGCCCATGGTACTGGCTTTACGTGAGAATCGATAGGTGCTGCAGCCTGTATTCCTTCTGCAAATGCACACATAGCTTCTGGCGTATAAAGTTTAACCGCTTCAATTATGTCACTTCTTTTTTCTGTAGGTTTTGGACATACCTCATATCCTAAATTGTCAAAGACCTGAGCACAAAGGATTGCCCCCTTAACAGCCGCATTTACAGCTTTAGGCGCAAGGAATAAACCCTGAAACATCGTTCTTGTCTGTCCAAACATCAGTCCACATTCTCCACCAATTCCTGGAGATGTCATTCGATAAGAAATATTTTCAACTAAATCAGCTCTTCCTGTAATATATCCTCCCGTAAGGGCCAATCCTCCACCTGGATTTTTAATTAGCGAGCCTGCAATGATGTCAACGCCTACTTCAGTAGGTTCCTTCGTATCTAAAAATTCACCATAACAATTATCCGCCATGCAGACAATATTTGGATTAATACTATGAACAAATGCAGCCCATTCCTGAATTTCAGGAATAGTAATGGCTTTTCTCCATCCATATCCTGTAGCTCTCTGTACAGTTACCATTCTTGTCTTCGGTGTAATGGCTTTTTTTAAAGCTTCCAGGTCGATATTTCCTTCAGGTGTTAATTCTACCTGATTGTAAGTTATACCGAACTCTTTTAATGAGCCTTTACCTTCTCCTCTTAAACCAATAACCTCTTCTAAAGTATCATACGGAGCTCCTGTGCAATAAATAAGCTCATCTCCAGGTCTTAAAATACCTGTTAATGTAAGGGTAAGGGCATGAGTACCATTTACGATAATAGGTCTCACTAAAGCCGCCTCAGTCTTAAAAATATCACAATAAACCTTTTCAATAGCCTCTCTGCCTGGGTCATCATATCCATATCCCGTATTCCAGCTAAAGTGCATATCGCTGATTTTATTTTTCTGAAAAGCCTCTATAACTTTATATTGGTTAAAGGCCATTATATCATCAAGATCTGCAAATAAAACTGTTACAGCTTTTTCTGCTTCATCTATAACTTTCATGACTTTAGGTTCAATGCCCATTTTATTTGTTAATAATTCGTATGTATTTTTCTGCATGTAACTTTTTAACCTTTCCCCTTCTATAGTTAACATAATTTTTTTATAGTAGTTCGTTTACTGAACACTTTACCTTTTACCCTTACGTTCTAGTTCCCATTCCATATTATTTACCAAATCACGTTTAACATTCTCTTTATGTTTGGCATATAACTGAGTTGTTGTAACATTTTCATGGTCTAAAAGAACTTGAACATCATATATATCTTCACCTCTGCCGATTAAACTTGTAGCGGCTGTAGCCCTTAATTTATGCGGGCTGTATCCGCCTTTCTGTGATGTCTTCAAAGCATACGCGGTGTATTTTTTCACCAGTTCGCGAATCTGTCTTTCGGTCATCCTCTTTCCTTGTAAAGAAAGAAATAAAGCTCCTTTATTTTCTTCATCTAAAGAATCATCCGAGCCTCTTTCCTGCTCTAAATATTCATTTATGACAAGTTCACAGGACTTATTAATCGGCATAATGGATTCTTTTCCACGTTTTCTATATATTTTAAATTCTCCTCTGTCGAAATTGAAGGTGTCTACATTTAGCTGTTGTAGCTCAGAGAGTCGTAACCCATAAGTAATGAATAAGACCAATATAGCTTTATCCCGTTTTTTAGTCTTTTTCCAAAACTCAAGCTGTTTTTTAGTCATTCCTGTTCCATCAGAAACCGTGCTAAGCATTAGTCTTACTTCTTCGTCAGTAAGTGCTTTTATTTCTCTTTCTCCAGGTTTAGGCACTCTGATTGGGTCCAGTCCATCCGTAATATTCTTTGATAGAATTTCATCTCGAAACAAATATTTAAACAATACAGATAAAGATGATTTTTTCCTGGCCAAAGACCTGTTATCGTTTTCATAAATATAAATGCTATCTTCTTTTTCCTTTTGATATCTTCTGGCAAAATCCAAAAACGTATTAACATCTCTAGCTCTTATTGACTCAAAGTTATTTGGAGACAGTTCATTAATTTTATCGCACTTAAACATACAAGAGTCAATTAAATAACTGCAGAAAAACTTAATGTCATTTAGGTATGCAAGTCTGGTCATTGGAAGAACACTGCCCCTTAAATAAGCAAAAAAGCCATTCATAAAAGAAGGAAGCTCTTGTTCTATAGCCTTACATTGGTCGTAAATCTCCTGCTCTTTCTTTAAGATGTTTTCTGGCTTGCCAGTTTTATTCTGAATTTTTATCTGTTTTCCTTCAGCCATGTGATAATCTCCTTTAATGCCTCATCATCACTTTTATACTCTGAAATATTAAACCATTTTATATCATCATACCTTCTAAACCAAGTCATTTGCCTTTTGGCATAATGCCTTGTATTTCGTTTTACAAGATAGATAGCATGTTCTAAATCATACTCTCCATTTAAATAACCTATGATTTCTTTATATCCTATCCCTTTCATAGATATATTATCCGCAGTAAGACCCATATTCAGCAGGCTTTTTATTTCATCAACCAATCCCATATCCAGAAGCATGTCCACTCTAAGATTAATTCGTTCATAAAGTTCTTCTCGGTTGCGGCAAAGTCCTATTATCTTATAGGCATAATCCTTTGTTTTTATAAAAGACTGCTCAAAAGATTTTATACCTTCTTCTGAATGATCTGCAACCTCTAAAGCCCGAATAACTTTTTTTACATTGTTGGGATGAATACGTGCTGCAGCTTCCCTGTCTTTTTCTTCAAGTAATTTGTGCACATATTCATTACCATATTCTAAGGCCAGCTTTTCAAGCTTTTCTCTATACACATGACCAACAGGCGGTGCAGAAAAATCCATATCATAGATAAGAGAATTTACGTAAAGCCCTGTGCCACCAGAAATAATAGGGGGTTTCTCTTGTAAAAATATCTGTTCAATAGCACTTTTGGCACGTTTCTGGTACTCTGCTACAGAAAAGGGTTCTCTTGGATCTATTTCATCTACCAAGTAATGCTTTACCTGAGCTTGTTCTTCTGCTGTAGGTTTCGCACTTCCTATATTCATAAACTTGTAAAGCTGCATTGAATCTGAAGATATAATCTCACCATTCAAGCCTTTTGCTATTTCAATTGCATATTTAGTTTTTCCAACTGCAGTTGGTCCTGCAATAATTATTATTTCTCTATTCATAACTCATTCCATTTACCGTAAAGTAATTATTTAAACCCTTTTAAACATTTTTTCAATTTCATACTTAGTCATTTTTATAAAAGTTGGTCTGCCATGTGGGCAAGAATATGGATTTTGGCATTTAGCTAAATCCTCAAGCAATCTTTTACATTCTGCCATAGAAAGAACATCATTTGCCTTAACAGCAGATTTGCAAGCTTTCGTAATAATTTTATTGACTTTTGCCTCATTTTCAATATCTACATTTTCTGCGATATTTTCAAGGAAATAATTTACCATGTTTTGTGCTTCAGAAAGATCCATAAACATAGGGATTTCCTTAACAATGTAAGCTTTTGCTCCAAAAGGCTCAATTTCAAACCCCATGTTCCGCAGTATCTGCACCCATGAACCTTCAGTTGATTTTATAGAATAAGATACTTCAACCATTATAGGGGTTAAAATTGTTTGATGAATTTTTTCCTCACATTTATACTGCTTTAATAATTGTTCATAGAAAATACGTTCATGTGCAGCATGTTGATCTATTAAATAAAAGCAATTATCATCAGTAGCTGTAATGTATGTATTAAAAATGTTCCCTGTAATACTAAGTTTTTTAAAGAATGATTCTACCGGAGCCAATTCACTTGAAGCAGATTTACTGATTCCATCAGGTTTGTAGTTAATTTCTTCCTGTTCTTTCACCAATGTAGACAATATATTTTTTACGTCAACTTGTTCTTGGCTAACTTCACTTTTCTTTATTTCTTGCTTATTTTCGCTTAATACGTTTACAACCTGTTCATTTACTTTTGCTTCTTGAATCTTTTGCTTAAAAACAACTTCATCATTCTTTGCCTCAGTGGTATTGTGCGTCATAACCGCAAATTTATCTACTATTGGATTTATTTTTTCAGGAAAAGACGGCTTGGATAAAATCACATTTTCAGAAGAATTTCCAGTAGAACCTGTATGTGCTGAATTCTTAACGATATGATTGCTATTTACTTGTGGAATCGCCTGTGCAGAAAGTAAACCTCTTTTTATGGATTGTGCAATAAAGTTTTTAACTTCCATATCCTGATGAAAGCGTACTTCTTTCTTATTTGGATGAATATTTACATCCAAAAGTTCAGGTTTAATTTTAAAAAACAAATAGGCTATAGGATACCTTCCTTCAAATAATCTTTCACTATATCCCTCTTGAACAGCAAAATCCATTACTTTGTTAGATATAACACGTCCATTTACGAAAAAAATTTGCTGCTTCCTATTTGTTTTACTATAATCAGGCCTGGAAATATAACCATTTAAACACATATTTTCGTTTTCACTGGAAATATAAATAAGACCTTCCCCCACAGCCTTACTGTATACTGTAATGATATTGCTATATGTATCCCCTTTTCCATTTGTGGAAAATAAAATGGTGCCGTTATTTATTAATCTAATCTTAATATCGGCATATGCAAGAGCTATCTTTGATATAAAGTCTATAATTAAAGTACTTTCCGTTGCATCTGTTTTCATAAACTTTAATCTTGCAGGGGTGTTATAAAATAAATCTGAAACAATTATAGTCGTTCCGTCAGGGCAGCCTGTAGCTGACTTTTCAAAGACTTCTCCACCGTGAATCTTTAAAGAAACACCAGTTTTAGCTTCTGCTGTTTTAGTAATCAGTTCAACTCTTGATACAGCAGCTATACTGGATAAAGCCTCACCTCTAAAACCCAAAGTTAAGATACTGTTTAAATCTTCATCTGTAGTAATTTTACTAGTTGCATGACGTAAAAAAGCCAGTTCAACTTCACTCTCATTTATACCACTGCCATTGTCCGTTACACGAATATAGGTTTTACCCCCATTTCGCATTTCTAGGGTAATATTAGTCGCACCTGCATCTATGGCATTTTCAACTAACTCTTTTACAATAGAAAGAGGTCGGTCTACTACCTCACCAGCAGCTATTTTATCTGCTACATTTTTACTAAGAAGTTTAATCATTTGCAGCCTCCTGCAATTCTTCTAATATTTTAAGTGCCTCCCAAGGGGCAAGTTTCATTAAATCAATACTTTTCAGCCTTTCAATAACCGGATTTGGGGCAAAACTGAATAAAGATAACTGTTCTCCTTGAGAAGGATCCGGTTTTTTACCATTCTTTTTATTTTTTATAAGGTTGCTTTCATTATCATCTACTTCTGTAACAACATGGTTACCAATATTTAAAATGCTTTCATGGTCATATTTACCCGATTCAAGTCCAACCAGCTTATTTTCTGCTGCTTCAAGTACCGGTTTTGGAACTCCTGCAATCTTTGCTACATGAATACCATAACTTCTACTGGCGCTTCCGGATACAATCTTATGAAGAAAAATAATATTACCATTTTCTTCTGCCACATCTACATTTAAATTTCTTACCCCGGGGATACTTTCCTCTAAAGCCGTAAGTTCATGATAATGAGTAGCAAATAAAGTGCGTATTTTATTTTTATTATTACAAAGATACTCTACAACAGCCCATGCTATAGAAAGACCATCATAGGTACTTGTTCCCCTTCCAATCTCATCCAGGATAACAAGGCTCTTAGAGGTTGCTGTATTTAAAATATAAGCAAGTTCACTCATTTCAACAAAAAAAGTACTTTGACCCTGTGCTAAATTATCGGAGGCACCAATTCTGGTATAGATTCTGTCTACAATTCCTATGGAAGCACTCTCACAAGGCACAAAACAACCTGCCTGAGCCATCAAAACAATTAATGCCGTCTGACGCATATATGTAGACTTACCCGCCATATTTGGGCCTGTTATGAGCAACATGCTTGAATCGCTGTCATTGACATAAACATCGTTGGATACAAATATGCCATCTTTAATCATTTGTTCAATAACAGGATGTCTGCCTTTTGTTATGATAAGGCTGTTATCATCATTTACTTCAGGCTTGACGTAACCTAATGAAGTGGATACATGTGCAAATGAAGTCAACACATCAACAGTTGCAATAGCTGTAGATGCTTTCTGGATTATTCCAATATATTCTTGAATTCTGTTTCTAATTTCAGCAAATATTTCATATTCCATCTGATTTATTTTAGACTCTGCATTCAACACAAGGCTTTCCATATCCTTAAGTTCTGGGGTAATAAAACGCTCACAATTTACAAGAGTCTGCTTACGAATATAATCTTCCGGTGCCATATCTAGATTAGATTTGGTTATTTCAATATAATATCCAAATACCTTGTTGAATCGAACTTTAAGATTTTTAATGCCCGTTCTTTCACGTTCTTTACCTTCAAGTTCAGCAATCCATGCTTGTCCATCTTTAATAGAAAACCTTAGAGTATCTAATTCCTCTGAGAACCCATTCTTTATTAGCCCGCCTTCCTTTATGGTAAACGGTGGTTCTTCAACTATGGCACTTCCGATTAAATCATGAACCTCCATTAGTGAATCGCCTATTTCATTATTTAAACTATTAAATAGACTATTATCTAGAGAATTAAGTTCAACTTTAAGTTCTGGAAGAATAAACAACGAATTTCTAAGAGCAACTAAGTCTTTACCATTAGCATTACCACATGCTATACGGCCAGCAAGCCTCTCTAAATCGTAAACCCTCTTTAATGCTTCTTTTATGTTATTTCTGATGATAATCTCATCACAAAGCACTTCTACCGCATCTAATCTCTCATTAATCTGACTACTGCAATTTAATGGCTCTCTTAGCCACTGCTTCATCTTTCTTGACCCCATAGCCGTATGGGTTTTATCTAAAACACCAAGCAGAGATCCTTGAACACGTTTTTCGTATAGTGTTTCTGTAATTTCAAGATTTCTAATGGTAGCTTTATCTAAGGACATATGTGAACCAATATCATAAACCGTAACATTTGTAATATGGCTCAAATTATGTTTTCTTGTTTCAAATAGATAGCTTAAAAGCGCCCCTAAGGAAAGGCACGCAATTTCAGAATCGCCAAGACCTAAGCCTGTAAGCGATTTTGTATTAAATTGTTTTAGAATAGCATCGTTTACAGTAACAATATTATGATAACTTTCTGTGAGTGGGTTAAAATATGCATCCGTAACCTTTTTCATTTCTTCAATAGAAACAAACTTTTCTGCAGATTCATTAATGATTACTTCTTTTGCCTTAATTTTTACCAGTTCATTTAATAATATTTCAATCATACCAGTGCCGTTAATGCTTGTAGTATAAAGTTCACCAGTAGATATATCGCAATATGAAATCCCAGCTCCATCTTCACAAATGTAAATAGAGGCAAGATAATTATTTTCTTTTTCATTTAACATTGTCTGATTGACAATTGTTCCAGGCGTGATAATCTGTATTACTTCACGCTTCACAATACCTTTTGCAGTGGCAGGATCTTCCACCTGTTCGCAAATCGCAACTTTATATCCTTTATCCACTAACTTTGCAATATATGTATCTGCGGAATGAAAAGGGACTCCGCACATCGGAGCCCTTTCCTCTTGACCGCAGTTTTTTCCCGTCAAGGTTATTTCCATTTCTCTGGATGCTGTTATGGCATCCTCAAAGAACATTTCATAAAAATCACCGAGCCTAAAGAACAAAATACAGTCCTGATGATTTTGTTTTATTTCCATATACTGTTGCATCATAGGTGTTAATTGCATATATTCTTTATACTCCTTTAAATTAAATAGATTTTTATTTATGTCCTAATGCTTTATACTTTTCTAATCCTAATCTCATCAGTTCAACACCACGTACTAAGTCTTCCTTATTAAGTACATAAGCAATTCTAAGTTCGTCCATACCTAGTCCCTTTGTTCCATAGAATCCCTGAATTGGAGCATACATAACTGTTTCTCCACAATCATCAAATTCTGTCAAAAGCCATACTAAGAAGTCTTCAGAGCTTTCCACTGGAAGTTTAACCATGATATAGAACGCGCCGCCAGGTTTCTGACAAACAACTCCAGGAATCTTCATGATTTCATCGTAAACAGCATCTCTTCTGCTTTCATATTCAGCTCTAACATCATTAAAATATGATGGATCAAGTTCATATAATGCAGTTGCACCTATCATGTCTAGAGTTGGGCAGCATAAACGTCCCTGAGCAAGCTTCATAGCGTTGGACATAAGTTCTTCGTTCTTTGATACGATACACCCAATTCTTGCGCCGCAAGCTGAGAATCTCTTTGAAACGGAGTCAATAATAATAACTCTGTCTTTCACGTCTTCTAACTGTCCAAATGAAGTCATTTCTCTTCCATCATAAGCAAATTCTCTGTAAACTTCATCAGCAATAATCCATAAATCATGCTTTTTAGCTACATCCGCAATAATCTGCATTTCATCTCTTGTCAAAATAGTGCCTGTTGGATTGCCTGGGTTTACAAGTGAGATAGCTCTTGATTTATCAGTAATTACTTTCTCTATTCTATCTGCAAAAGCGTAACGGTAACCTTCTTCCGCATTTGTTGTAATAGGAACAACTTTACCGCCAGCAGCAGAGATAAATGTCTGATAATTTGTGTAGAATGGTTCTGGAACAAGAACTTCATCACCATGATCAAGTAAGCAAGTATAAACCATACTTAATGCTTCGGAACCTCCATTAGTAATAAGTACATCTTTACGTTCAATATTCATATCAAAACGTGAGAAATACTTTGCAATAGCATCTTGTAACTGTACAAGGCCACCTGATTCTGCATATGCCAATACTTCAGAATCAAAGCTTCTTATAGATTCCATAAATGCTTTTGGTGTCTTAATATCCGGCTGTCCGATATTAAGGTGGTAAACTTTCTTACCTTTTGCTTTAGCTTCAATTGCGTACACATTGAATTTTCTAATTGGTGAAAATTGCATTTCCTGTACTTTTTGTGATAATTTCATTTTAACTTCTCCTTCTTATTTTTTAAATGAAATAGTCAAAATAATAATTTTGAAATATATTGAAAAAATTTGAAAACTAGTCTAAAGTTTCGTGGGACATGTCAGCAATTTGCTCTACCATATCGTCACTAAAATCTTCACTTTCCTTTTTCTTTAAATGCAGTAAATATTCAATATTGCCTTTAGCTCCTGTTACTGGGGAAAAAGTAAGACCCTGTGGGTATAATCCACAATCCTTCGCATATCCAATAACATTTCTTATAACTTCTTTATGGACTTTTATATCCCTAACGATTCCTTTTTTTCCAACTTGTTCTCTTCCTGCTTCAAACTGTGGTTTTACAAGGCATACAATACTGCCAGTTTCCGCCAAAAGATTGCTTGCCACAGGGAATACCAATTTAAGGGATATAAACGAAACATCTATACTTATAAAATCAATATCTTTATCTACAGTGTCGAAATCCAAATATCGAATGTTTACCTTCTCCATATTTACTACTCTTGGGTCATTTCTAAGTTTCCAATCCAATTGTCCATAGCCTACATCTATAGCAAATACTTTTGCAGCTCCATTTTTTAGCATACAATCAGTAAATCCCCCAGTAGATGCGCCTATGTCCATACAAGTAGCTTTTTCCAGATGAAAATCAAACTCATTTAATGCTTTTTCAAGCTTAAGGCCGCCACGGCTAACATATGGGCAAATATCTTCTTTCACAAAGAATTCTGAAGTGTCACTTACTGAAGTACCGGCTTTATCGATTCTTTGCCCATCCACATAAACGATTCCTGCCATAATAGCACTTTTCGCTTTTTCTCTTGATTGAAACAATCCTTTTTCAACTAGTACAACATCCAGTCTATCCTTCAATAAAGTCACGCACCCTTTCACTTATACCCTCTACATCTAATTTATATTTTCCAAACAATTCCTTGTCATTTCCATGCTCAACAAAATATTCAGGCCACCCAATATTCCTACATGGAATATTTATATCGTTATTCAACAGCAAGGTTACTACCTGCTGTCCAAAACCACCACTAATAACATTGTCTTCAATAGTAATGATTCGTTTTGATGCTTTTGCTGCACTAATTATAGACTCTTCATCCAAAGGATGAATGCTTCTTGCATTTATAAGTCCAACATCTAATCCTGCATCGCGTAAATTTAAACACACCTCATATGCAATAGACAGCATTTTTCCTACCGCAAATATAACTACATCTCCACCTTTAAAAATATCTCTATTCTTAAAGATAGTACCATATTCACCGTTATATACAGTGGAAAAATCTAATGCCTCACCTCGAGGATACCTTATTGCACACGGTCCGTCAAGTGTTAAGGCATATTCAAACATTTCTGCCAATTCAGTGCCATCTGCCGGGGCAAGTACAGTCATATTTGGCATATGGTTTAAATAGGATAAATCAAAGACACCATGATGGGTCTCACCATCTGCACCAACATTTCCTGCTCTGTCAATGGCAAATATAACCGGTAATTTCTGCATGCACACATCAATCATCATTTGATCATAGGCTCTTTGAAGAAAAGTAGAGTATATGGCAACTACTGGTCTGTAACCTGCAACTGCAAGTCCAGCCGCAAAAGAAACCGCATGCCCTTCAGCAATACCCACATCAAAAATCCGATTGGGATATTTTGCAGCGTACTTATCTAAACCTGTTCCATTAATCATGGCTGCACAAATAGCCACAACTTTTTCATTTCTGCCGGCAAGCTGAATCATTTTATTACCGAAAACTTGAGAATATGAAAATCCATCAGCAGCTTTGAGTGGTAAGCCAGTTGATGGATTAAAGGGCGCTACTCCATGAAACTTGTCAGGACTGGTTTCCGAATTTCTGTAGCCTTTTCCCTTTTTAGTAAGTACATGTAAAACAACTGGACCTTCTACATTTTTTGCAAGCATGAGGGCTGTTGTCAAATCTTCTATATTATGTCCATCAAAAGGTCCCATATATTTAAATCCAAATTCTTCAAATAAAGCCCCTTCTACCATTGCATATTTAATGGAGTCTCTAAGATGTTCAATTCCAGAATATAAACTTTCACCTACTCGCGGAATGCCTTTTAAAGTTTTCTTAACTTGTTTTTTAAAATCCAAGTAAGTAGAAGACATTCTTAAATTACTCAGATGTTGAGAAACTCCTCCAATATTTTTAGATATGGACATCCCGTTATCATTTACTATGATAATCATTTTAGATTTTGATGCTCCCGCATTATTCAGTGCCTCAAAAGCTAATCCTCCAGTTAAAGCGCCATCTCCAATAACTGCTATAACTGCAAAATCATCTCCATTTAAATCTCTAGCCGCAGCGATTCCTGCTGCAGCAGAAATTGAATTACTGCTATGGCCTGTGTCAAAACAATCATGGGGACTCTCCTCTCTTTTAGGAAATCCACTCATACCGCCATACTGTCTAAGGGAAGAAAACCGATCCGCTCTTCCCGTTAAAATCTTATGCACATAGGACTGGTGTCCTACATCCCAAATTATTTTATCTCTAGGGCTGTCAAAAACAGTATGCAGGGCAATAGTAAGTTCTACCACACCTAGATTAGAGGCTAAATGTCCTCCTGTTTTTGATACATTTTCTATGAGAAAATCCCTTATATCATAAGTCAATAACTCCAATTCGTCATTGGACATATATTTTAAATCTTCAGGGAAATTCCCCGTTAAAAGATTTATTTTTTTTCTATCTCCCATTGTACCATTCTCAAAAATGAGCTCCTTTATAAATTATTTACCACGAACCACCATTTCCTCAGCAAAAGTATTAAAGAACTCAGCTTCATCATAATAAGATTCTAAGAAGGACAATGCTGTTTCAGTAAGCTCCTTTAAATAAGCTTTACACTCCTCCAAATCATACAAACAAGGATAAGTAGATTTATGCTTCTTCTGATCATTTCCAGCTTTTTTACCCATTTCCTGTTCATTGCCGCAAATATCCAGTATATCATCCGCAATTTGGAAAGCCAGACCTAAGTTCTCGGCATAGCCAGTCAAGTCCCTAAGCTGCTGTTCTGTGGCTCCTCCTAAATAGGCACCAGCCCGCACAGATGCAGTAATAAGAGCTGCGGTTTTATTTAAATGAATATAATCAAGCATTTCTTTTGAGCATTGCTTATTCTCTGCTTCCATATCAGCAACCTGACCAGCGACCATACCTCGGCAGCCAGCCCCCTTTGACATTTCATAAATTGCTC
This sequence comes from Aminipila sp., assembly GCF_032051575.1. NCBI lineage: Bacteria > Bacillati > Bacillota > Clostridia > Peptostreptococcales > Anaerovoracaceae > Aminipila > Aminipila sp. The sequence continues at coordinate 84,717 of NZ_DAMBYD010000005.1, read as the reverse complement.
TGATTCTGCGCTTTAATTTAGTAGAATCATCTAAATATAAAAGCATATCCTTATTCATGGCTTCAAAAGCGCTGGTAAGCAGTCCATCGCCTGCAAGTATGGCCATAGCTTCCCCAAAGACTATATGGTTCGTAGGAACCCCTCTTCTAAGTTCATCGTCATCCATAGCTGGCAAATCATCATGAATAAGTGAATACGTATGAATGTATTCTATAGCACAGGCATAAGGAATAGCATTCTGAATGTCTCCGCCTACAAACTCACATGCAGCAAGCAGCAATACAGGTCTAAGCCTTTTCCCACCAGCAGTCAAACTGTATTTCATAGCATCATATACCGTAATGCTCTTATGGTCAATTTCAGGTAAGAAGTCCAAGATGTGTTCATCAATTAAATTTTTGTACGTGGAATATGAGATATTGTCCATAACACGCGCCTCCTTTACTGCTTAGAATAAACTTCTATTTTCTGCTTAGCGTTATTTAATATAGTATTACATTTATTATAATACTCAATGCCTTGTTCAAAACTTTTTAAAGCTTCTTCCAGAGACACATGATCACTTTTTAAGCATTCCGCCGAAAGTTCTAATTTTTCAAGAGCTTCCTCAAATGATAAATCCTTTTTGGCTGCCATGATTATTTATCCTTCCTTATTTTTGTTACTATGCCTTCAATACTTCCATCTTTCATTATGGTGATAAATTTTTCATTAATTCCTATTGATTCTACAGAATTAATGATTTTACCTTCACTATTGATTATAGCACTATAACCTCTATCCATAATATTTCGTGGATTTAATGCTTCTAATTGATCTTTAACTGAATCAATCTTATTCTTTTTATTATATAGCATATTACTTATAAGAGTAAGCATTTCTTTATACTGATTGTTAACACTATTTATCTGAAAATTAATTCTGTTTTCAAATTTTGATACTAATGCTTCTATATTACAGCTTTGAAGTTTAAGTTCTTTACATCTAATACAGCTAGTAACTTGGTTTTCTAAATTAGTTTTAAGCTGTAACATATAGTGTCTTAGTTCATTTATATCAGGAACTGCCATTTGGGCAGCCGCTGTTGGTGTTTCGGCCCTTTTATCTGCTACAAAGTCAGCTATGGTAAAATCAATTTCATGTCCAACCGCAGATATAATCGGAATCTTTGATTCAAAAATACTTCTGGCAACAATTTCTTCATTAAAAGCCCAAAGTTCTTCTATGGATCCTCCACCTCTACCTGCAATAATCGTATCCGTTTCAGGAAATAGCAGGTTGACCTGTTTGACTGCTTCTGCTATATCTGGTGCAGCACCAGGTCCCTGAACTAACACAGGATAAACCAAAACATCTACTATATTGTTTCTATTTTTTATTATTTTTATAATATCTCTAACCGCCGCTCCTGATTCAGAAGTGATAATCACAATCTTATGAGGAAAAAACGGAATTGGCTTTTTATATTTTTCATCAAATAATCCTTGCTTAGAAAGTTTTTCTTTTAATTTCTCGAATGCAATACTTAAATTTCCTAATCCGGATATTTGAATATCCCTTATATTTAAAGAGTACGTGCCACCCTTTTCATATAAATATATATATCCCTCTGCAGTAATTTCCATACCATCTGCTATTTCAAAGTGCAAATGCTGTAAATTTTCCGCAGATAAAAAACAGTTTATCTTACTATTCTCATCTTTTAGTGTAAAATATACATGACCTGTTCCATGAAATTTTAAATTAGAAATCTCGCCCACCACAGAAACACTGCTTAAAAGAGGATCTGATTGCAATACTCTTTTTATATACGCATTTAGTTGTGAAACTCTTACGGGCTTTATAGCCATAAGCTTTTTCCTCCTAATAATGCTATCCCTACAGCATTATCTCCAGACAAGTCTTGTCTACCAAATTCAATTTTAACCTCTTTATTTGCAAAGAAGTTTTTTATTTCATGACTAATATACTTACTACAGGACACTCCTCCTGCAAATATTATATCTTTAATATCAAATTGATCTGCTGCCTTTGCTGAAACAGAAGCAATAGTTGTAGTAATTTTATCAAATAATTCTTTTATTAAGATATTCTCATCAAATTCGTTGTTCTTCCATGCATCACTTTGTAAAAGTCGATTGCACTGAGTTTCTATTCCAGAAAGATTAAAGTATAATCCATCCAATTTAATCTTGGTCAGCTGTTTCTGTTTCATTTCTTTTTCTGTCTTTACTTGTATTGCACGTAAATCCATCTCTTCGCCTGCGGGGAAATTCATTTCTAGAAGGACCCCTACCCGATCAATGACTTGTCCAAAAGAAATGTCTTTACTTCCACCTACAATTTCTATTTGTCCATCAACAATTCTAAGCAATTCACAGGTTCCACCTGATAAATGCCATGCTAAAAAAGATTTCTTCTCATTCATACTGCTATAATGTTTTATTGCCTCTAAATGTCCCTCTTGGTGTGAGAATTGGAGTAAGGGAACGTTTAGAGTATTTGCAATGGCTTTACCGAAGCCATAACCTGCTTTAAAACAAGGCATATAGGATCCCTCTATAGGTCTTGGCTTATTGGATACAGCAACTGCTATTATATTTAATTTTTGACTTGTAAGTGTTTCAAATAATTCAGGAAGGTTCTCAACATGCTGAAAAAGGGCCTCTGATTGCCTCAAACCCCTTTCACCTTTCTTCACTCTTAATAAACATCTCTTGTCAATTACAATTGTTCCATCATTGTCAACAACAGCAATTGAAGTTTTATAATTACTCGTATCTATCCCTAAAATATAATTATTCATTTCTTTAAGCTTCTGCTATCTTCTGAGCTACCTTACCTAAAATACCATTTATAAATTTACTTGAATCATCCGTTCCAAATTTCTTAGCAAGAATAATCGCCTCATTTATTGATACCGATGTGGGTATATCATCCATATAAAGCAATTCTGCTGTAGCCAGTCTTGATATGGCAAAATCTACTTTACTCATTCGATTAATTTTCCAGTTTACGCTAGATTCCTCTAATGTATGGTCAATTTCAGCTTTATGTTCTAAAATAATATCAAGCAATTGGTCTATATAAGGCCTTTGAATTCTTAAATCACCTTTATCCTGTAGAAATTTCTCTTTAATTTCAACATTATATTCATTTTGTGCTTCCATTTGAAATAAAAGCTGCATCATTAGTTCTCTCGCTTCATTGCGATTCATATTTTAATCCTCCTGCGCTTCTTGATCTTTCTGCTCTGCAAAGTGTACACCTTGAACATGTATGTTTATTGTTTTTATTTGTATATCAACCATGCTTTCAACCTCTTTTTTTACATTCTTCTGAATGTTCCATGCAACTTCTGGTATCTTTACGCCATAATTAACAATTACATAAATATCTATAATAATTACATCATCCTCTTTAGATAATTTGATGCCTTTTTTTAAAGGTTCTTTTCCAAGTAGATTCCTAGAAATAGTATCAGTTAATCCACCACTTAATCCAGCTACACCTTTGGTATTTAAAGCTGCATTTATAACACAAATAGCTATAACATCATCGGATATTTTAACTGCACCTAATTTTTCTTCTTGCTCGATACTCATAACCTTCACCTCAGTAAGTTTGTCTATGTTTATTATAGCAGATGTGTTTAGTTAAAACAAGACCCTCAAACTGTGTCAGTATAAGTAAACTACTATACTTTTAGCATATTTGAGGGTCCACAGGAATATTAAACTTTACTCTGAATTATAATCTGATTTGCTGGACGGCCAGTTTCTCTAATAACAATATCGCAAATTTTTGCTACATCTGCCTGGTCAAGCTGATCTTTATTCACTGTTACATTAACCGCATTATCTGTTAATAATACCAAGCATTCTGGAAGTCCCTTTGCGGAAATTAAACTTTCTATTGTTTTTTCCTTTTCCATATAGCCTATAATCTTAAGTTTTTGCTGAGTTGCATTTTCTTTTTCAACTGCGTTATCTGTTTCTGCTACAACATCTGTCAGCATGGATATAACCTGATTCCTATCTGTGTCAATTGTGTCTCTTATTTCACCAAAATATGTATCAGTATTATTTAATTCTGCTACATCATCTGATGTCACTACTTTAGAAGTTATGCCACTATTACTAGTACTGCTAATCCCAGCTCCACTTACAGCTTGATTTCCAGCTACAGCTTTAATATTTAAACTATCAACTAATACGTCTCCATCATGTTCCAACATTTCCTGTTGTTCATAATTAGTATACTCTGCTGAAGTCTTTAAAGCTTCCTCCTTATTCAGTGATTGATTTACAGCAGCTAAACATAAAACCAATCCTAGTAAACCAAACAAAGCTAATTTTTTCTTTTTAGAAACCTTATTCATTGTACAGATCCCCCATTCTCCTCATCCTCGGACAAAATAATTGGCATGCTTACTTCAACTCCGCCATTTTCATCTACAATCTGCCTTCTTCCATCTTTATTGTTTGTAACAACCTGGAAGGTTAAAAGCATTAAGCAGAGGACAACTATAACGGTTATAAGCTTATATATTATTATCTTAGCAGAAATATTCCTCTTCTTTTTTTTCACATGAAAATCCTCCACAGTAATATATATTTAACACTCTTGTTCTTATTCCAGAAAAATTAAAAGTGGTGATAAAATTGTAGCCATAATTATCAATGAAAATATAAATTTTATATAATTTTGCATTTCGCTAGAAGGTAATAAAGTCTCAATAAAAGATAGTGCTACTACAATTATAAATATATTCCGAACCCATTCTTTTATAATCTCCATTTTTTTATAATCCACTATCTCAGCAGACTTCCTCCTCCAACTCCGATAATTATAGTTAAAAATACGAGAAACATTAATGCTGCTAAAAACAAAACCACAGCCATTGTTATAACAGAATTCCCCATTTCATTCATACATCCGGAAACCTGTTTGTTACCTATAGGCTCAATAACTATTGCAGTCACTTTATAAATTACAGCAATCGCCATCAGCTTTATCAGTGGTATTGCTAGTAAGGATATGACCAAGATAACACCAAAAATACTAATACCATTCTTTATAACTCCTATACAAGAAATTACCATATCAATAGAGTCTGCTGCAAAACCTCCTACGATTGGGACAAAATTATTTACGGAATAGCGAGCCGTATTAATAAGAACTCCATCGGCAGATTCAGAAACAAAACCTTGTATTGCCGTGATTCCTGCAAAAAAAGTAACACATAAGCCCGTTGCAAAAGTTGCTACACCTCTTAAGAATACTGCTAATTTATTTACATAATCTCTATCAGTAAGGCTATTAACTAAAATAAATATGGATGAAATAAAAATTGCTGGCAATATGAATTTTTGAAGTATTGTATTAAATAGTGTAATCGAGCCAACAACAATTGGATTTAATATACTCCCAGTGGTTATTCCTCCAATACTAATAATTAATGGTATTAATATGGGAAGCAATATCTGCATGGTTTTAGTCATAGTATTAAGTGTATCTGCACACATATTATAGGTCTGTGAAAAATTATTCAGACATAACCCAATAACAAAACAACTGCATACAATAACTCCTAATCTGGATACTGCTTTATTTCCAAAAGAGTTTGAAAGATTTGTTAACAGACCTATTACTATGCATATTGTGACTAACTGAACTCCAAGAATTAAGCTGCTTTTCATTTCATATAAAAATAGGTCTTTAAAGTTTTGAATAATGATTTGTGAATCAAATATAGGCTTACCGCTTATTGCGTTATTTATGATCTCTTGAATACTTAAATTGGGAACCAACCCTCCACTTTGAAGGGATGTATCTTCCATAATAGTTTCAAGTTCGCTAAGGTCTAAAGCGTTAAGCTGCTCTTGTATAATACTTTTGTAATCCATATGTACCTACCTCACCTTTGTCCATATTTCATATATATGGACATACTTAAATTTTATGCACATTTTTTGGACACAAAAATATGGCTTCGCCACTCCGTTATGGAACCCCATGGTTCCCTTCGGCGCTCATTTTATTCGCCGAACACCCTCCTTTATTGGCAAAGAGGCTTCCGCCCCTCTCCACTTCCTTTTTTATATAATGGAAAATATCAATAGATTTTCCCATAATATAAAAAACCCGTCAGGCATAGTCTGACGGGAAATGTAATTTGCATTTTTATTTTGTTAATTATTCTACTCCACAACTGTTTTCATGTTCATCTTCATCTGCATTAGGATCGAATCCTTCAAGGCCCTTATATGTTTTACCATTTTTCTGAGCATAATCATAAATAGCAGATTTAATTGCATGATCTGCAAGCACTGAACAGTGAATCTTGACAGCAGGTAGACCGCCAAGCTCATCAATAATCTGTTTGTTTGTTACTGCTAAAGCTTCTTCTATGGTTAATCCCTTAATCATATCTGTAGCGACACTTGAAGATGCTATTGCAGAACCACAGCCAAAGGTCTTAAATTTTGCATCCTTGATGACATCATCTTCAACCTTTATGTCGATTTTCATCATATCTCCACAAACAGGACTTCCATATGTACCTGTTCCGTCTGCATTATCAATTTCACCAACATTATGTGGGTTCATGAAGTGATCCATTACTTTATCATTATACATTGCCATAATATATTACCAACCTTTCGTCTTAGAAACAGAAGAAATGTTTCTCAATTTGTTTACAACCCCAACTAATTCTTCTACAACATAATCAATATCATCTTTCGTAGTAGGATCTCCCACTGTAAATCTTAATGATCCATGTATTCTTTCTACTGGTATTCCTAGTGCAGAAAGTACATGAGAAGGAACAAGTGATGCCGAAGAACATGCTGAGCCAGTAGATACGGCAATCCCTTTCATATCTAAATAAAGAAGCATCGCTTCGCCTTCGATAAATTCAAAAGTAAGGTTAGCATTTCCCGGAAGTCTAAATTCTTTGCTACCATTAAGTGTAACATTCTCTATTTTTGACATCACTTGATCAACAAAATAATTTCTCAGTTCACTTATTTTTTTAACATGTTCATCAAGATTCTCATATGCTAACTCTGCTGCTTTACCAAACCCTACAATACCAGGGAGGTTTTCAGTTCCTGCTCTTTTCTTACTTTCCTGAGCACCACCATGCATAAAGTTAGAAAGCTTTACGCCTTTTCTAATAAATAATGCTCCCGTTCCCTTAGGGCCATAAATTTTATGTGCTGACATTGACATTAAATCAATCCCTAATTCTTTAACATCAATATGAACATTACCTAAGGCTTGTACCGCATCTGTATGGAAAATAACTCCATTTTCTTTAGCGATAGCTGCCAATTCTTTTATTGGTTGAATAGTGCCTACTTCATTATTTGCAAACATTATACTAATCAAAATAGTTTTATCAGTTATTGCTGCTTTTAATGTTTCAGGATTTACTCTCCCATCCGGCTCTACATCAAGATAAGTTACGTCATATCCATGTTTTTCAAGATAATCGCAGGAATGCAGCATAGCATGATGTTCAATCTTGGTTGTGATGATGTGATTACCCTTATTCTTTAATGCATCTGCTATTCCGAAAACCGACCAGTTATCCGCTTCAGTACCTGAAGCTGTAAAGAATATTTCCTTATCTTGTGCATTGATAAGCTTTGCTACTTGTACTCTTGCTTTTTCCATAGCTTCCTTAGAAGTAGCACCAATTGTATATAAGCTGGATGGATTTCCAAACATTTCTGTGAAATATGGAATCATTGCCTTCATTACGGCTTCCTTAACAGGAGTCGTTGCTGAATAATCTAGATATACTTGTCGCATAATTTGCTCCTTTTATTTAAATATAAATTAATTTTCCAATAAATATTATACCAACATTTCCAGAAATATAAACCCCTTTTTTAAAATTTCCTAGTAAATAAATATGATATAAGGCTATTTTCTTATATAGGATCAAAGCAAGACAATTTATAATTATCATTATTTTTCTTAAAAACCACATGATAATTACTTTCCATGAAGTAATCTTCACTTAGCCCGCTCATCTCCCATAGAATATCTACCCTGTATGTCATATATTCTAACAAATTTTTTTCTAATTTAACATTTGTAAAGCTCATTTCTTTCACTACGTCTATTTGTGTGTTTTCCCATTGCCTCAATTGTTTTATATCTTCTGTTATAATAGGATATGTCTCAATTTTTTCTAGGTCAGCTTCTGCTTTTTCTTTCGTGATTTGATTATAAAAAGCTTTTTGCATAATGCTTGTCCTCTGTTCAAGTATATCTTTTACTATGTCCTCTTCTACAGGATTACTAAATCCTGAAAAGACACTGATAATAATTACAATAATGGCACCAAATGTTAATAAATGATAGTATTTCTTCATAACGCATATACCTCCAGAAATACTATATAAATAAAACAGCGAGAAATTTGTTACTTCTCGCTGTTTTTCTAAAGTAAATTAATTCACTTTTATTTCAATTTCGACGTCTTCTTCAACATCTTCTACAATTTCTATGTTTGACAGTTGATTTCTAAAACTCTCTCTAAATTTAGTCAAATACTCTTTTCTGAGTGTTTGCTGCTCTTCTTTTTCAACATCAGTTAATCCGACACGTTTTGATTTTTTTGCCAATTCATTAATTCTATCAATTTTTTCTTTTGAAAGCATTTTATATTCCTCTCTGTTAATTAAACCCTTTTTACTATCTCATATGCTCTATGCTCGTTTTGCTCTAATTAAAGTACTCTTGCTAATACCTGTTTGTTCTTCTACAATCTTATAGCTGTTATTCTTTAACAGAGTAAGTGCTTCTTCTATTTCAGAATCAGAAAATTTTTTCGGTCTTCCCTCTTTAAATCCTTCTTTAGTTTTAGCAATAGCTTTTCCAGTCTGAGTTCTTTCTATTATCATGGCCTTATCAAATTCTGCGAAGGCATACATTATATTTACAATCATTTTACCTGTATGTGTTCCATCAATCATACCCATGTTTATAATATTTATACGTATATTTTTACTTAATGCTTCTTCAATAAAAGCGATACCTTCCTTTATTGTTCCACAAAGCCTGTCCAATTTAGAAACTACTAAAGTATCTCCGCCATACATCTTAGTAACACATTCTTTTAAACTGGGTCTTTCTTTTGGATCCTCATATTTTTCAATTATCATTTCTGCACTGGGATATCTTTGCTTAATTAGTTTTGTTTGATCTTCTATTGAGTTCGCTTCAAATTGACCCCTTGATGAAACACTAGCATATCCATAAATCATTTGTATCAACCTTTCATATTTTGACTATAAGTTTTGGCACACAGTATGTTTTTTATTATATAATAGTTCTTTAAATACTGTCAACAGCCACGGAAAATTTTCTAGCAGATAAAGCTACTGAAATTTCTGTATGAGGATTGCACATCCTATTTTTTACGGGCAAAACTTCAAAATAAATGGTGCTAATCCTATGGACAAGCACCATTATACAAAAAAATATTTACTGTAATAAAATTATGTTAAGAAATCTTACGTTCTAATCTTAGTTTATCAGCTATAATTGCGATGAATTCCGAATTGGTTGGCTTTCCTTTGTCATTATGTACGGTATATCCAAACAAATTATTTATTGTTTCAATTTTTCCTCTGTTCCATGCAACTTCGATAGCGTGTCTTATTGCTCTTTCAACTCTGCTTGGTGTTGTATTATTAATTTTTGCTATTGCTGGATATAACTCCTTAGTAACTGCTCCAAGTAAATCCATGTCTTCAACTACCATGGTTATAGCATCTCGTAAATACTGATACCCTTTTATATGAGCAGGAACACCCACTTCATGAATAATATTTGTAATATCAACTTCCAAATCATTACTTGTTTTTTCTGTGCTATTATTTACCACAGTTCTTATGCTGGTAAGTTTTCCAGATCCTTCTTCAATCCCCTCCCCAAAAAGTTGATTGATTCGTTTTGATAAAACACCCAAATTAAATGGCTTAACCAAATAATATTCAGCGCCTAATTTTGTTGCTTTCTGAGTAATTGATTCTTGTCCCACTGCAGAAAGCATGATTGTTTTTGGATATTTTGGCAAATCCATGTTATTTATGCTTTCTAAAACACCAAGACCATCCAGGTGCGGCATAATCATGTCTAAAATCAAAACATCCGGTAAATACTTTTTCACACAATCTACAGTTTGTATTCCATCATTTGCTACAAAGGTAATATCAATATTTTCTTGTTCTGTGAAATAATCGCTCAGAATTTCGCAAAAATCCTTATTATCATCTGCAATTCCGATACTTATTTTTGTCATCACATATCCCCCTTAATTTCATAATAATCATCATAGATTATTATATTATTTAGCAATACTCCAGCATCTATTAATTTATACTTTTTCTGTAGTTTATGCAACATAAATTATCAGAAAATATACATAAGTTCTGTCATTTTTCGACATGATTCGACATTTGTTCCTGCATCATCCACTCAATAAAAATGCCATAACCTTTTTGAGGATTGTTGACAAATACGTGAGTTACAGCACCTATAAGCCTTCCGTTCTGAATAATCGGACTACCACTCATGCCTTGAACAATTCCACCACTCTTCTTCAAAAGTCTTTCATCTGTCACCTTTATTGTCATACTTTTTGTATCTGGTTTAGCTTGTTTATTTACTTTTTCAATTTCTATTTCAAAACAATCTACTTTATTATTATCTAAAGTTGTCAAAATATATGCTGGGCCTACTGTAACAGAATCCTGATATCCAACTGGTAAAGGTTTGGCATAATATGGATTAGTTATTTTGCCATATAAGCTGCCAAATATGCCGAATTCAGTATTTTTTTCCAGACTGCCAAGCGGATCATCAGCCTCATAGAATATACCTCTTATTTCACCGGGGTCTCCCGCTTTACCCTGCTTGACAGACTCTACCCTTGAATTCACCAATTCTCCTTCCGCTACTGGGAGGATTGCAGAAGTTTCAGGATCAGTTATTGCATGGCCTAATGCTCCATAGTAGTTGTTCTGTGGATCATAATAAGTTAAAGTTCCAATACCTGCCGTCTTGTCCTTGACCCAAATTCCTAATTTATACATATTGTCAGATTTCGCTATGACAGGGGTTAAACTTATCTCTATAATATCGTTTTTTCTCTGAAGTTTCAACAAAACCTCACCTCTTATTTTATTTACGATATTCTGCACCTCTGTGGCACGATAAACTTTTTGTCCATTTATCTCTAATATTGTATCACCAATTTGTAATCCAGACAATATCCCTGGATTAACTACTTCTCCAGTTATGGTTTCAATTTCCTGAAGACCTACAATTAAAACCCCTTTGACATCCATCTTAACGCCTATAGATTGACCTCCAGGCATTAATACTTTCTCTGTTACAACATTAATAGCTGCTGGTGCAGGTTCTTCTGTCTGTTTTACAACCAGTGAAATACCTGTAATAACAGCAACTAATAAAACAAATACACATAGCCCTTTAACAATTCCATGTACTCTCATTTTTTTCATAAAGCAAATAACTCCTAGCTTTCAAAGTCTTGTAATAATTCTAATAATTCATTTTCACTCTTTACCACTACACCCTCAGAAAATAATTTCTGATCCTCCTCACTCAGTAGTGAAAAAAGAATGTCCGTAGTTCTAAGTAGGTTTTCTACTCCATTCTTATCATACTGGTAAATTTTTATTACCCCATCTGATTCCTTAACTAAATAATATTCACTTGATTGATTTTCTTGAACATTATTATCATTATTATCTGAATTTAAATTACTATTTTCAGAAACCTTATCCTTTTCAATGTTATTTTGCTTTACTGTTTGATTAACATTTGTACTAATATTCTCACTTTCAATTGTAGCCTCCGGGGAGGAAAGGAGACTAGTAATCAAATATCCAATACCTAATATGGCAACTAATGTGATATAAAAGCCTTTTCGCTCTATTAAACTTTTTTTTCTTGTAAACATAAAAACCACCTCTTACTAGGATAGTTTTAACAGAATTACCTATTTTAAACCGTAATTTTACTTTTAAATTTTGCAAAAGTTTTTTCACCTATACCGCTGACATTCATAATTTCCTCAATTTTTTTAAATTGGCCATGCTCCTGCTTATAAGAAATGATTTTTTCAGCTGTTGAAGGACCTATTCCTTTAATGGTTTGTAACTCAGCAGAAGTAGCTGCATTGATATTAATTAATCCTTCTGAATCTGGATTCAGTTCATTTTGTTGATTATGGTTTTTATCTGCATTAGTAACAACTGAGGACTTACTATTTTGCATAGGTTGTTCAGCTGTGCCATTAGCAATCTGATCTTTTGTAAAAACAGTTATTTTGTCTTCATCCTTTACAATTTGTGCAAGATTAAGATTGCTTATATCTGCATCATCTTTTAACCCTCCTGCAATCTCTATTACTTCATAAACCCTTGCCCCTTCTTTCATTTCATAAACATAAGGTATCTCGACTGCTCCGGTGATATCAACATAGATTTTTTCCGGTTTATTTTTTTCTACTTTCTTCTCCCCGATTGCATTAGATGTTACAGTCTCTTCTATCTGCTTTTGATTTTGAATCCTACCATCTGCATTATTTATTAATTTAAATTCGTCATTATCCCCTTTATAGTCACGAATACAAAAAACAAAAAAAGCAGCCGCAAAAAGTATAAAACCCGCAGCTACCTTTATAATCATTTTCTTATGATACCTAATAAAATTTTCAACATAATCCCTATTTAAATAACTTTTCATAATATACCCCCCTTGAAAATAAATGTTAATTTATGATTAATTTAACTTTATTTTACATTGGTAAATTATGGATGTCAACATTTTAATTGTAATTATATGGTGAATTTATTGCTGAAAATTATGTTTACTCTCATTACATCAATATCATATCTTGACACATCTATATTTAAAAACCTTATTATTGCATCAATAAGTAATTCTGGGCTTAAATTAGACTCGCTTCCAGCATCCAAAGAAGCTGAAACAATTATTTTGCCATTAACTTTAGAAAAAGCTAACTTAATAATTTTGGTTTTTATGTCTAAATCCACTAACTCTTTTGATTTTTTCTGCTTCTTTTTTACAATAATATGTTCCTGCGAAAGAAATTCATGACAAATTTCTTCGCAGCTTTTTCCTTTTAATAACTCTTCCCCAAAAGGTATTCCTATAACATACTCAGCTGATTCCGTAAGCGCCGCTAAAGTTTTGCCGTCTTCTTTATATTCAACGCAACCTAGTATTTTCAATCCCTCAGGCATTATAGAATCTAATTTATTTTTGATTTCTTCAACCAAAATATCTTGTGATGTTTCAAATTCCAGCAATTCTGAAATACTAGAGTATCCTAAAGAAAGTGGCTGTGCAAATCCCATCTTAGGGTGGGGATTAAAGCCATGGGAATAATCTAATTTTATACCTACACGTTTAAAACTTCTTTTAAATAATCTTAATAAATCCAAATGTGATGTATATTTAAAATAGCCTTCTTTGGAGAACTTTAATACATACTTAGCCATTAATACCCTCCATTTCACACTTTACATTTTTATTCATGCCACAACCAACACAACCCTTTCTGCAATCTTGGGTTATTTCCTCTTTCCTAGCCTTATCATTTTCGCTCATTAAAAATTCTTTTGTTACACCACAGTCAATAATTTCCCATGGCAGGATTTCATTATAACTTCTTTCTCTGATTGTATAAAAATCTTTATCTATGCCTGTTTCCTCAAAAGCCTTCATCCACGCATCATATTTAAAGTGTTCAGTCCATCCATCAAATTTGCATCCTAATTCAAAAGCTCTGATAAGAACTTTTGATACACGTCTGTCCCCTCTTGCAAATACAGCTTCCAAAACACTTGTATCCGTACCGTGGTAATTAAAAGTTACGCCTTTAATAGGTCTTAACTTTTCTCTAAGGTATTTATGTTTCTCACTAAACTGTTCTGCTGAATCCTGTGACATCCATTGAAAAGGAGTATGTGCCTTTGGAACAAAGTTTGACACACTTACGGTTACATTAAATCTCCCTTTCCCATTAATTTTCTTATTCATTTCTACAATATTTGAAGCTATTGCATAAATTCCATCTATATCCTCAAAGGTTTCTGTTGGCAGACCATTCATAAAATAAAGTTTAATGTTCTTCCATCCTAATTCAAGGGCTTGTTCTACAGAGTTATAAATATTTTCCTCTGTAATACATTTGTTTATAACATCCCTAAGCCTTTGGGAACCTGCTTCAGGTGCAAAGGTCAGACCAGATTTCTTATATCCTTGTATTTCCTGTAATACTTTAAAGGAAAATGAATCTAGCCTAAGTGAAGGTAATGATAATGAAACATTATTATTTTTGCACATATGCATCAAATTAGTTGCTAATTCTTCAAATTTAGAGTAATCACTTGTGGATAAGGATAATAAAGACAGTTCCTCATGACCTGTGTTTTCAAGTTGTTTTTTAGCAAGTTCTTCAATTAGCGCCATTCTTCTTTCTCTTACTGGTCTGTAAATCATACCTGCCTGGCAAAAACGACATCCTCGAGTGCAGCCTCTAAATGTTTCCACAACAGACCGGTCATGTACAGTTTCAATGAAAGGTACAATTGGATCCACAGGAAAATCAACTTCATTTAGATCAGGAATAATGCATCTTAGAATTTTATCTGGTGCTCCTTCATATAGCTTGTCCACTCTGGATATCTGGCCATTTTCGCCATAAACAGGATTATAAAATTTAGGAACATAAACCCCTTGAAATTTTACAATTCTTTTATAGAACTCTTCTCTATTTTCTCCTGCATTTTGTGAAATCTGATATTCATTAAATAATTTAATTAATATTTCTTCTCCGTCTCCAATTAAGAAAATATCTACAATATCAGCCAAAGGTTCTGGATTATACGCACAAGGCCCCCCTGCTATAATTATAGGGTAACTTTCATCTCTCTCTTCACGTCTTAAAGGAATCCCTCCTAGATTTAAAATATTTAAGATATTAGTAAACGAAAGTTCATATTGAAGGGTAAACCCTAAAAAATCCACAACATTTATAGGAGTTTTCGTTTCTAATGTAAAAAGAGGTGTTTTCTCTTCTCTTAAAATTTGCTCCATATCAAGTCCAGGACTAAATACCCGTTCACAATAAATATTTTTTTCTTTGTTTAAGATATTATATAAAATCTGCATACCTAAATATGACATACCTATTTCATAAGTATCTGGAAATGCAAAGCAGAATCTTGTCATATCCTTTGTGATTTCTTTTTTTGCAGAATTAAGTTCGCCTCCAATATATCTAGCCGGTTTTTCAACTCTTTTTAGTATGTTGTCCAAATTTAAATTTAAGTTCATTGAACCTTCTTACCTTTCTTTACTCATTAATTCATCTATCGTAATACCTAATCTGTCCTCAATTTTTGACAACAGTAGTTCTGTTTCTGCTTGTTTCTTTAGTATTCTACTCACCGCATCAGGTCTGTCTTTAACCTTTTCTACAATATATGCCATGCGTTCAGCTAGGCCTACATATTTATCTTCTTTTACAACTCTGTCTCCAAAACAGACCATGTCAACTTCTGCTAGGTCATCCACCTCTTTTTTTAATTCATAAGTCATATGAGCCTTGATAATGTCTGCCTCATCATTATATCCCAATAATCTGGCAATTTGCGCACCTTTCTCTTGATGATTTTCCTCAACCCTAGCAATATCGTGAATTAAAGCTGCTCCCCGAATTAATTCTATATCTAAATGGCTGCCTTTCTGATTTAATGCTATTGCTAATTTAACAGCAGCATCAGCTACTGCCTTACAATGTCTAATCACATGAGGCGGCGTATTATATTTTTTTAACAATTCCAAGCATTCTTCAACAGTTAAATATTTATGTGGCATAAAAGTAACCGAACCTTTCAATGCTGATTGATTACAGCAGCGTTGTTTTTATCTAAATACGTATTATATCACATTTTTTCTATAATTAGCCATAGTTTCCTCTGTATACTCCATGGCATTTTTAGTTTTATCCTTTAAATCTTTTATATTGTCAAGAGTATTTAAGCATGTTTCTTTTATATCTAAGGTTGTATAATCCTTAAAAATAACCATCTCTACTTTGTTTGTAACCTGGCCAATCATTTTATTGTCCGAAGCTTGACATCCCATGAAAATTAAACCAATAATTATACAAATGATTGTTTGTTTTATAATTCCCATAACATTACCCTCCCCCATATTTATTAATACGTTGAAGTCCTTTAAATAATGCTATTATTAACAAATTAATAGGCAGTCCACTTTGAACTGCCTATTAATTATTTAATATTCTTCGAAATATTCAAATTCATAATCAAATATACTTATTGTATCTCCTTCTTCAAGTCCCATTTTCTTTAATTCTTCTAATGCACCTTTCTTTTCAATATATTTATACAAATATCTCAAAGAACCGCTATCATTAAAGTTAGTAGAATCAAAGATTTTCTTAAGCTGCTTTCCTGTAACCACATAGGTTCCATCGTCAGCAACTGAAGTATAAATCTCCTTGAAGTCTTCTTCCATATCATCTCTTTCAAAGTCAAAGAATTCATATTCTTCTTCCTGGTCAGGGGCTTCTAAGGCCAGTTTGTCCAACATTGCTGCTGCTTCAGCTAGTAACTCATGAATACCAAGATTAATAGGGGCAGAAATCGGGAATACTTTGATGCCCTTTGATTCCACATATGCCTTAAACTCAAGGAACTTAGGATCATCTTCCTCCACCATATCCATTTTGTTTGCTGCAACAATCTGAGGTTTTAAAGCTAGCTTTTCATTGTACAACTTTAATTCATTGTTAATTTTATCAAAGTCTTCAATAGGATCTCTGCCTTCAGAACCGGATATATCTACTACATGAATAAGAACCTTTGTTCTCTCTATATGCTTTAAAAATTCATGGCCTAAACCAGCTCCCTGATGTGCGCCTTCTATAATTCCTGCAATATCTGCCATTACAAAACCATCATCAAAAATCGCAACCACTCCTAAGTTAGGAGTAATCGTTGTAAAATGATAATTTGCAATCTTTGGGTTTGAATTTGTAGATACAGATAATATAGTAGATTTACCTACGTTAGGAAAACCAACTAACCCCACATCTGCTATTAGTTTCATCTCTAAAACTACATTTCTTTCTTTTGCAAAACCACCTGCCTCTGCAAAATTGGGAGCCTGACGTACAGAGTTCTTAAAGTTCACATTACCCTTACCGCCTTTACCACCTTTTGCGGCTGTAAAACTATCACCAGATTTTACAAGATCCTTCATAACAAATCCAGTTTCTTCATCTATTACAACAGTTCCTGGCGGTACTTTAATAATAAGGTCCTCTCCTTTTTTACCAAACCTTTTCTTTTTCATACCGTCCTGTCCATTTTCTGCTTCATATTTTCGTTTAAATCTAAAATCCATAAGAGTTCTAAGACTTGCATCAGCCATAAAGACAACATCTCCGCCTTTACCACCGTCACCACCGTCGGGGCCGCCTTCTGGGACAAATGGTTCTCTTCTAAAAGTTACAGCACCATTCCCACCTTTACCTGATTTAATTGTTATTTTGGCTCTATCTACGAACATATTTGAGCCTCTCCTTCCTATACAGAAAAATCCCAATATAAAACTATAATTTATTTTAAAAGCCCCTATAAATAGGGGCTTTAGAATCAATTTAAGCTTCTTTAGGATAAACGCTTACTTGCTTTCTTGTTTTGTCATATCTTTCGAACTTTACAGCTCCATCAATCTTAGCAAATAAAGTATCGTCTCCGCCAATGCCTACATTATTGCCAGGGTGGAACTTAGTTCCTCTCTGTCTAACTAGGATGCTACCCGCACTTACGTACTGACCGTCGCCTCTCTTAACGCCTAAACGTTTCGACTCACTATCACGACCGTTCTTGGAGCTACCTACTCCCTTCTTACTTGCCATAGACTACACCTCCTTTTTCTTGTGCTATCTTGCTAATTTCTTAGCTATTATGATAAGCTAACTTATCAATGATTTAAAAATTATTCTGCTGCTTCTTCAGCTTCATTTGCTGACTTAGTTTTTCTAGCTTTTCTAGCAGAAACCTTTTCGATCTTAATCATTGTATAAGGCTGTCTGTGTCCCTGCTTCTTTCTGTAGTCTTTCTTTGACTTATACTTGAAGATGATAACCTTCTGTCCTTTGCCATGTTCAACTACAGTTCCGGCTACATTACAACTTTCAACGTATGGAGCTCCAACCTTAACTGTTTCTCCATCGCTTATTAAAAGTACTCTATCGAAAGTAATCTTTTCTCCAGCTTCTACATCTAACTTTTCAACTGTGATTACATCGCCTTCCTGTACTCTGTACTGCTTTCCGCCTGTTTCAATTACTGCGTACATATGTTCTATACCTCCTCTATCCAGTCTCGCCATTTAAAGGTAGCAACCTAAAAAGTTACATTTACAAAAACCCATTCTGAGCGGCTTACAATAAAGTATAATATCATATAGGACATGTAGTGTCAAATGTTTTTTATGTAAACTACAATATTTTTAATCCTCAATAACAACACCATCTTCATCTACTAATAGACCTTCTTCTATTTCTTCTACCTCATTTGTAGGTTTCATATTCTCTTTTAACAATGCTTCTATCCTATTTAAAATCTCAGGATTATCGATCAAGAATTTCTTAACATTTTCTCTTCCCTGTCCAATACGATTACCGTCAAAACTGTACCAAGATCCCGCTTTTTCTACGATTTTAGCCTCAACACCACAGTCTAATACATCGCCTTCTTTTGAAATTCCCCTTCCATACATAATGTCAAATTCAGCCTGCTTAAATGGCGGTGCAACTTTATTTTTTACTATCTTTACTCTTGTTCTATTTCCAAGTACTTCATCTCCTGCTTTTATGCTTTCAATCTTTCTTACATCAAAACGCATAGTTGAGTAGAATTTAAGTGCTCTGCCTCCAGTCGTTGTCTCAGGATTTCCAAACATAACCCCAACTTTTTCACGAAGCTGGTTTATAAAAACTACTGCAGTATTTGATTTATTTATGCTTCCAGTAAGTTTTCTAAGCGCCTGAGACATAAGCCTTGCTTGAAGCCCCACATGACTATCTCCCATATCGCCTTGAATTTCAGCTCTTGGAACTAATGCAGCTACAGAGTCAATAACTACGATGTCAAGAGCTCCGCTACGAACAAGCATTTCACAAATTTCAAGTCCCTGTTCACCAGTATCAGGCTGTGACACAAGTAATTCATCTACATCTACACCTAAATTTCTAGCATACTCAGGATCAAGAGCATGCTCCGCATCAATAAATGCTGCTTTTCCTCCTGCCTTCTGAGCTTCAGCAATTATATGAAGAGTAAGCGTTGTTTTACCTGAAGATTCAGGTCCATAAATCTCAATTACTCTTCCTCTTGGAATACCACCTATACCAGTAGCAATATCCAGGCTTGCTGAACCTGTAGAGATAGCTTCAACATTTAATTTGGCCGAATCATCACCAAGTTTCATAATAGCTCCCTGTCCAAACTGCTTTTGAATTTGAGCCATAGCCTCTTTTAGTGCTTTTTCTTTTTCACTTTTATTTATATTTACATTAACTTCTTTAATTTCTTTACTAGCTGCCATTTGTTCCCCTCCTAAACACGATGAACATTTGTTCTTTGTTAATAATACCTTACTGATACGCTTTGGTCAATAGTTTTTTTACAAAAACAAACTTACAGTTATGTGGATATTTCTATATTAATATACAAATTTTACCATGTCAAGTGCTTTATCCTATCATATGTCTGTAATTAAGCCATATTAATACGGAGACATCATTCAATTAATTCTTTAACCAATTCAAACATAGTCAACATAGAAATAGTTCTATTTGATTTTCTATCACCTTGCAGCCTTAATTCCCTACATATTTTTTGATCATCATATACCGCACAAACATATACTAGTCCAACTGGTTTTTCTATAGATCCTCCACCAGGTCCTGCGACCCCTGTAACAGACACACCTATTCTAGTTTTGGAAACTCTTTGTATACCTTCTGCCATCTCAACAGCTGTCTGTTCACTAACTGCACCATATTTATCCAGGGTGGCCTTTTTTACGCCTAATTCTTCCATTTTAGCTGCATTACTATAAGTTACAATACCCCTATCAAATACAGCAGAAATGCCCGATATATCCGTTAAAGTCTGCGCAAACATTCCACCTGTGCAAGATTCAGCACAGGAAATAGAAAGATTCTTTTCTATTAATAAATTACCAACTACCATTGGTAATTTTTCATCAAAGCCCCTATTAAAATTCTCAGAATTTCTGTCATCGCTATTCTTCAGTTTTTCATTCATAATAAAACCTTCTTTCGCTTCGATTTTTCCAAATACGTTAATATGCCATAAATCTTTGATTTTTAAATAAAAATTAAGCAAAACGAGCTGCTCCAAAATATTAATTTTGCAACAGCTCTTGTAAATTCTTATATTGTCAAATTTATCCCAACGAATTTTTTATTTTAATTTATACAAACAGATATCTTACTGTAAGGTGCTAATCATTACATAGAAAATACTGATTTATTCTTTAGTATGTATTCAATACCAGAATAAATCGTCATAATCAATGATGCCCATAAGAAACCATTGGCTAACATAGTAATATAGGTTAGAACTGGAGCAAATGTTTCTACGTTTACAAGAAGTAAAAGAGGTACTGCAATCATCTGCAGTACAGTCTTTATTTTCCCACTCATACCTGCTGCTATAACAATTCCTTCTGAAGCAGCTACAGTTCTCATACCTCCTATTGCAAACTCTCTTGCAAGGATAACTATAAGCATCCAAGCTGGCACTAGGCCATTGCCTACCATAAGACAAAATGCGGAATAAACTAAAATCTTATCAGCAAGCGGGTCCATAATCTTACCAAAATTAGTTACAAGGTTGTACTTCCTCGCAATCTTTCCATCCAGCATATCTGTCAGTGATGCGACAATAAATATAAGAAAAGCTATTAAATTATATCCCATCATATATGATGCTACAAAAAAGGGAACAGCAATTATTCTCCCTATGGTTAATTTATTGGGTAAATTCATCTCTATACCTCCACTCCTACTAAATCATAATCAAATGCGTCTGTAATCTGAACCATAACCATGTCGCCTGGTTTCAAAACTCTATTAGATTTGAAGATAATTGAATTATCTATTTCAGGAGCATCATACTCAGTTCTACCAATGTAAGTGCCTTCTTCGTCCTGTTCCTCTACAAGGACTTGTAAAGTTTGTCCAACTTTCTTTTGATTAGATGAAAGAGAAATCTCCAATTGGAGTCTCATAATACAATCCTTACGTTTTTCTTTTACATCAGAACGTACCTGCCCCTTCATTTCTGCAGCAGGTGTACCTTCTTCTTTAGAATAAGTAAATACTCCAAGTCTTTCAAACTTCATATCTTGTACAAAATTGTAAAGTTCATCAAATTCATCTTTTGTTTCTCCAGGAAAACCAGTAATCAAAGTCGTTCTTATATTAATATCAGGCATAGCTTTTCTGAGTTTCTCAATCTTAGTAACTATGCTTTCACTTGTTGAACGCCTATTCATTAATTTTAAAATCTTATCACTGCTATGCTGAATAGGTATATCCAGATAATGGCACACCTTCTTTTCATTTGCCATAACCTCAATTAACTCATCTGTAATCCGGTCTTCATAGCAATACATAAGCCGAATCCAGTGCAATCCATCAATCTTACAAAGCTTTTTAACAAGTTTGGCCAGTGTAAATTCACCATATAGATCAATTCCATAAGCCGTAACATCCTGGGCAATCAAAATCAATTCCTTACAGCCACGTCCTGCTAACAGTTTGGCTTCCTGTAATATATCCTCTTCTTTTCTGCTTCTATAATGTCCACGAATATGAGGAATAATGCAGTAAGCGCAAATATTATCACAGCCTTCTGCAATTTTAATAGTAGCTGTATATGGATTTCCCTCCAGCTTTCTGGCCTTTATCTCAGTAAATTCCTGATTGCAATCATAAACATGAATTTCTCTCTCTGTCTGATGCTGTGATAAGATTTTAGGTAACTCATGATATTCATTAACACCAAGAAATATATCTACTTCAGGCATTTCCTTAAATAAATCATCTCCATAGCGCTTAGAAAGACAGCCAGATACAATAAGTAAACGCTTCTTATCCTGTTCTTCCTTTAATTCTGCCATTTCAAAAATTTTATCAATGGACTCCTTCTTTGCATCATTAATAAAGCCGCACGTGTTCACAATAATAGCATCACTGTCAACCGGATTATCTACTATACAATGCCCGTTCTGTTCCAAAATCCCTGCGGCCATTTCAGAATCGTTACTATTTTTGGGACAACCCAAAGTTTCAAAATAAATATTCATTCAAAATTTCCCTTTTATTTTATTATTTTTTATGAGGATTTTATAAAATTTCTTCAGGAACCCCATTGTCCTCAAGCACTTCTTCTCCCTCTGATCTTATATTCATAAGCTCATCCAAAGTCATCAGTACTTGTCTAGGTCTGCTGCCATCAGCAGGCCCTACAATACCTCTTGCTTCCATCATGTCCACAATTCTTGCAGCTCTGTTATAGCCTATTCTAAACCTTCTCTGAAGCATAGAAACGGAAGCCTGTTCTGCACGAACAACGGTTTCAATAGCATCTGCCAAAAGTTCATCCCCATCATCGGAAACCTCTGGAGTATTAGCTTTTTCAATACTAGATATAACGTCATTTGCATATTCAGTTTCTGTGTACTGCTTCTTTAAATGTTCTATAACGCTATGTACTTCAGAATCGGAGATAAAGTTTCCCTGAACTCTGACCGGTTTTCCTGAGCCTAAAGGATTAAACAGCATATCTCCTTTTCCTACAAGCTTTTCAGCTCCAGCCATATCTAAAATAGTTCTGGAGTCAAACTGTGACGATACTGCAAAAGCAATTCTTGAAGGAATGTTTGCTTTAATTACACCAGTAATAATATCTACAGATGGTCTTTGTGTGGCAACAATTAAATGCATCCCCGCAGCTCTGGCCATCTGAGCTAGTCTGCAGATAGATTCTTCCACTTGTGATGGTGCTGCCATCATTAAATCTGCCAGTTCATCGATAATAATTACAATCTGAGGCATAAACCGATCCGGTTCGCCTTTTTCCTTAACCAACTCGTTAAATCCAGCCAAATCACGTACGCCCTCTTCTGCAAACTTTTTATATCTGTCTGTCATCTCCGCTACAGCCCAGTTAAGCGCTGCTGCTGCCTTACTTGGTTCAGTAACCACCGGAATCAGCATATGGGGTATACCATTATAGTTTCCAAGTTCAACCACTTTAGGATCTACTAGCACAAATTTAACCTCATCAGGTTTAGCTTTGTATAAAATACTAACAATTATACTATTAATGCATACACTCTTACCTGAACCTGTGGAACCTGCTATAAGCATATGTGGCATAGTTTTAAGATCAGCTACAATTGCCTTGCCCGCAATATCTTTTCCTACTGCAAATGTAATCTTTGATTTTGAATCTCTAAATTCTTTAGAATCAATAATTTCACGAACAGTTACCATATTAATTTTTTCATTTTCTACTTCAATGCCAACTGCTGCTTTACCAGGTATGGGAGCCTCAATTCTTATACTTTTAGCCTCTAAGTTAAGGGCAATATCATCTGCCAGCCTAACTATACTGCTAACCTTCACCCCCGTATTGGGATGTATTTCGTAGCGAGTTACAGCTGGACCTTGTGTGACCTGAACAACCTTAGCGTCTACTTTGAAGTCCTGTAATGTTTTTTCTAACTTTGCAGCTTTTGTCTTTAAATTGTTAGTCAAAGCCGCATCATTTTTGTTCGTGTTATTTTTATTCAGAAGCTCAATTGAAGGGAATTCATACTTTGCCATTGCTTCACCTGATTTACTTACGTTAAGCTCTGTGGTATCTAGTTTTGCACTTATGGCCTCCTGCTTTGTAAGCTTCATCTGCATCTGGTGTCCACTTTCAATTTCATTTTTGTTTAAAGGCTCTACTTGAATAGGCGTCTTTTCTGGCTTACTTTCAATTTCTGATATATTTTCATGCAACAACTCTGTAGATGGCTCTTCATAGCCTTTAATTTTTAAACCTGATAAATCAATTGGTTTAGCTGCTACAACCGGCTCTGATATAGAAACAGGTATAGTAACATCATCAGAAAGTCCAAAACCTACAGGTATTGGAGCCGACTCTTCCAGCCCATAACTTATTTTTAATTCTGGCTCAGGCTTAACTTCGTTTTCTAATTGGCCTTCATTTTCCTTTTTCCCCTTAAAAAGCTTGTCATCCTTCATATAGTCTAAAATATTTTTCTTTTTTTCACTAGACTTAGCCTGATGAATCATAGGTGTGTAGTTTTTCTTCAAATCTAGTTCAAGCTGTTTTTGTTTTTCCACCATTAGTTCAGCCTCTTCTGCCGCTGCCTGATCTTCTATTTCCTTTTTTACTTGCTTTTTAATCTTATAATTATCAATAAACTGTGATATAGGTGTATTTATTATAAGCATTAAACAAACAATTATCACAAGCGTAGCAAAAATATAAAGCCCAGTAGTGCCTACGGCAACAATAACAATTAAGGCTAAAAACATACCTATTGCTCCACCGTTTGCCAACTTTATCCCAGCTTTAAACCAGCTTAAGAAGTCAACATATGCAAAAGATATTTTATTTACATCAATATACCTTCCACTAAAAATAATTGAAAACATAAGAAATGTTATCACCAATAAGATTGCTGACCGTTTGTTTATATGTGTTGTCTTTTTTAAAAGCAGTAAAATGCCATAAAGAATCAGATAATATGGCAAAATAATAGCAACTTGTCCAAAACAGCCTAAGAAAAAATTTTTTATAACTACACCTAGTTCTCCTGCAGCTTCGGTTTGAATGGATAACGCAAAAAAAACACCAATAGCCATTATTATTATAGCCCAGATTTCGTCCTTCACTCTGCTGCCTGTCCTATTTTGGGTCTGTGCAGACTTTTTAGCCGCGCTGCTTTTCGTACTCTTCCCCGCTCCAGATGCTTTATTTTTAGATCCAGGCGGTCGTCCCGGCTTCTTTTTTTCTTCTGCCATATTATAAATACCTCGCTAAAATAAATTTGTTCTAATTATACCTTTTATGCTATAAATACTGAATATATAATAACTGCAGCACCTAACACCCATGTATAATATGAAAAATAACATAATTTCTGCTTAGAAACAAAAGCAATCATTGCTTTAATTGCAATTAAACCTGATATAGCCGCTACTACTACGCCTGCAACAATCGGAATGATAAGTGTCATATCCATACCATCTTTAAAAGCTGCTGGAGCTTCTAAAATGACTGAACCTAGAATTGAAGGAATGGAAATAAGAAATGCATATTTAACCGCAAGTTCTCTATTTAATCCGCAAATCAGTCCACCAAACAAAGTAGAACCTGATCTTGATATTCCTGGAGTAATAGCTATGCCTTGGCATATACCCACAAGAACTGCATTTCTAAACTTCATTTCTTTGATACCTTTTCTATTCAAATTTAATCTCTCTGCAATCCAAAGAATAGTACCAGTTACAACTAATCCGATACCAATAGGCAATAATGTAGTATAAAAACTTTCAAATAAATCATTAAATAAGACTCCAATTATAGCTGTTGGTATAGTTGCAACAATAATCATATACCCAAGTCTTCTTGTCTGATTTTTCTTTGTCCCAAGTCCTTTTCCTGTAAAAATATCTCTTATTACATAACAGAGTTCTGCAACAAGTTCAACAATATCTCTCCAATAAACAATAAATACTGAAATCAATGTGCCTAAATGTAGCAAAACTGCAAAGGACAATACGCTTTCGCCCTCAATTCCAAAGAAATATTGTAACAATGCAAGATGTCCTGAACTGCTTATAGGCAGAAACTCTGCCAACCCCTGTACTAATCCTAGTATAATAGCCTCAAATAATGTCAATTTAACTGTCCCCTTTCAACTTATAAAATTCAACATAAATGATATGTCATGCCAGTGCATGATTCAATGTTGATTTCATTGCAGCAAAGCTGCTTCAATCAAATTAATATTATAACATAAAAAAGAGGATTTTCAAAGAAAACCCTCTCAAAATTAACCAAATTAATTATTATTTTATTTAGATTGAATATAGCCTTTAGCTGTTAATGTTTCTGCACAGAGAACTGCACCACCTGCTGCTCCACGCACGGTATTATGTGAAAGTCCCACAAATTTAAAGTCATATACATGATCTTCACGTATACGGCCAATGGAAACACCCATACCGTTTTCATAGTCAACATCTGATTTAACCTGTGGTCTGTTATCTTCCTCCATATACTGAATAAACTGTTTGGGAGCGCTTGGCAAATCAAGTTCCTGAGGAAGTCCCTTGAAGTTTTTCAGCTTTTCAATAAGCTGCTCTTTGGTTGGCTTCTTCCTAAACTTTACAAAAGCTGCCGCAGTATGCCCATTCAATACTGGGACTCTTATACACTGACATGTAATAACTGGTTCTGCAGCTTTTTCAATAACACCATTTACAACCTTACCCCATACTCGAAGCGGTTCCTGCTCACTTTTCTCTTCTTCACCGCCAATGTAAGGAATAATGTTTTCTATCATTTCAGGCCATTCAATAAAAGTTTTTCCTGCTCCGGAAATTGCCTGATAGGTTGTAGCAACTACTTCATAAGGCTCAAATTCCCTCCATGCACTAAGTGCAGGAACATAACTCTGAATTGAACAGTTTGGCTTAACTGCAATAAAACCATTTGTGGTTCCAAGACGCTTCTTCTGATGCTCTATGACTTCAAAATGCTCTGGATTAATTTCAGGAATGACCATAGGTACATCTGGAGTCCATCTATGTGCGCTATTATTTGAAACTACAGGCGTTTCTGTTTTTGCGTAAGCTTCTTCTATTGCTTTAATTTCTTCTTTAGTCATATCAACTGCGCTAAAAACAAAGTCCACCGTAGATGCAACTTTTTCTACTTCGTTAACATTCATTACTACTATTTTTTTTACTGCCTCAGGCATCGGTGTGGTCATTTTCCACCTTTTACCTACAGCTTCTTCATATGACTTACCCGCACTTCTTTCGCTTGCGGCTACAGTTACCACTTCAAACCACGGATGATTCTCCAAAAGAGAAATAAAACGCTGCCCTACCATCCCTGTTCCACCAAGAATTCCCACTTTCAATTTCTTGTCCATTTTCTTACTCTCCTATACATATTATATATTGAAATTCTAAAATTTATGCAATTTCACTATTTTTCGCTGTTAATTTGTTATTTTATCACAACTTTTACTTGTATTCAATATATTTTAAATATTATCTTTATTTTTTATAGTATTTTAAAACTTTTAGATTGACATTGAATATATTGAAATAAGAAAGATTATATTTTTTTATAGGTATAATGAAAGGATGATTAGGATATGACACTTTTCACAGGTGCCGCTGTAGCACTTGTAACGCCTTTTAAAAAAGGTAATGTAGATTTTGACACTTTAAAAAAGCTTATTGACTGGCAGATTGAAGAAGGTATTGATGCGATTGTAAGTTGCGGCACTACCGGTGAGGCTTCCACTTTAAGTGACGAGGAACATATTGAAACAGTTCGTTTCACAGTTGAACATACTCAGGGAAGAGTACCTGTAATTGCAGGAGCTGGCAGTAATGACACAAGTCACGCAGTCTGGCTGTCACAACAATTGGAAAATGTTGGTATTGACGGTCTTTTACTGGTTACACCTTATTACAATAAATGTACACAAAAAGGTCTGATTAGCCATTATAAAGCTATTGCAGACTCAGTTAGTTCGCCATGTATACTCTACTCAGTCCAAAGTCGCACTGGAGTAAATATCACTCCTGCAACCGTTGCAGTGCTTTGCACTCATCCAAATATCGTTGGAATAAAAGAGGCAAGTGGTAACATTTCTCAAGTAGTAGAAATTGCAAAATATATTTCCCCAGACTTTGCACTTTATTCTGGCAATGATGATATGATTGTTCCCCTTTTGTCTATGGGAGGCTTAGGTGCAATATCAACAGTTGCTAATATTATTCCTAAAGATACACACGAAATGATAACAGCATACTTGCAGAATCATTCAAATAAAGCCCGAGAAATGCAACTACGAATGAAGTCTCTTATAGACGCCATGTTTATAGAAGTCAATCCTATACCTGTAAAGGCAGCGTTAAATATGATGGGTATGATAGAAAAAGAATACCGTATGCCTTTATGCGAACCTGAAAATAAAACCTTATATCAAATAGCTAACGAATTAAAAAATTATGGTCTAATAAATAATAATATCTGATCAAAAAAGCAAATAACACCGGACGCATGTCCGGTGTTAAAATTTTGTTTGTGTTTACTTTTTTACGCTTACGCTTCAGAAGCAACAACTTCCTTACCATCGTAATAATTGCAATTCGGGCAAACTCTATGTGGAAGTTTTGGCTCGTGGCACTGAGGACAAATTGAAAGTCCAGGTAATGCCTTCTTCATGTTTGGTGATCTTCTCTTGTCTCTTCTTGCTTTAGATGTTTTCCTCTTTGGAACTGCCATTTTTTACACCTCCTTTTGCTCGTGTCTCTTTGTATTTATCTCATCACAAAACTATTTGTGATAAATGCAACTACTAAAGTATACCTTTACGAGACACATATGTCAACAATTATTTTAAATTCTTTGTGATTTCAAATGTATCTCTTGCAATCATAAGTTCTTCATTTGTAGGAATAAGGATTACTTTAACCTTTGAATCATCTCTACTGATAACCATTTCCTTACCTCTAACTTTGTTCTTAACAAGGTCAAGCTTAATTCCAAGATTTCCAAGATCATGACAGATAACATCTCTCATTTCAATTCCATTTTCCCCAAGACCAGCAGTAAATACGATTGCATCAACACCATTCATTTCTGCAATGTAAGCACCAATGTAGAATCTAACTTTATGAGCAAATACCTTTAGGGCAAGTTGTGCTCTTTCGTTACCTTCTGCTGCTGCATCTTCAATATCTCTAAAGTCACTGGATATACCTGAGATTCCTAGAACTCCAGATTTCTTGTTTAAGATTTCATTAGCCACACCAGCTTCTAAACCTTCTTTTTCTCTGATATAAGTAACGATAGCAGGATCAATATCTCCTGAACGTGTACCCATAACAAGTCCTTCAAGTGGAGTGAATCCCATTGAAGTGTCAATACACTTACCTCTCTTAATAGCAGATACGGATGCGCCATTTCCTAAATGACAAGTAATAATCTTTAAATCGTCAAGTGAACAGTTCATAATATCAGCAGCTCTTTGAGCTACATACTTATGGCTTGTTCCGTGGAAGCCATATCTTCTGATACCATGCTTCTGGTAGTATTCATAAGGAATCGCATAAATATATGATTCAGGAGGCATAGTCTGGTGGAAAGCAGTATCAAATACGGCTACCATCGGTGTCTTTGGCATTAATGTCTGACATGCTGCAATTCCCGCTAGATTAGGCGGATTATGAAGAGGTGCTAATTCAATGCATTCTTCAAGCGCCTTAATTACCTTCTCTGTAATTAATACTGAATGTGCATACTTTTCACCTGCGTGTACAACTCTGTGTCCAACAGCCCCAATTTCATCCATTGATTTAACTACACCGTGTTCTTCACTCTGAACTGCTTCAAGAACATGTCCAATAGCATCCTTATGATCGTTCATAGGTACTACAAGCTTAAACTTGTCCATACCAACTTTTTCATGTGTTATTACTGAACCTTCCATGCCGATTCTTTCTACAAGACCCTTACATAAAAGAACTTCATTTGTCATATCAAGAACTTGATATTTTAATGATGAACTTCCGCAATTAATTACTAATACTTTCATCTCATTTCCTCCGTTATATATATATAATTTTTTAAACTGTTAAACATAACTCATAACATTATACTCCCTTTCAACGATTTTTCAAGTATATTCATCAGGTTTTGCAATATATATACATAATACTACAATAGACTTTTATTATCGTATTATCTCAACCGATATTTTATTAGCTTACATATTTATATTGTTATTTATAATTAAATTTAAATGTGATAATATACAAATATGAGAGTTTTAGGAATAATAGCTGAATATAATCCATTTCATAACGGCCATCTATATCAATTGCAAAAATCTATTGATATGACTGAGGCCGATTTTGTTGTTGCAATAGTCAGCGGCAGCTTTACACAAAGAGGCGAACCTGCTATTGCTTCAAAATGGTCAAGAGCAGAAATGGCTGTCAGGAACGGTATCGATTTAATTATAGAGCTACCTTTTGTTTTTGCCTGCAATAACGCTGAATACTTTGCAAAAGGTGCAATTGAAATATTAAACAGACTAGGATGCGTAACACATCTATCTTTTGGAAGTGAGTCTGGCGATTTAACCCAGCTAAAAACAGCAGCGAACTTTCTTTCCTACGAAACGGATGAATTTAAAAACAATTTAAAAAGCAACCTTGATGCAGGTCTTTCCTATCCTAAATCCCGATCTGAAGCAGTAAAAGTTACTCTTGGTGAACAATATTCTAATCTAATGGTAGATCCCAACAATATTTTGGCCATTGAGTATTTGAAGCAGCTTCATTTGACTAATAGTGACATAATTCCAGTTACTGTAAAGCGTTACATCGCTGATTACCATGATAAAAAACTTATCGGTAACATAGCCTCTGCTTCTGCTATAAGAAAAGCCTTAATTGGCAATGAATTTAATGCTGACATAATAGAAAAATTCATTCCCCAGGAAACGTTAGATGTCTTAATAAAGAATTGCAATCATTCATGTTTAATTCATTCAAATTTTAAATTTGATGAACTTTATTACAACATGGTGACCTCAAAAATCCTTACAACTAAATGTTCTGATTTAAAAGAAATATTTTCAGTTGCAGAAGGGCTTGAAAATAAACTTAAAGAAACCATTCGAATTTCAAATAATCTTATAGAATTAAAAGATCATCTGAAATCAAAACGCTACACGGCAACTAGAATCAGCAGAATATTAACGCATATAGCTATGGGTCTTACTAAAACTGATTTCAATGATATTTTAGAAACCAATGAATATTATGCTCATATTTTGGGTTTCAATAAAAAAGGAGCAAAACTGCTTAAAATCATAAAAAATAGTGAAAAAGCAACGCTCCCATGTATTACCAATATAAATAAAGAATCCGACAGTTTAAGAAAATGTCAATTATTATTAAGTTATGATCTTATTGCTTCTGATTTTTACAATCTGTTGTCAGGCGAAAATCTTTATAATAATTCTGACCAGCTTCATAAACCTTACATGGAATTATACTAGGTCATTATAACATGATTTGGGTTAGAATATACGCTAGCCCTCCTGCTATAGCACCATGACAAATTTTAACTAATAGCAAATATGAAAACCTCACATTTGTACCTTCCAGCATGCTCATAGACTGTCCTATTATGGATAGTCCACCAAAAGAAATTAGAATACAGCATCCAATGGTCTTATCAGCTAAAGGAATAGCCATCGTACCACTTATAGACGAACAACCTACCGTCATTTCCAAAATTCCTTTTATAAGACCTACATAATAGGGATTACTTATTCCTTCTAAGATACCTGACAGCTGCATAATGTCTGTAATCATCATGAACATTACAATATAAGCCAGAATAATCCCTAACGACTTAAATGAAGTAATTATGGAATTAGTAAAAGCTTCTAAATAATTATCATTAAATCCATTCTTTTCTATTCTTTGTTTCTTAGAATACCTATAGTTTCTATATTCTTTACTTAATGCACCTATTATTACTGAAAATAGCACTCCATTTAAAATAGCACCACCAAAATGAGCTATTGCAATAATGCTTCCACTGGTATTATTGCCAATCATAGATGCTCCAACCGCGCCAACTATAAAAGCTGGTCCCGAAGTACTACAAAAGCTCATTAACCTATGACACTCTATACTTGGAATATAACCACTTCTTCCCATATCTCCAATTACTTTTGCACCCATAGGATAACCGGATAAAGCACTTAAAGAAAAGGTAAAACAACTTGGGTTTAAATATCTGGTTATACCAATACCATTCATAAAATTAGCACAAATAAAAAATGGAAGCATAGCTGGTAATATGTTATTTGCCCATATTGCTATACCCTTTTGTGCTGAAAATAAGGCTATCTCGGGAAATGCCACCATAAACACACATGCAAATCCAGCCGACAATACAGCTATTATATATCTAAATTTTAATCTTATCGCTTTTACAGCAAAAAAAATATTATCCATGATAAATCTTATGAATTCACCACAGATAATATACGTTGTTATACTATTAGTTTTTAGACATCCTTGTCCATTTGAGTCTTATACGCTAAATCTTTTATTTCACTTCTGTTTGAAGCAAGAGTTGCATTAACGCTCTGAAAGGTATTTTCCATTTTATTAAACATATCTGCAAAATATGTAGCATTTAATTGGTCCATCTTATCTTGAAAATTGAACAAAATGCTGTCTATGTAATCAAAAGTATTAATTTTAAGCTGCTTACAATTTTCTTCAGCAATACGCATGATTTCATCTGCTCTCATCTTAGATTTTACTACAATATCATCATTTTCAACCAGAACTTCAGCCTGTCTTTTAGCATCAGTTATAACAGTCTCGTATTCTTTCTTTGCTTCTTCCAGAATTCTTTGACGTTCATCCTTTATCCATTGTGCCTGCTGAATTTCATCAGGAAGCTCTACTCTTATTTCTTTAACTATTTCTAAAATTTCTTCTGCATCAACCATAATTTTTCCTGTTAAGGGAAAGCTTGTGCTAGTATCAACAATTTCTTCTATTTCATCTAATAATTCCAATACTTTCATTGAAATACCCTCCTGTTTTTCTCTCGTAAATTATGTAAATTATTTATACTTCTTTTTCATATAATCTAATACACCATCTGGTACTAAACCTTCAATTTTTCCATTAAGCATAAATACTTCTTTTGCCATGCTTGAACTTAAAAATGAAAATTCTGGACAAGTCATTAAAAATATTGTCTCAACATTTTCATCATACAATCTTGCATTCATTTGCGCCATTTGAATTTCGGATTCAAAATCTGTAGTTGCTCGAAGACCTCTTACTACAACGTCAAATTGCTGTCTGTTTACATATTCTGCAAGCAAACCTGTAAAATCATCTACTTCCACATTATCAAGATGAGAAGTCGCCTGTTTAATAAGCATCTTTCTTTCATCTACACTAAAAAGCGGATTTTTGGAAGGATTTGCTATCACTCCTACTACTAATTTATCGTATAGCTTTGAAGCCCTATTTATTAAATCTAAATGTCCATTTGTTATAGGATCAAAAGATCCTGCATATAATGCCTTTTGTTTCATTAACGTGCCCCTGACTATTTTTTGCTATCAAATATTGTAGCATATTTATCCATAAATTGATACTGCTATTTTCCCATATCTCTTTTCTTTAATAATTTGATATTTACCTATTGTTTCAGGCAATTTTTCCTGCAAACTATGCTCTGCAATAATATACCCATCTTCTGTAAGTAAATCAAAATCATTTATTCGTTGTATGCATGAAACCATTAAACCATCTTTATATGGTGGATCTAAAAAAATAATCTGTGCCTTTACTGGGATGCGCTTTAGAACCATTTCATAATCCCCTGCAATTATAGTTGATTTATCTTGAACTTTACATGTATTAATATTGTCTTTGATTAAAATTAAACTGTCTTTAGACTTGTCCCCAAAATAGCAGTGCTTGGCCCCTCGGCTAATTGCTTCTATTCCTAAATTACCTGTACCTGCAAACAAATCAATGACAACTTCATCATAATAAGAATCTGCAATCATACTAAAAATTGCTTCTTTAACTTTATCTGACGTTGGTCGAACCTTTTCATCTTTAGGACTTGCTAATTTTCTACCCTTTAAATCACCCGCTATTATCCGCAAATATAATTCCTCACTAACTTTTAAATTTCCAGTCTTTAAATCATATTTAAGACTTACGTCTTATTATTTTACCATTAAATAAAGAAAATATCTACTGTAATCAGTAGATATTTTCCTTTTCTAATGAAATGTTATTAACTTGGTTATCGGTTATTTTCCTGATAACTGCTGTTCAGCCATGTCAACTAGCTTCTTTGTCATATATCCGCCTACATAACCGTTCTGTCTTGCTGTAAGGTTACCCTTATCCATGCTGTCATAATTAGTCATTCCTAATTCAGAAGCAACTTCTGTCTTCATGTTTTTTAACGCTGGCTTGTAACTCTTATTCATTTTGTCCTGTAATGTCATCTTATACCTCCATCTCGGCTTTATGTGAATTCTATCCACTTTGCCGTTTGAAAATTTTACAGTTAAATGGTCCTATTTGAAAAACATTTTCAAATAGCCATCCGCTGTTTACGTTATTAATTTATCCCAAGGAGGTTTTTATATTCGATGTAATAATTTCATATGATGGTTGGTTTTGGATTAAATGCTTAATACTGCATCTTCCCCAAAAAGTCGTACAGTTTTCAGCTTAATTGCTGCCATTTCTTCAGTTAAAAGTTTTGGATCTTCTTCTAAAATCGATTTTGCTTCTTCTCTAGCTATGTTAAGTATTTTAATATGACGGATTAAGTCTGCCAATTTTAAATCTGGTATACCATGCTGCCTTACTCCAAAAAATTCACCAGGGCCTCGAAGTTCTAGATCTTTTTCTGCAATCACAAATCCATCTGATGTAGAAACCATAATATCTATCCTTTCTTTTGATATAAGAGTTTTTCCTTTTGATATTAAAATACAGTAAGATTGATGTTTCCCTCTTCCTACTCTTCCTCTTAATTGATGCAGCTGTGCTAATCCAAACCTTTCTGCATTTTCTATCAGCATAATTGTAGCATTTGGAACATTGATTCCAACTTCGATAACAACTGTTGAAACCAGAATATTAATGCTCCCCTCATAAAATTTTTGCATAATCTCATCTTTTTCAGCCTGTTTCATTTCTCCATGGAGTATTGCTACTTTTATATCATAAAAATCTTTTTGCAGCTGTTCATAAAGCTCTTCGGCTGAAACTACATTTTCTACGGATTCCGATTCCTCAATTAGTGGTGCTACCACATAAGCTTGTCTGCCTTTTTCAATTTCCTGCCTTATAAAAGAATAGGCTCTTCCTCTATTATTTTCATCCACAGAGTTTGTAATTATTTTCTGCCTGCCTGGTGGAAGTTCATCTATAATGGATATGTCTAAATCCCCATAAATAATTACAGCTAATGTCCTTGGAATAGGTGTAGCGGTCATAACTAATATATCTGGATTATTTCCTTTTTGCGCTAATACGTTTCTTTGGTTCACGCCAAACCTATGTTGTTCATCTGTTATGACCAGTCCTAAATTTTTAAATATAACATTGGGCTGAATAAGTGCATGAGTACCCACTAAAATATGTATTTTCCCTTCTGCCAACTGCTCTAGAGTATCTTTTTTATTTTTAGCAGACATACTGCCCGTTAATAATCCCACTTTTATATCATGCTTGTCAAATTCCTCTGTAAGCCCCTCAAAGTGTTGTTTAGCAAGTAATTCTGTTGGTGCCATAAAAACACCTTGAAATCCATTTTTTACCGCCTTATATAGGGCTATTTCAGCTACAATGGTTTTACCTGAGCCTACATCTCCCTGTACCAGGCGATTCATAACTTTATCAGATTCCATATCCTCATTTATTTCATTAACAACTTTTTTCTGCGCATTAGTAAGACTATAGGGTAATCCTCCGATAAATTGTTCTAGGTTTACTTCTCTACTAAAGCAAATTCCTTTTTCCTCTGAATTTATCTTATTATTTATTGATAAAAGACCAATTTGCAAAAAAAGAAATTCATCAAATATCAATCTATACTTTGCCACTTTCAAATGGTTTTTATCCTGTGGAAAATGAATATTACTTAAAGCATATCTTATATCACACAATTTGTTCTTTTCAATAATATTTTTTGTTAAGTGCTCTTGAAGTTGTGTAACCAAATTCCTAACTATACTTTGCCACTTGTACATATCAGCCTGGGATATTCCTGCGGTCAGTGGATATATTGGTATAATTCCCTGTTCATTATCTTCTCCACTTTTAAAAAATTCAGGATGAATCATTTTAGTCTTTCCATATTCAATGGTTACCCTGCCATAAAAGGTATATTGATCTTCAATCTGGAACTTATCTATAAGGAATTTTGCATTAAAAAATACAACTTCCATTCCGCCGCTATCATCTGTCACAAGTAATTTTAAATTTTGTTTTTTTCCATATCCACCTTTTACTTTTAATTTTACTTTTCCCTGAACTAAAGCAAGAGAGCCGTTCTCCAGCTCTCTAATTTTTCTAATCTGCCTTCTATCCTGATAATCTCTAGGAAAGAAATACAAGAAATCTTCAATTATAGTTATACCCATTTTCTTTAAAGCTTCAGCTTTTTTAGGACCTATCCCCTTAATTGCATTAACTTTATCGTTAAGATTCATACTACTATCTCCTAACTTCAATATTTCTTCTTGCAATGTTTTTTGAAATCATACCTGTAACAACAATTGCTACACTGTTAGGTTCTATAGATGTCAGTTCATAAACTTTATCGTGTATGTCATTAATTAAAGTGTTGGTTACCATACCTATACTAGTCCCAAATTTTACTACAATATAAAGTTTTATATCTAACCCTTTTTCTCCCATGGTTATTTCCATATTATTTATATCATCTGTTACACCGATTTTAGCTGCAAAAGTTGTTGCCTTATTTTTATAATTAGAAATTAGCACTTTACCATTAAATGGGAACACTGTCTCCGTCACTATTTTAGCAATAACAGCTTTTTCTATAATAATGCTGCCATTTTCAGTTTCCTCTTTATATAGCAACTTTCATTCCTCCTATCGGTTCTTAAACGTACATTAAAAAATCACTGTTATTTTATCACATTCCTTTATCAATTAAAACAAATAACAAATATATTTTATCTGCACCATTTTCTTTTTATATGCATATAATATATAGGGGGCAAAATAATGGGAAATAAACAATATGGATGTAGCAAGCCTACAAAATATAATAAATGCTGCAAGAAAAGTGACGCCAAACATTTAGCTTTTATCATGATTGTTTTTGGTCTTGTGTCAGTTTGTGCTTTTTTTCTTCCTATTAAAGCCTGGATTCTGCTTTTAGGTGGTCTTCTGATTTATTGTGGCTGTAAGCTAAAGTAAATACATTATTTAAAATTTATACTACATAAAAAAAGACCTGCTATAAGCAGGTCTAATTTATTTTGCATAATTAGATGGCACGGTTAACTTTGTTTGATCTGATGCATCTTGTGCATACGTTAGCTCTTCTAACAGTTCCGCTTTCATTAATTCTTACTGTCTGAATGTTAGCATTCCACTTTCTTCTTGAATGTCTGTTGGAATGGGATACATTGTTTCCAGAAACCTGACCCTTACCACAAATTTCACACTTTCTTGACATCTTGCCGCACCTCCTTTAAATATCTTAAGCAATTAAGCATTTTTTCGATTATTTCGAGTGAACTCGAACAAACGATATTATAGCACAAGTTATACCACTTGTACAATACTTTTTTACATTTTTCGTGAATTATTTTTATTCAGCTAGTACTATATACCCCATTTTTCTAGTTAAATTCATATCGATATATCGTTGATTTCTGCTTCCTCTAAAGTTTAATGCTAAATCTTTTTCAGCAAGCATAAATTTACCATCGATTAGATAATCTGTCAGTAATAGTAACTCATTAATGGATTCATTATTTTCTGCCATAATTTGCAACTCTTCAAAAGTATAACCCGAAAATATAACAATATCAAGACTTCTTTTTTTTATTTCTTCAGCCAATGTTAAAAACTCCGCTGGCTGGCACATAGGATCTCCGCCACTAAATGTTACTCCTGCGAGTAATGGATTTTTATCAATTTCATTAAGGATTTTTTCTATGGAACAGTCATATCCCCCTTTGAAATCGTGAGTTTCAGGGTTATGACAGCCCTCGCATTTATGTGGACATCCCTGACAAAAAATGGTAAACCTAATACCGGGTCCATCTACTATAGATTCTCTAATTATTCCGGCAATACGAATACTAGATTTTCTCCATTTTTCCGGTTGTGACATCATGTTTCACTCTTTCTTTTTCTTCAGCTTGCTTTGCATTATTAAATCGATCTACTGTTCCCACAAGGTAGCCTGTAATTCTTCTTATTCTTTCAAAGCCAGAATCCCCATCATCTTCTTTTCTATGGCATAATGGACATTCATTGTCAATAATCCCTGTATAACCACAAATAGGATCTCGATCTACTGGGTGATTGATAGAACCATATCCAATTCCACTTTCTTTCATGCATCTCACCACTTTTTCAAATGCATCTAAATTTTTGCATGGATCTCCATCTAATTCAACATAAGATATATGTCCACCATTTGTAAGTGAATGATAAGGAGCTTCTAACTTAATCTTTTCAAAGGCTGAAATATTATAATAAACAGGAATATGGAAAGAATTCGTGTAATAATCTCTGTCCGTTACGCCTTCAATAATACCATATTTTTCTTTATCCATCCTTACAAATCGTCCAGACAATCCCTCTGCCGGAGTTGCAATCAGTGAATAGTTGAATCCAGTTTTCTTTGTTACTTCATCCATCCTCTTTCTCATATATCCAATGATGTTAAGTCCAAGATTCTGAGCTTCTAAAGTTTCACCGTGATGGTTTCCAATTAATGCTTTCAAGCATTCTGCCAATCCTATAAATCCAACTGTCAAAGTTCCGTGTTTTAAAACTTCCCCTACACTGTCATCAGGCTTTAATTTTTCAGAATCAAGCCATATACCTTGTCCCATTAAGAATGGATAATTTTTAACTTTCTTTGAAGCCTGTATCCTATACCTTTCCATAAGCTGATCAACAACAAGTTGTA
This sequence comes from Aminipila sp., assembly GCF_032051575.1. Lineage (NCBI taxonomy): Bacteria > Bacillati > Bacillota > Clostridia > Peptostreptococcales > Anaerovoracaceae > Aminipila > Aminipila sp. The sequence goes on along the minus strand of NZ_DAMBYD010000005.1, from coordinate 45,463 downwards.
ATTTTCTTTCTAAATCTTCAAAGAAAATATCTACATTACCATTAGCTTTAATAGCTAATCTAGGAAGATTAATAGACGTAAAGCTTAAATTACCTCTTCCTCCTACCACTTCTCGCGTTGGATCATATGCATTTCCAATTACTCTTGTACGGCATCCCATATAAGCCACTTCTGTATTTATATCGCCTGGCTTATAATACTGTAAATTAAACGGTGCATCTATAAATGAGAAATTAGGGAATAATCTTTTTGCAGAAACTTTGCAAGCCAGCTTAAATAAATCATAATTAGGTTCTCCAGGATTATAGTTGATACCTTCTTTAACCTTAAATATATGAATAGGGAAAATTGCAGTTTCACCGTTTCCAAGCCCTGCTTCTGTAGCAAGCAGAATATTCTCAATAACCAGACGTCCTTCAGGCGTAGTATCTGTGCCATAATTTATTGAGCTGAATGGGATCTGTGCTCCCGCACGGGAATGCATCGTGTTTAAATTATGAACAAATGCTTCCATAGCTTGATAAGTTGCTCTCTTTATTTCCTGATCTGCATATTTTTTAGCTTTTTGCTGAAGCTTTGTTATATCATCAGAATTAACTTTTTGTGCCAATAATTCTGCTTCTTTTTCTTTATAATCATTATCATCTGCCATAATAGGAGAAACACTAAACTTTTCTTCAATTTCATGACCAATGTTTTTTGCAATTTCCACTCCTTCTTCAATATCATAAAGGATGTTCATAAGTTTTCCTAGGTTATTCCAATATAATTTCTTATATGTTTTTTTAACGCCATCTGCCATACCATAATCAAAATTCGGAACGCTTTGTCCTCCATGCTGATCATTTTGATTTGATTGGATTGCTATACAAGCTAATGCTGCATAACTCTGAATGTCATTGGGCTCTCTAAGGAATCCATGCCCTGTAGAAAATCCGTTTTTAAAGAGATTTTTTAAATCAATCTGGCAGCAAGTAGTAGTTAGTGTTAGAAAGTCTAAATCATGAATATGTATGTCTCCCTCTATATGTGCTTTAGAATGAGTAGGATTTAATACATACATTTCATAGAACTGCTTTGCACCTTCAGAACCATATTTCAACATAGTTCCCATAGCTGTATCACCATCAATATTGGCATTTTCTCTTTTAATGTCGTTTTCTTTAGCTTCTTTAAAAGTCAGGTCTTCATAAATCTTCATTAACCTTGTATTCATTTCCCTTATTCTTGTTCTTTCTGCACGATACAAGATATATTCTTTTGCAGTTCTAGCATGTCCATTTTCAATTAAAATCTTTTCTACAGCATCTTGTATTTCTTCTACAGTTGGAGATTCAGTATGTTTTACTTCAACAAGATATAGTTCAGCTTGTCTTGCTAAATATCTTGCCATTTCAAAGTCGTTTCCGCCTAAAACCTGTGCAGCTTTATAGATTGCTTCTGCAATCTTATCTATATCAAATTTAGCCATACGACCATCACGTTTCCTTATCTTTTTTATTACATCCATTCTTTATCTCCTCCTGTTAATCCTTCCAAAGCAATAAAAATGTGAAAGCTTACTTTTTAAGGACTTTACAATATTTATTGCTATATTTATGTATAGTTGCTATAAACTGTACCATATCTAGTGCAGCCACAATAAAATTATACCTACTAATTATTGAAAGTCAACAAAAAATTCCGTCGTAATTGTTAAATAATTTGTCGTTTTTTCTGTAACCCTTTATATACCTTATTTAAAGGACCAAAAAAAAATCACATAAAAATAACACAGAGTAACTCAGTGATTCTTTAAATACAACTAGTTTGTTTTTACTCTGTGTTCTACGCATTATTCTATTCCTTACACACACTATATATAGTATATATTATACTCATCTGTCGTGGATTTTTCCATAATACTCCGCGCGAAGCAAAGCCAGCAAATGTAAATCATAATATCTGCCATTTTTCTTGCAGGCATTTCGTGCAAGACCTTCATGTTTAAATCCTAGTTTACCATATAATGTAGCTGCAATATTATTTCCTTCAAAATGATCCAGGGTAACTCTTTCCATATGTAGATTCATAAAACAGTACTCTAATATAAGTCTGAGTGCTTCTTCTCCATACCCTTTACTTCTATTTTCTTTATTCCCTATGTAAATTCTAGTTATATCCAGAGAATCACTCTCTACATCAATTCTACTAATAAATATGCGTCCTATAGGAATCTCTTCCTTCGAGCATATGGTATACTGTAATTTTGTTTTGTCAAATTCTCTTGCAAAAAATTCCCTTACAACATCTTCATAAGTTCTATCTGAATTAATGCTGAAAAATTCCGTAACAGAGGGTTCTGTCTCCCATTTTATAAACAATTCGCAGTCACTGAAAATGGTTGGCCTTATTATTATATTCTTAGATTCCATGTATATATCCTCCTCTCAAAGTTTACAAAATTACTCTTTAATTATGAAGTTTTTATTAAATCACTGTAATTTTTTTTTACACTATGTTATTATATTGAAGCATAATATCATTATAATGTAAAAAATATAAAATATAAAGAGCATAATGAAATATAGGAGTAGTTTATGAAAAAAATAATTTCTTTAATTCTAATAATCATACTAGTACTATTGTCTTGTACTGGTTGTAATAAAGGCGAAACTCAATTTGAGGAAAAATTAGCAACTGAGCTAAATGCAATTTATGAAGATTTACTGGAAAAGCTTCCTGATACAACGAATATAGATGCACAAAAGGAATATCTTCTAAAATGGGCAAGTAACCATAAGGTACCCGTTTCTTATGATAAACAAAATAATATCATTATGTCAAAGAAAGCAACAAAGGGCTATGAAGATGCACAAAGTACCATTTTACAATGTCCAATAGGAGTTGGTGAACCCTTTGAACAATACCAGCCTATGGCAACCGCTTTATATTTAATTGATAAAGTTGAAAAACATGGTTTTATTCGGGTTGTGTTTACTACAGCCACCGAGAATGAATTAAGCGGTGCAAAGACTATAAGTACTAATTATCTTGATGGAGATAACCTAATAAATCTTACATGGGCAGAAAAAACAACGTTCACTATAGGCAGTGCAGGTACAACTGAATATGATTTTTCAAAACAATTACAATGGATTGAACCTACTTATCCTAAAGCTTATGAAATATCTATAAAGGGTTTAAATGGCGGCAGCTCAGGTGTTACTTCAGGTAGTCACCCAAATCCAATTAAAATAATTGGAGATTTTCTAGCTTCTGCTAAAAGTAAAGGCGTTCTTATAGAATTAGCTTCTTTTAACGGAGGTGAAACTGCACGAAATTACCCTTCAGAGGCAACAGCTGTTGTATTAATCAATGACAATGATGTAAGCAGATTCGAAAAATGGTTTGAAAATGATGCATCAAAATTTGAGGACAAGTATAATGATACAGAAGAAAATTACACGTATACTATGACCCCTATAGCCTCTCCTCAATTTGTCATTTCTAAAGATGACAGTACCAAGGTATTCAGTTTATTATATACTATGATAAATGGTATCTATTTAAAATCGGATGAGGGTGAAATAGTAGCAACATCAAATATTGGAACCATTAGAACAAGTACTGGTAATCTTGATGTAGCAATTTGTGCAAGAAGTCAAAAAGAAGATACTTTGCAAGAGATTTCATCCACTTTTGCGGTTATTTGTGGATTGAATGATGTTTCATATAAAGTAACAAATCAATCCCCTATTTGGAATAAAAATGAAGAAAGTCCTTTACTTCTAAGGTTATCTGACGTATTCATTAGTAATTTTGATAAGGAAATAAAAAATAAAACAACCATGAAGGATACAGAATGTGCCTTATTTAAAACACGTAACCCAAATTTAGATGTCATATCCATGAGCGTAAATTTTGAAAATGGAATTACTGAAATCGAAGCACTTCAGAAATATATCGAATCTTTAAATGTACCTTGGAAACCTGCCACAGAAGAGTCTCAAGAATAAGAAACAAAAAAGCCTGAAACTTTTATAAATAAAGGTTTCAGGCTTTTTTGTTTCTTATTGAAGACTTGCCCATGTCTAGAGATTTTTTAATTTGCGACCTTGAGCTGTTCTAAGATTGAAGTACAACCTTCCTATAAAATCATCTGATTCATCATCACTTTTTAATGCTGCTATTGCATATGCAAAGCTAATATCCAATTTTTTATCTTGAACCACCAAAGGAGTCTTCGTCACTTCCTCATGAACATCTTTACAAATCTCTTCTACTTCCTGCGATGTTTTATTAATAAAAAACATACCCATTTCATCTGGCCCTAACCGCCCTGCCATTCCTCCATGAGATATAGCACACTTTTCCATTATACCCGCAACATACTGCAATACTTCATTTCCAACATTGTAACCATATAAAGAATTTATTTGCGTATAGTTATCTATATCGATTGCAGCGCCTGTTAAAGTATTAAATGCAACTTCTTTTTGTAAAAAATTATCCAGATAGTTCTTTATGTAATCAAGATTATATAAACCGGTTAATATATCTCTAACGGCTAATTCATTAAACTGAGAAACTATATTTTCCACATTTTTATTCTCAGAGCGATAATAATTAAACCCAAGCATACTGGAGGTTATGTCTTTTACTAATTCTAAGGCTAACATTCTGTCCTGAATTTTAACAGGCTTTGAAATGATTAGCATAACTTTTCCATACATAAATTCTAATTTTACATACTGTCTTTGTTTAACACAAGAATGCCTTGCGACACAGTTAGGGCACTCTTCTTTTCTATCCCAAAATATATAGCAGCGCCCTTCTTGTATGTTTAATTTATTATCTTGGTCATATTCAAATACTTCATGAGTTTTAGGATCTACTAACCTGTAAAAATCAAATATACTTTCACCTGTACAATATAGCTTTAGCGACTCATTCATTAGTTTAAACTCAAACATAGCTTTCTCCTTTTTTCATACAATAATATATTCAACTCTCTTCTTATATAGATTTTATCATATATACAAGATAAGGTCTAAAAAATTTTAAATATTTTGAATAATTTGTCATAGTAATCTGTAAATACGCTATTTTTTCTCCAGATAAAAGTCATATCATGTTGTATTTTGAGGTCTTTTAAATTAATTTTTCTAAGCGTTTTGTCTTGTAATTCCTTTTTTACGGCAGCCTCATATAAAAAAGTTACGCCACAATCCTGCTCTGTTAAATATTTTATTACATTCATGTTGCTAATTTCTACTTTATTTTTAAAATCATTTAGTGAGTAATTCTTTCCTTCCAATGTTTTCTCCAGAATTTCCCTTGTACCTGAACCATCTTCCCGTACAATAATAGTTTCATCAAATAAATCTCCAACTAATTCAGGCTGTTTTTTAAATTTATGTTTTGCTGCACATACGGGAATATAGTTTTCTCTTGAATATAGTCTGTGATCATATTCATTTTTAGTAAAATACCCCTCGACTACTGCGAAATCAATTATACCTTTATCTAATTTTTCCAACAGTTCACTTGTATTGGCTACCAGCATTTTCAAAGATACATTATGATTTTCTTTTAAATAATTGCAAACTTGTTCCGGTATTAAAAATTCACCAATGGTTAATGTAGCTCCAAAAGTAATATTTTTATTTTCAGTTAATCCTAATCTAATTTGCTCTTTTAGATGAATTTCATCATGTTTCATAGTAACCGCTATATCTAATAAATATTTGCCTGCTTCAGTTAACTTCATCTTTTTTCCTATAAACTCAAACAATTTTGTTTTATACTCATCTTCAAGATAATGGATATGCTGCGAAACAGCTGGCTGAGTAATATTTAATTTGTCTGCTGCCTTAGTAAAATTCATAAATTCACACACAGTTATAAAAGTTTCAATTCTAAAATCCAACATATTATTCCCTCACTAAATAACATTCTATTATCTACATATTTTACCACTAATCTGTCAAAATACCATAACAAATCATTATCTTTATATAATTTATTATAATTTTACTTAATAATATATTCTTGCTATACTAAAACAAACAACAGAATTTAATTAAAAGAGGTAGCATATGAACTTTATTCAAAAAAATTTAAAAGGAATTTTATTATGTATAGCAATTGCTGTACCATCCTGGTTCTTAGGAAAGTATTTTCCTATTATTGGCGGACCTGTATTTAGCATTCTTATCGGCATGATTATTACATTATTTTTAAAATCGAAAGATAACTTTCAATCAGGAATCAACTTTACCTCAAAAAAAATACTGCAATATGCAGTCATTTTATTGGGTTTCGGCTTAAATTTGTCTGTAATATTATCCACTGGAAAACAGTCATTACCAATTATAATTACAACTATTTCAACTTCACTAATTATTGCTTTCCTGCTACATAAAGCCATGAATATATCTTCAAAAATTTCTATATTAATAGGTGTTGGCTCATCAATTTGTGGCGGTTCTGCAATTGCTGCAACAGCCCCTGTTATAGATGCTGATGATAATGAAGTGGCTCAATCCATTTCTGTAATATTCTTATTTAATGTAATTGCAGCACTTATTTTTCCAACTTTAGGCTCAATCCTGGGTATGTCCACTGAAGGTTTCGGTTTATTCGCTGGTACAGCCATTAATGATACTTCTTCAGTAACTGCAGCAGCCACAGCATGGGACGGCATTCACGTGGGAAGCAATGCTTTAGATATAGCTACAATCGTAAAACTAACAAGAACGCTTGCTATTATTCCCATAACATTAGCCCTTGCTTTTTTGAGAACAAGAAAAGAGAAAGCCTTAAATTCTAAAGTAAATATAATAAAGATTTTTCCATTCTTCATCATATATTTTTTATTTGCATCTATTGTCACAACGATTTTCAATCTTTCACCTGAAATTACAGGTCCAATTAAAGAATTAAGCAAATTTTTTATCATTATGGCTATGTCAGCAATTGGCTTAAACACAAATATTGTAAATCTGATAAAAAATGGCGGCAAACCTATTTTCATGGGCTTATGCTGTTGGATTGGAATCGCACTAATAAGTATACTAATTCAGTTTGTACTAAACATTATGTAAAATTAACTCAGGAGGCTGTCTCAAATTTTTTCGAAACAGCCTCCTTTTCATAATCACTTTACGTTCTGGCACATGAATTCTACAATATTATCTTTCATTACAGGTCTGACTTGATGTTTTGTTCTTGGAACCATAATAAGCTGTACGTTTGGATTTATTTCTGGTAATACATGATTTAGCATCTTTACCCCATCACTATTTACATATCGATCAAGTTTTCCATTTTGCATAAGAATATCTACATTTTTTAACTTTTTATAATCTTTAAATGGAGAATTTATAATAATAAAATTATCTATTTTATTAATTGTATCCATATCTTCTGCTACTGTAAGCCCCTGCTTTGAACTATAAATGCTCCGACTAAGTTTGCTTCCGATTAGTTGTTCAAAATATGGCGTAGAAATAGTAGGTGCTATGGCCATTGGATGATATTTTCCATAAACCGCATAATGAAATGTAATGCATCCTCCCATAGAAAATCCCGTTATTCCTAATTTATTAACATTTACTCTATGATCTTCTGCATAATGATCTAATAGAACATCATACTCTTTAGAAGTTTTTACTATTATTTCTACTAAACTTAAGGGGTCTTCCTTTCTTTCACCATGGGCGTAAGCGTCAGGTGATACTACAAAAAACCCTTTTTCTGCCAATTGAATTGCTAATCCTATGGTTGATTCTTTTCTATTTTTGAAACCATGCTGCACTATAATGATAGGTTTTGGCTTTCCATCGTTCCTATAAGTCTCAATAACAGGAATATCTTGTACATATGTATTTGTACTTGTAACTTCAGTCACTTTCTGATTAAAGCTGTCAGGAGTTCCTTCCATATATATAAATGAACTTAGTATAAAAAGCAAACCAATTATTATGGCTATTCCTATTCTCTTTTTCATTTTTTCACACCATAAATTCTTAAAAAATGTGGCTTTGCCACTCCGTTAGGGAACCCCATGGTTCCCTTCGGCGCTCATTTTATTCGCTGAACACCTTCCTTTATGGGCAAAGAGGCTTCCGCCCCTCTGCACTTCCTTTTTTATATAATAGGAAAATCTATCAATATTTCCTATTATATAAAAAAACAGGTTTACACAGTCATCATAGCACTGTGTAAACCCATAGTCTATCTTTTCTATATCAGATTTTTCTTTTAAAATAACCTTTATCTGATTTTAAATCTTGCAATCTGATCTTTAAGTAATTGTGCCTGTGCAGATAATTCCTGACTTGTTGCAGCACTTTCTTCTGCTGTAGCTGCATTAGTCTGAACCACATTTGAAATCAATTCAATACCCGCTGTCACTTCCTCTAATGATTGCGATTGAACTTCTGTCTTTTCAGAAATTTCTCCTATAGCTGAAATAATCTCTTTTGTGCCCATTACAACATTTTCCAGAGAAGTTGCTGTAATCTCAGCAAATTTAGCCCCCTCCTGTACTGATCTAAGCGAACTTTCAATTAACCCAGTAGTATTTTTAGCAGCTTCTGCACTCTTTGATGCAAGATTTCTCACTTCATCTGCAACAACCGCAAATCCCTTCCCTGCTGCTCCAGCTCTAGCAGCTTCAACTGCAGCATTAAGTGCTAATATGTTCGTTTGGAAAGCTATATCTTCAATGGTTTTAATAATATTTCCAATCTGACTTGAAGTATTAGTTATATCATCCATAGCCTTAAGGAGTTCGTGCATCTGTTTATTACTGTTTTCTAATTCTGTTCCAACTGCCTCAGCCTTATCATTAGCATTATTGGCATGCATTGCACTTACCTTTACCTGATCTGTAATCTCCATAATTTTAGCAGAAAGTTCCTCTACCGAGCTTGCCTGTTGAATTGCTCCCTGACTTAATGACTGTGAACCATCAGAAAATTGTTCAGCACCAGTTGCCACTTGTTCAGCAGCTACTCTCATTTCATTAAAGGTTATATTCAATGAATCTAGGATTCTGTTTAAATCCAGCTTTATTCTATTGAAATCTCCCATAAATTCTGTTTGAATTGCCATATCCAGATTTCCAGATGCTACATTTTCAAGTACTTCGGATATTTCATTAATATGCTCACCTAAAATCTTGGAAGTTTCCATAAAAATTTTAGCTAGTAGACCTAATTCATCTTCTTTATAGATTATGTCTGTATTATTGTGAGAAAGGTCACCACTTCCCATCTTTTCTGCTAAATGCATTACATTATCTACTGGTGCAAGACCTTTCTTTAGTGTCATAACACTAACAAGAATAAGTACAGCTAATCCAATGGCTCCAATACCTGCTAATGCTAAAGCAATCTTCATTACTGAACTCATTGCCTCACTTTTATTTACTACAAAAGCACTTGACCAATTAACATCAGTTCCCCCTAATGTAAGTGGTTTGTGCATAACTAACGCTTTTTTTCCGTTTGAGTAAGGGTTGTTAATCTCATCTGTTATTGACTTTCCGTTTTTAACAGCTTTCTGAATTTCCTCATAATCCAAAACTGATTTCGGAACACTTCCAACAATTTTTTTATCTACAGTATTAGCCATACAAGTTCCCTGACTTGTAACTATATAACTATATGATGTCTTATACCCTCCATTCACATAACTTAGCCCTTGTATGCTATTCATATCGATATCGCAATTAGCAACACCTAAAAATTCACCATTTGCATTTACAATAGGACAACTCAAAGTAATCAACCATACTTTTTCACCTGTAGTTAATTCATACTCATAAGGTTCTGTCACATGAGTTGATAACTTTTCCTTTGCCGGCAAATAATAATCCGCAGTTCCGTAAGAATCAAAATCATTTAAGATGTCAAGACCTGAACTCGAGCCATTACGATAGACATAATACGAAAGCCCATTAGGAGTATTCGCAATAAACTTGTTTGGCTCAAAGGCAAAATACGCTGAAAATATTTTGTCATTTTTTAATACCCCTTGCAAAGACTCAATCAGCATTTTATTGGCATTTGCGCTATCCAGGGCTTGATATCTTTGAACCTCTAATGATAAAGCCTGTGAAAATATATTCATACTATCCAGATATGATAAAACTTCCTTGGCATTTTCATCCGCAATATAATTTAGTTCTTTCTCTGTCATTTTAGTTACGGTAGTACTTGTTAACCAACTCAAACAAGAACACATAACAACTATTACAATTAAGATTATAATTGCCATAGTAATAGGTATTTTTACTGACAGTCTGTTTCTCCATAAAATTTTTCCTTCATTCATCACAATTCTCCTTCTACAATTATCAAATACAAGTCCTGATCTATTTTTATCAATGAAAATAAATATAAAATCTCTAAGTGTATTAGAATAATATTTGGGTTAATTTTAGCATTTTATGTCAGTAAAAGCAACGAATTCAGCCAAAAAAGCAGAAAACCAACATCACTCTTGTTGTTTTTCTGCTTTTTTTGTCTTATTAAAATATATTAATTAATCTGTTATATGGCTTTAACTCCTTAATTTAAAGTTTCCAATTAAATCTTTTAGCATTTGTGCCTGTCCTGATAGTTCTTCACTTGCTGCAGCACTTTCCTCTGCAGTGGCAGCATTAGTTTGTACCACAGTTGAAATTTGGTCTACTCCCAAATTAATTTGTGCAATTGAAGTAGCCTGTTCAATTGATGCAGCTGCAATTTTATCAATTAGACTTACTGCTTCGTTTGTTACCCTTGCACTTTCGTCTAATGAGCTTGCTGTTTTACCAGCCAGTTCTGATCCATTTTCAACTGCCTCTAGTGTTTCATTAATTAGGGAAGTTGTACTTTTAGCGGCTTCTGCCGATTTACCAGCAAGGTTTCTCACCTCATCCGCAACTACTGCAAAACCTTTTCCTGCACTACCTGCCCTTGCTGCCTCTACAGCTGCATTTAAAGCAAGAATATTTGTCTGAAATGCAATATCTTCAATGACTTTGATGATTTTTGATATTTCAGAGGACTTTATTGTTATTCGATCCATAGCGTCTACCATGTTTCTCATTTGTTCATTACTGTTTAGCAGTTCTCTGCCTGCCAGATCAGCTCTGTCATGTGCTGATTTAGCATTCGATGCATTTTGACTAATATGTTCACTAATTTCAGTAAGAGATGCGGCAAGTTCTTCAATAGAACTTGCCTGTTCTGTTGCCCCCTGAGATAATGCTTGCGCTCCATTGGAAACTTGATCAGACCCGGTTGCTACTTCGTCTGCCAGTCTATTGATTTGTAGTAATGTAACACTTAAATTCTCCAAAAGTGCCTGCATATTATCCTTTAATATTTTAAATTGTCCCAAGTATTCTCTTTGGGGTTGAATTGTTAAATCTCCTTGTGACACACTTAATAGAGAATCCGAAATTTCATCAATATATCCCTGATAATTGATCAGCCTGTCTATAGTCAAATTAAATGATTTAGCAAGTTGTCCAACTTCATCCTGTGAATTTATGGAAAGATTAACATCAAAATCGCCATCCGCAATTTGTTGCGCTCCCTTGGTGATTTTTAGAATAGGCTTTACAATTGCAGTTGCTATAAAATAAATAGCTATTACAACCACTAATAGGATTAAAGCTATCAGTAACGCTACCGATTTAATTGTAGCTTCAATGCCGTTATCTAATAAAGTATTAATAGTTTCCATCGGTACACCAACAAAATAAATACCTATTATATTTTTATTGGAGTCATAAATTGGTTTGTATCCTGTCATATAAGACTTATTAAGAATATCTGCCTGCCCATAGTACGCTTTCCCTTTAGATATTTCTTCATAAGCTTTTCCCTTTACATCTAATGTTGTCCCAATCACTCTATTCCCTTTATCATCTGTAATAGTAGTAAGTATACGTTTATAATCACTGCCATCTTTGGCAAAAACAGTAGCAACAACATTCATATTTTCAGCTAACTTATCAATATACTCATACCTTTCATCAATTGGTTTTCCGAACTGATCTACGAGCTTTCCTTCACCTAAGAGACTTACAGTACCAAACTGTTCCTCAACATATAGTCTAAGCATATTATTGTCACCATTTAATTGATTTTCCATTTGAGTCTTCATAATGGCATCAGTAACATTAAATCCTTTAATAAGTCCAATCGTTACTGTCAACAGGGACGATACAATAACCAAAACAAGTACAACTAAAATCATTTTTCCTTTTAAACTTCTCATTAAATACATACCTCCAAATTTGTAGTCATTGTATAGCAAGTCCGTTAACTTATTTAAACTATTGGTATATTGGGAAATCTATACATTTAATCATCATAGCTTACTAATACGCATTAGCTTTTTAATGCATAAATTAACATATTTTATGTACGACGTCAATGGTTTATAAAAATTATGTCGAATTATGTTAAAAAAAGTAGCTGCTTGAATATTTATTACCACATTTTTACTATATGTAAACAAAGTAAAACGGTAACCATCAAAATTTTAAGTGTACTATTCTAAAAAAATCAAGTATACTTATAGGTAAACTAGGTTTATATAATAATGTCTAAATCTGTCTGGTGGGAGGACAATATGGATAAAAAAAATCAAATACTTAATGCTGCTTATGAACTTTTTGCTGAAAAAGGATACAGCCTATCAATGTCTGAAATTGCAGAAATTGTCAAAATCAAAACACCTTCTCTATATAGTCATTTTAAAAGTAAGGATGAAATTATTGAAATAATAATAAAAACTGAAATCGAACATTGTTTTGATACAATTCACAAGAAAGCACAAAAATTAAAAGATAAAAGTTGTGAGGAAAGACTTAAAAATATATTGTTTCATACGATTGAATATTGTGATAAAGGCAGTCACTTAAGATTTTGGAGGAATATGTCTTTATTAGAAAACAAAGAGCTGAGAAATATGAGTTCAACTTTCATCCAGGAACGGGATAACTGTCTGGTTGATAATATAAATAGTTGTTTTGAAAAGGGAATTAAAGATAAAGAAATTAAAGATACAGTAAATGAAGGACAAGTTTATTTATATTTTTCCATGATACAAGGTATCTTGAATTCAACACTTTTGATTCAAGATAATTCAATATCCACTGAGAATTTTGCCTCAATGGCTTGGGATGCCTATTGGGATGGGATCAAGGCCTAAATAAGAAGAAAAAAGCAACTGATACGTTTTATTGCGTCTCAGCTGCTTTTTTTTCACAAACCTTTATAAAATCCTTAAAAGCCGTTGGAATAGCATATTGCTGGTTTATTTGGTTTTTCGTAACCCAAATAAAATCTACTACACTTTTATCTGCCTCCGCAAGAACAAAATACCCCTTCATATGCCATTCCCTATGACTAAATATATGCTTCGATGGTATTAACTCTGTAATCTGTTTAACTTCAATTCCCATATCCGTCAAAACATCCTTACATTGATTTTCGTTCAGATAAACATCCACATTAGGAAATTCCCAAAGATTTGGTAGTAATCCGCCTGCTTCTCTTTTTCGAAGGGCAAACTTTCCCTTTGATGAAATCACAAAAACAGTCTTTTTATCAATACTACGTACTTTTTTTAAAACTTTTATGGGTATTTCTGATGTTAGTCCATGCCTATATGCCTTACAATGTTTACTGACTGGGCACTGGATACATTTTGGTTCCCCATTTGGAATACAAATTGTTGCACCCAAATCCATTAATGCCTGATTAAAATGGCCCGGTTCTTCTTGTGAAACTAGATGAGCCGCAATTTCTTGCATTTGTTTTCTTATTTTAGTGTTACTTATATCCTCATGGCTCGCAAGTAATCGTGCTATAATACGTAGAACATTTCCATCTACTGCAGGAACTGCTTTCCCAAATGCAATCGAAGCAATGGCCCCTGCTGAATATGGTCCGATTCCGGGAAGAGAAACCAACTGCGTAAGTTCTGATGGAAGTTCTCCCTGATGTTCTGCAACAAGAATCTGAGCAGCTTTCTTCAAATTAAGTGCTCTGTTATAATAGCCAAGCCCCTGCCAAAGTTTCAGTAATTTATCTTCCTCTACAGCAGCAAGTGCTTGTACAGTAGGCAATTCAGAAATGAATTTCATAAAATAAGGTATAACTGTGTCTACTCTGGTTTGCTGTAACATCATTTCTGATATCCAAACTCTATAAGGTGTAGGCTCGTTTCTCCATGGAAGTACTCTGGCGTTTTTATGGTACCATTCCAAGAGATCACACTGAAACAGATAATTATTCTTCATTTTGCGGAAATATAACTACTAGCATCATTTTAAAAGTTTCCTGTGCAGATACAGCATGTGGTTTCTTTGCGGGCATAATCAATGTTTCATTTGCCTTTAATACATATTCCACTCCATCCACAGTGAATTTACCGGTGCCCTCCAAAACAGTAACCATAGCATCTCCGCTTGAGTCATGAGAACTGATTTCTTCCCCTTTATCAAAAGCAAATAATGTAATACTCACAGCTGAATTTTGTACCAAGGTTTTGCTTACAACTTGGCCTGAAAGTACTTCAACCTGATTTGCCAATGAGATTACTTCTTCATGATTAATGTTTTTAATAAAAACGTTTTTCATTATAATTCCTCCTTTAAAATATGATTTTCTTACCTATGACTTACGATAAAGATAACTTCTTATACCTTTCATACCGTTCTCTCGAATTTTTCTCTGCCAATACAAACAATTCTTCTGCCTCATCTGGAAATATTTTAGCTAAAGAGCTGTAGCGGACCTGACCCATAAGAAAATCACGAAAACTTTCTGTTGGTTCTTTTGAATCAAGGATAAAGGGGTTCTTTCCTTCGTTCTTTAAGTCCGGATTATAACGATATAAATGCCAATACCCAGCCTTAACAGCTCTTTGAATTGTCTCCATACTTCTACCCATACCTTCCTTTATTCCATGACTTATACATGGTGCATAGGCAATGATGAGAGATGGCCCTTTATAGCTTTCTGCCTCCACTACTGCTTTCATAAATTGAGCATTATCTGCATGAATGCCAACCTGTGCTACATAAACATTTCCATATGTCATCATCATTAAACCAAGGTCTTTCTTTCCTGACTTTTTACCTGAAGACGCAAATTTAGCAATAGCTGCAGTTGGAGTTGATTTGGAGGCCTGCCCTCCAGTATTGGAATAAACCTCTGTATCAAATACAAGCACGTTGATATTCTCACCAGATGACATAACTTGGTCAAGTCCGCCAAAGCCAATATCATATGCCCAGCCATCGCCGCCGACAATCCACTGAGAACGTTTTGTCAAATAATCTTTACGTTGCTTAATACAATCTATCAATTGCATAATTTTAGGATCAGGATTCTTATAAATATCTAAAAATTTGAGCAATTTATCACTTATCTGCTTACTGATGCTCCCATCCTCTTTATTGTTTATCCAATCGTTGATTAGGCTCTTAATATTTTCATCTATATTGGCCGCAATCAATTTTCTCATATTTTCTTCAAGATTATTCCTCATTTGCTTCACTGCCAGATGCATCCCAAAACCAAACTCTGCATTATCTTCAAAAAGTGAACTAGCCCAAGCCGGACCTTTTCCTTCTTGGTTAGTAGAATATGAAGTACTTGGCGCACTGGCTCCCCAAATAGATGAGCATCCTGTGGCATTGGCAATCATCATACGCTCCCCATATAATTGAGTAATCAGCTTAATATAGGATGGCTCCCCACAACCGGCACATGCACCTGAGAATTCCATTAGTGGTTCCTTAAATTGGCTATCTTTAACTGATTTACCAAGGGCTATTTTAGTTTTATACCCAATTTCACAGTTAGCAAACTTCCAGTTCTCTACTTGTTCATTTTGTGTGATAGCAGGTTTCATAATTAATGCTTTTTCTTTTGCCGGGCAAATATCTGCGCAATTACCACAACCTGTACAATCCATAGGACTAATCTGCATTCTAAAATGCAATCCTTCATATACTTTGCCTTCTGCTTTTCGTGTTTCAAAGGAAATCGGTGCCTTTCGCACTTCCTCATTTGTAAGAAGGAAGGGTCTTATTACTGCATGCGGACAAATATATGAACATTGGTTACATTGAATACAGTTTTCTTCAATCCACTCTGGAATATTAATTGCAATCCCACGTTTTTCGTAAGCAGTAGTTCCAGATAGAAACGTACCATCTTCTCTACCCTTAAATGCACTAACAGGAAGTTTCTGGCCCTTCTGTGCCTGCATAGGTCTCATTATAATTTTTACAAAGTCAGGTTCTTCATCAAATTCTTTTGTATCCATTTTTTGATTTCCATTTAAATTTAGCCAATTCCTTGGAATCTCTACCTTGTGAACACTTTCAACGCCTTTGATTATAGCTTCTTGATTCATCTGAACTACCTTTTCTCCCTTTGTTTTGTAAGAATAGGTTACAGATTTATTCAGTTCATTAATAAACTCCTCTTGTGAAAGGATTTGAATGAGTTTAAAGAAAGCGCCTTGCATCACCATGTTTATACGATTGCCCAGACCAATGTCTTTAGCAATTTTAATTGCATTAATTGTATAAAATTTTATATTCTTTTCTGAAATTATCTTTTTATATCTAATAGGTAGATATTCTTCCAATTGTTGGTCAGACCATTGACAATTAAGAACAAAAATACCCCCAGTCTTTATATCATCAAGTATATCATACTTATTGACATATGATTGGTTATGACAGGCTACATAATCTGCATTTGCAACAAGATATGTGGATTTAATTGGTGATTTTCCAAACCTAAGGTGAGAAATAGTTACACCTCCAGATTTCTTAGAGTCATAATCAAAATATGCTTGAACGTGATTATCTGTTTTATTACCAATAATCATAATAGCCTGCTTATTCGACCCCACCGTTCCGTCAGAACCTAATCCCCAGATCTTGCATGAGAAACGGTCAGATGGTTCTGTGGAACTGATATAAAGTCTTTCCAAGGAAGTATTTGTCACATCATCGACAATTCCAAGTGTAAAATGTTTTTTGGGATATTTTTGTTTTAAATTTTCATATACAGCAGTAATGTCTATTGAATCGGTATCCTTTGAGCCTAAACCGTATCTGCCGCCAATAATCATTGGGGCATCCTCCATCCCAATATAGCAACTACATACATCAAGGAATAGAGGTTCACCAATTGCTCCTGGTTCTTTAGTACGATCTAAAACAGCAATTTTTTTAACAGTATTAGGAATGCAGTTTAGCAAATGTTTTACAGAAAAAGGCCGGAATAGGTGAACCTTTACCAAACCATATTTTTCTCCTCTTGAATTATAATAATCTATTGTTTCTTCAATAGTTTCAGTTACAGACCCCATTGCTATAATAATATACTCCGCATCTGGTGCACCATAATAGTCGAAAAGGCCATATTTTCTACCAGTTTTATTGCACATCTTGTCTAAATATTCTTCAACAACTGAAATCAGATTATTATAAAACGGATTACTTGCTTCCCTTCCTTGAAAATAAATATCTGGGTTCTGTGCGGTTCCTCTGATTACTGGATGATTTGGTGACAGAGCTCTGTCTCTGAAATCCTGAATTGCCTTATAATCTATCATCTGAGCATAATCGGAGTATTCAAGAGCTTCCACCTTGTGTATTTCATGAGAAGTTCTAAATCCATCAAAAAAATGTACAAATGGTACTCTTCCTTTGATTGCAGATAAATGTGCAATGGGAGCAAAATCCATAACCTCTTGTACCGATCCACTGGCTAACATGGCACATCCTGTTTGCCTTACTGCCATCACATCCTGATGATCCCCAAATATACTAAGTGCATGTGTAGAAAGTGCTCTTGCACTGACGTGAAGAACTCCCGGTAATAGTTCACCTGCTACTTTATATAGGTTTGGAATCATTAATAGCAGCCCTTGCGATGCAGTAAATGTAGTTGTTAAGGCTCCTGCCTGTAGTGATCCATGAAAGGCACCCGCTACACCTGCTTCTGACTGCATTTCAACCAGACTGACTTCCTGATCAAATATATTTTTCCTTCCCTTTGCAGACCAGTCATCTGTAACCTCCGCCATACCAGAGGATGGTGTTATTGGATAAATAGCAGCCACATCTGTAAAAGCATACGCAACATATGCTGCTGCTGTATTACCGTCTAAAGTCATCTGTATCTTTGACATAATAATTCTCCAATTCTATCATTCTTTTATAGCTGACTACCATTGTCTACCCAATTTTTTGCTTTTCCAATGTTATACTCTGATGGAATATTTAAATTGGTAATACTTGCTGTTTGTTCTGTGTTTGTCCACGCTGCTGTACCTTCATTATTTGTAGAATCTACCGGGTTTAATCTCATATTGTCTGCTCCGTTTAGCGTATTTTTTGTGCTGTCCTTCATTAATGTTTATCCTCCTTAACTGGTGATATAAGTAATAACTTTAAAATTTCCAAAAACATAAATTATTATGCTAATTTCATACATTTTGCTAGAAAATAAAGTTAATTATACTTTTTATACAAAAAAATAAGAGTTCTTCAAATCTGAAAAACTCTTATTACATATTTTATATTATACTATGGGCTTGACACATATGATTCTTTTGAATTTCAACTGTTTCAAAGCTTGCTGAAAGGCCATCATAATTTAGCATTCTTCCGTATAGCACACCCTCCAGACCTAATAGTATTTTTATGCATTCTACCGCCTGTAACGACCCAATTACACCAACCACTGCCCCCAAAGCAGGGCTCGGCCGTTTTAACACTGTATCACCATATCTAACACATTGGAGGCAAGCGTACTCTCTTTTAATTGCTATTATAAACCCATAAAAGCCATTTACACCGCCTTCAACTAATGGTATATCCATCTGTAGACATCCGCGATTCACAATTAACCGCGTTTCCACATTGTCAACACAATCTATAACCACATCTGAACCTTTAATTATTTCCATAATATTATTTTCTTCCAGCTTTTCCGATACCTGATGTATTGTAATTGTGGAATTAATGCGACTTAAAACCTCTTCAGCAACTTCTACTTTTGATTTTCCTACTTCTTTTTCGCCATATAGAAACTGCCTGTTTAAATTTGATTCCGATATCGTATCATAATCTACCAGAGTAATTGTTCCAACTCCTGCACAAGTAAGATAGGTAAGTACTGGTGAAGCAAGCCCACCAGCACCTATTACCACTACCTTTGATTGTTTTAATATATTCTGGCCGTTTTCACCTATCTGATTCATCAAAACCTGACGTTGATACCTCATCATCAGCCACCTCCTACTGGTGGAAATATAGCAAGAACATCTCCATTCTTAACAGGTGAATCTAGTTCAGAATGTCTCCCATTTATTAGATAGATAGATACTTCATCGTAAGAAATGTGGAAATAATCTAATACTTCGCTGGCTACGTGAAACTGGTCGGCATCTAAAAAAGTATTCTTCTGCCTGCCTTCACGAAATGTTGCAAATAACCTTACTTCAATCATCATAAACCTCCCTAAGGGCGATCATCTGATATAAATTAATTGATTCCCTTGTAATTTTTATATATGAATATTACATTAATCCTAAACGTTCTAATGTTTCCTGTGTTGGGAATCCGTTCTCCCAGCCACGCACTTTATAATACTCAGGTAATGTAATAGCAATCTGGCTTACCTGACCTTGTGAAGGTCCATTAGAAATCGGTTCCTCTGTTAATCTTTTCGGCAAAGAATCATCTTCTGGCTTCATACCGGCAGCTTTATTGAACATACGTTCAATGTTGTAAATTCTTTCGCCTACCTCTAACAATTCTTCCGCTGTGTAGCTTGTTCCTATACCCGCGTTCAATAAGTCTGCGTATTCAGCTGCCCCTAAAGCAAAAGACGTAAATAAACAAAGTCCCATAGAATCAATTACCGCAGTTAAATCCTGCAAAACCTTAGCCCACAAAGCCTTACCTTCCACTGCTGTACGATCTAACTGCTGTGGCAAACCAAGAATCTCTGGTGAGATCATATAACCACGCACATGACAACCACCTCTGTTACTTGTTGCATACGTAATACCTATACCCTGGATAGCACGTGCGTCATATGCTGGTATTTCTAGCTTCTTTACACTCATTGAAAGTTCAGGATGTCCATAATGTTCGCACAAACGATAAGAGCCTTCCGCCATGAGTTTGCCTAACGGCATTTCTGCCTCTCCCATTCGCTTAGTCCATTCAACAATAGCTTCCGAACTACCCCAATTTAGTGGAACACCCTCACATTCCTCTTCAGTTATATATCCCTTTTCATATAATTCCATAGCAGCAGCTATGGTACAAGGAGTGGAAATGGCATCTAAACCATATTCGTTACACCAGTAGTTTGCTGTATTAATTGCATTTAAATCATCTATTCCACAGTTACCGCCATATGCCCATAACGGTTCATATTCCGGTCCACCTACAGCTTTACCCTCCATCTTTACTACACGGCCACAGCCTATTGAACATCTATGGCAATAGCTCTGTTTTACAAGATAATCACTTTTCAAAGTTTCACCTGAAGTATTGTCAGCATTTTCAAAATAGGACTGCTGCCAGTTTTTCGTTGGGAAAGAGCCTGTATTATTAATAATATTCACTAGAACAGCTGTTCCAAAAGTAGGTAATCCACCACCTGTCACTCCATTTTCTTTAATAAGACTAAAACATTTTTTGCTTACTTCTTTTAATGCTTCTGAATCGTAGGCTTCCATTTCTTTTTTGGTTGCTGTAACCGTAATTGCTTTCAGGTTTTTCGACCCCATAACAGCACCAACACCACTTCTTCCTGCCGCACGATCTTTATCATTCATTATGGCAGCTATTAAAGACAAATTCTCACCTGCCGGCCCAATGTTTAAAACAGAACAATCTTCATGTACTTTTTTTAATTCTTCATCGATTTCTTCACTCTTCATGCCTACATACTCATCTGCAGGCATCAGCAAAATCTTATTATCCTCAATATTAATATAGACAGGAGTCTTTGCCTTTCCCTCTACAATGATTGCATCCCATCCTGCATATTTTAGCTTTGCTCCCCATATACCTCCAGAGTTTGAACTTGCAATCATACCATTCAATGGTGACTTTGTAACTACCATATAACGGCCTGATGTAGGAACTTTTGTTCCTGTCATAGCACCCGTGATATAAATCAGTTTATTGTCTTCTGACAGTGGATCAACTGTTGCAATCCCCTCATCATAAAGCATTTTTGTTCCAAGTCCACGTCCTCCGATAAACTTTTTTGCTAACTCCAAATTTAACTCTTCAACCTTTATTTGTCCAGTTGACAGGTTAATGCGCGCTATCTTTCCATTGTATGCTGTTTGCATAATATCACCCTTTCCTTTCAATAATGAAATGTTCACAAAAACAAATGTATTGTGTTTACATTAAAATGAAATAGAAAAGGAGTCCTTTCCAAGCACGGGAGGCATTAATTCTTAGGTTAATACCCATTGATTTTATCTACTCAAGATAAAACTCGGATCCTTTTTCAGTATAATACATTATATTTCTGAATATTTCAACCATTTTCGATACATTGCAATATATTACATGCTTTTATTCTTTCCATATCTTATCACCAACCTGTATTCTCCCCGACTGTACAACTTTTGCAAACCTTATGCCTATTTTTAATTCACATGGTTGATTCTCTTGTATCAGCCTGCACTCAAGAAAACATCTCTTGGAATATGCCGTAACCTCTATCGTTGCAGCATTTGTCTTCAGTATATCTCCTTGATTAAGATAGGCATAATTCAATCCTTCCGTCACAATATTTTCCTGAAATCTTGCTAAGCATAATCCTTCTATCTCTTGTGTAACTGTCCATATTTTCGCATTTGATGAAATTAAAGCTATTTGTTTTTCACCCCCCATTGCATGACAATCCCCTATTATGCCTTTTCCCTCCTCAAGTTCTACAAACTGAACATTTTCAAATGATAGTTCTCTATTCCTTTGTATCTGAAGTGCTTCTACATATCCTGACTGCAATTTTTCACCTCTCCGTTAGTGCATTATCTCATCAATAAAGTTGACCAGCCCTGCCTCCTCATATTCATAACCACCTGTTTCATCCAAACGAACATGAAATTCCTTACTTTTCAATACATTTATAAATGTTGTAATTTCCGGAAGTTGTAAATACTTAACTGGTATAGCAAAATCATATTCCTCTAACCCTATTTCAATAAAGTCTAATTTCATTGCTTTGGCAGCCGACAGGATTCCTAAACCTGCATCTGCACTGTCACTTGATACAAGTGCAGCTACTGCCATATGTGTAGCCGCTTCTCGGTCATATCCTGGAATCTCACAAGGCTCTATGCCTGCTTGTTTCAACTTATAATCAAATAAAACTCTTGTTCCTGCTCCCCGTTGCCGATTAACATAACGACAAACTTTCAAATCCTCTATTCCTTTTATGTGTAATGGATTGCCCTTTTTTACAAATATACCTTGAATGCGCATTACACCTTTGATTAATGCCATTGGTTCATTAAATATTTTTTTTAGATAAGATGTATTATATACACCCGAAGCTTCATCCAATAAATGAATAGGTGCAATATGAGCTTCTCCCCTTTTAAGTGCCATTAGACCTGCATAACTTCCTACATGTGTACTTGATAAATGTGTGCCCATATAATTTACAGACATCAAATCTGCAATCATATCTAGTATTAAATCATGACTTCCGATAGAAACAATGGTATGTCTTATTTCTTGCAGACTCCTGTATAATTCTACTGTTACAGTGTCTCCTGCTTCTACTCCTTCACTATTTTGATTAATTACGCAAAAACCATCTGCACGTACAAGACTCATAGCTGCACCTGCACCTCGGGCAAGTGGAGATGCAACCAATTTATCTCCCACCTTCCCAACCTTTACCCTGACATATTCTTTATGCTTCAGCGAAGACACCATACGCTTGGATATTATTGCTTCCACCACATCATTTTCATAAATACTTTCTCCCGTAAATAAAGAAAGCACTGGTTTTACAAAATTTTCGAAGCCAATATAAGCGGATACAGGATAACCTGGCAGTCCTACAATTGGCTTTCCTTCTGCAATCGAAAGAATTACGGGCTTCCCTGGCTTAATGGCTACTCCGTGAACAAGTACCTCACCTATTTCCCGTAAAATGTGTACTGTGTAATCCTCTGTACCTGCACTGGATCCTGCATTTACGATAATCAAATCATAGCTATTTAGTGCATTTTTAATAGCAGCCTTAATTTTTTTATAGTCGTCCTCAATAGGTGAAAACCTATAAGCTATTCCACCATAAGAAGTTACCATTGCCTCAAACATTCTAGAATTTGATTCAAGAATATCTCCATCCTTTGGTGTTTCCGTTGGTTCAATTATTTCTGTCCCTGTAGGAAAAATGGCAATTCGAGGGCATTTCACTACTTCAATTTTTATAATTCCTCCAGAAAATAATACTCCTATGTCAATAGGCCGTATTTTATGCATACCAGGCAACAGCATTTCACCTGTAACAATGTCTTCCCCAATAGGCCTGATATGCTGCCAACTGGCAGCTGCTTCAATAATTTGCACAGTATAATCATCTACCTCAATCACTTCCTCTGCCATAATAACCGCATCATAGGGATAACGTATTGGATCGCCTGTGTCAACCACCTTAAAGTCTTTTTCCTTTTTTAAAACAAGAGGTGTTCTTTCAGAAGCATTTTTTGTATTTAATGCAATAACTGCAATCCCATCCATAGCAGCGGCATTAAAAAGAGGGGAAGAACATTTAGCATAAACAGCCTCCCTTGTTATTCGTCCTAAGCTGTTCTCTACCGGTATCCACTCATATTGCCTGTGTATTATTCCTTTAAGTGCCCTCATATAAACATTGAGGGCTTCATCTGGTGGTGTATTACTTAAATATAAATTTCTTTTACCCATGCCTTTAGTACCTTTCAAATAAAAAACACCTCAACCACTTCGCCTTTGTTTATGCCTTCTTTATTCTGATTAATTAAAATATAACCATCTGCTCTTGTTAGAGTAGTAATTAATCCAGACTTCCCTAAAATTGGTTCAGCATAATATTGATTCCCTTGTTTAATTAGTTGCACAAGCTGACAAGTCATTTTTCCTGGAGCACTGGCAAAATTAGATGTTATTTGTGCAAATATTGATTTTTCTAGTGGCTGATTTGTAATCCTTTTCCAAAACCAGATGATAAGCAATTCAAATACCAAGATTGCAGCAACTGGATGTCCTGGAAGACCTGCCAGTAAGGTTTTTGTATTTTCGTCATATCCTAAAATTGTTGGTTTTCCTGGCTTTAATGCCAATCCGTGGGTAAACGAACCACGACTTGCTACTTGATTAATAATTTTATTTGTTACATCCTTTTTTCCCTGTGAACTTCCACCAGATATAATAATTAGGTCACTCTGCTCCATTGCCTGAATTATTGCTTGTTTAAGCAACAGCTCATCATCCTTAAGCACCTTTAAATCTATAACTTCCAGTCCATGCCTAATTGCCTGAGCATAAAGAGAATAGCTATTAATATCTCTGATTTTTCCCAAATCTGGTTTATGCTCTGGTAATACAAGTTCATCTCCTGTTGAAATAATAGTAATTTTCCAAGGTCTGTATACATCAACTTCTGTAATTCCCAAACAAGCTAATGCTCCTATTTCTTGGGGACGTATTATAGTTCCACATTTTATTACTAATTCACCCTTCTTGATATCTTCGCCTTCTAAAACTATATTTTTTCCATGTGCAATAGAAATATAAACAGCCGTTTGCCTTGTATCAAACATTTCACAATACTCAACCATTACCACTGCATCTGCTCCTTCTGGTATCATTCCCCCAGTTGGAACATATACACATTCTCCAGAATGTATTTGTTTTTGGGCAGATGCCCCCATAACAATCTCATCAATAACTTCTAAGAAAACCGGCATACTTTCTGATGCGCCCACAGTATCTTTAGAAATAACAGCATAACCGTCTACAGTTGAGCGACGGAATGCTGGCACCTGTTCTTCTGAAAAGATATCTTTTGACAAAATATATCCGTGAGCTGAAAGTAAATTCATACAAATTGTATGAAGAGTTGAATTTTGTACAATATTTATTAGTTTTTCCCTTGCTGATGCAATGGTATCTACCTTTAATAATTCCATACTACATTTATGCCTTTCCGTAATTGAACCAAGCTTTGCTAATTTCCTATATGATATCTTTCTAAATACTGTTTAATAATAGGATCTTCAACTTTTGAAAAAAGCTCTTTTGGTGCTCCAGAGGATAGTATCGTTCCGTTTGCCATAAAATGCACCTGATCACATATTTTATAAATATGTGCAAGTTGATGACTTACTATAATCCATGTAATAGGTTGTTTTATTTGAATCTCAGAAATAATCTGTTCAAACAATACAATACTGTCTGGATCTAAGTTCGCTAGAGTTTCATCCATGAGAACTACCTTTGGTTTAAATATTAATGCTCTGGCAATAGAAAGTTTCTGACGTTCTCCGCTTGAGAGACTTGGGGCATATTGCTTTTCTTTCCCCCATAACCCACACTTACTTATACACTCCATGATTTCACTTTGAGGAAGCTCTTGCTTTCTGATTTTTAATGGATAAATAAGGTTTTTATATACTGTATCGTGAAGCATGTATGGTCTTTGTGTAATAATTGTAATGTCTTTCATGGTAATTGGACCAATGTCAATTGTCCCTTTATCTGGCTCAATCAATCCTGCCATTAATTTAATCAGTGTAGATTTACCACTCCCATTGTTTCCTATCACCCCATGAATTTTATTTTCTTCTATTATTAAATCCTTAATATTCAAATGAAAGTTTCCAATGTTTTTTTCCAATTCAATAATTCTCATCATTATTCTCGTACCTTCTAATAAAATCAATTATGCTTTGGATTATAAAATATATGACAAGTAATACCACTCCCAAAGTAATTGCTTCACTGAAATCGCCTTTATTTCTCATCAATACTATTGCTGTGGTCATCGTTCTTGTCTCATATTGTATATTTCCCCCTACAATCATCACAGCACCCACTTCACTGATAGACCTTCCAAAACCAGTAATAATTATAAATAGTACATCATTTTTCAATTCCCTTATGAGCAGCCAATAGGTTTGCCACCTATTGGCGCCCATACTTTTAGCAAAATCTCGTATTTGAGGCGCCGAATTTAAAGCAGTTGTATAAACCATACCACTAATAATAGGTGTTATAAGCAGTGTTTGGGCAATAACCATTGCTTGAAAGGAAAATAGTAATTCCCACTTACCAAATAAACCTCTCCTCATTAAAAGCAAATATACCGTTAAACCTACAACCACAGGAGGCAATCCCATTAAAGTCCGATTTATTCTAACAACTATTTTCTTCCCAATAAAGTCTATCCTTTGTAAAAGGATGCCTATGGGTAATCCAATTAAACTTGATATAATCGTAGAAATAAAGGCCAGCTTAATTGTAAGCAAGATAATGTCTAAGGTTTCTTTATTTATTTCGATTCCAATATTACTCCAAAATTCCATAAAGGACCTCAATTTTCCTACTTATTCATTTGCTGTAGCATTAGGGATAAACAGTGATTCTCCGTATTCTTCTACACCAAAGTCTCCTATAAGCTTCTGTGTTTCATCTGATAGTATCCAATCAACGAAAGCCTGTGCGCCTTCTTCATTAATCTTTGAATTAAGTTTAGGATTTACAGCAATTACCCCATAATAATTTAAAAGTTGTGAATCTTTTTCACAAATAATATCCAATGTTGTTTTTTCTTTGGTGGTTAACCATGTGGCTCTATCAGAAAGAGTATAAGCATTTTTTTCATCTGCCATAAGTATGGTTGCACCCATTCCTTGACCTGCACTAACATAATTAGGATTATCAGTCGGTGTAACCCCAATGCTTTTCCAAATATCCAGTTCTTTTGTATGTGTACCAGACTCATCGCCACGAGATACAAATGTATATTGATTATCATAAATTGATTTAAAGGTTTGCTTAACGTCTTCATTCTTTTTGATGGAATTCTTTGGTCCAATGATTAAAAAATCATTATACATAACATCATAACGTTTCAGTCCATATCCAGCTTCAATAAATGCATCTTCCTTGGATTTCGCATGAACAAGCAAAACATCGGCTTCTCCTGTTTCGCCCATCTTTAGTGCTTCTCCCGTACCCACTGCTATGCTATCAACTTCCCATCCTGTCTGCTTTGTAAACTCAGGAAGTAATACATCCAATAGTCCCGAGTCCTGAGTACTAGTAGTAGTTGCTAATATAATCTTTCCTTTAGACTTTGTATTATCTGAAGAACCCTTCGTAGCATTATCATCTTCTGTAACATTACCACAACCAGAAAATACAATACTTAAAATCACAAATAATGCAATAAACACATTTTTCTTTTTCATATTTACCTCCATCCGCTACCTCAGTAGCCTAAATAATTTAATAGATATTTTGTTCGAATCAATGGAAATCATACAAAAAGTGTTTTATCTTGCGCAATTGCTAGCTGTACCCTTTAATATTTTCAGACCATGCTCTAGTTCAGGTAAAACATAAGTTAGACATTCCTCTACTGCTTTTGGACTTCCTGGAAGATTAAGGATTAATGTACCTTTACGAATACCACAGGCTGCCCTAGATAACATCGAACGTTTAGTAATTTGCATGCTATAAGCACGCATTGCCTCTGGGATTCCAGGAACCATTCGTTCTGATATCTTTTGTGTGGCTTCTGGCATACAATCTCTTTGAGAAAAACCTGTACCACCAGTTGTTAGAATCAAGTCTGCTGTATTATTATCACATAGATATTTCATCTCATCACATAACATATTCATATCATCTGGAAGAATAGTTTCATATATAACTTCATACCCATATTCCCTTACTATTCTACTTATTACTGGTCCACTTACATCTTCTCTTTCTCCTGCAAATCCAGAATCACTTGAGGTAATCACAGCTACTTTAAATCCGTTAGTTTTAGTTATTTCTAATTCCATTTTAATTACTTCCATTTGGTCTCCTTCATGAATAACACCGCCAGATAAAACCCGGGCAAAAACTCCCTCTCTTGGCATGATACAATCTCCCATTTTGTGATAGATGCTACACCCACTATGGCATTGTTTCCCTATTTGAGTTAATTCTAACAGAACCTCATTGCATTTAAATTTAGTGCCAATAGGTAACGAACGAAAATCAATTCCTTCAACAATCAGATTCTCACCAAATGCCCCTTCAGCGACTTCTGCTCCCTTATTCTTAAATGCTTCAATTTTGTCATGTGATAAAAGACTTACCTGTCTATGCCATTTTCCAGCATGAGCATCGCCTTTTATTCCATAATCTTTTATAAATTCCCCATAATGCACATTTACCTTTTCTGTACCTTTTTTTTCACTAATGCAGACTGCAATTACTTTTCCCATAAAACCTCCTGATATCATCCGCCTATTTGAGACATTTGACCTTGCTCAAATGTCTTATGATGAAGTTTCTCATTAAAATTATGGCTTAACGGCTTATCATAAATAGTTTGTTTGATTATCTGCTCTAAAACAGAATCGTCCATATTAGCCCTTAGTATGGCTTTTAAATCTGTACCTTCTGAATAATGCAGGCAGGTTTTCAGAAAACCATCTGACGTCAACCTTACCCTATTGCATTCTTCACAGAATTGATGGGATATAGCACTGATAAAACCGATTTTGCCTTGAAAATCCTGTAATGAATAATAATGTGCTGGTCCATTACCATACACATTATTTATTTTTTTGAGAGGACCATAAACCTGCTCTATTATTTTTATTATTTTATCTTCACTGAAATAGGAAAAGTTCTTTCCTAATCCAATAGGCATCATTTCAATAAATCTTACCTTTAATCTTGAGTTCTTTGCAAGACTGGCAATATTAATAATATCTTCATTGCTTGTCTCTTGAAGAGGAACACAATTTATTTTTACATTCAGCTCTGGATAGTTTAAAGATTCTTGCATAGCATCAAGAACCTTTTCTAACGCATCCTTCCTTGTAATTTTTTCATAAATCCTTGGATTTAAAGTGTCCAAGCTGATATTAACTCCATCCAGACCAGCCTTAACTAAATCTGGCAGTTGTTCTTTTAACAGAATAGCATTTGATGTCAGAGTAACACTTTTAATCCCATCTAATTCCTTGATTTGTCTAATTAAAGTAGCAATATTTTTTCTAACCAATGGCTCACCGCCAGTTATCTTTATTTTATTTATACCAAGCGTGACAAAACATCTACAAAGCCTTAGTATTTCTTCATATGTAAGAATACTCTCATGATATAAATGTTCTACTCCTTCCTCTGGCATGCAATAAATACAGCGTAAATTACATCTATCTGTTACTGATATTCGAATATAATCTATATTTCTTTTACAACCATCAATCATTAAAATTCCTTTCTATTATAAAAGTCACCACTTTTACCACCTGTTTTTTTCTCTAAATACACTTCTTTTATTTCCATATGTTTGTCCATTGCTTTACACATGTCATACACAGTAAGGAGTGCCGTAGTTACTCCAGTTAACGCTTCCATCTCAACACCAGTTTTTCCTTCTGTGGTTACAGAACAGACAGCATGTATGCACCCTGTTTCCTCACAAATATCAAAATCCACAGAGGCCTTATTTATGTTTACCGTATGGCACATAGGAATCAAAAATGCTGTATTTTTTACTGCCATAATGCCTGCTACTCTGGCTACTCCAAGAACGTCTCCCTTTTTTACGGAACAATTTAATACCGCTTCCATAACATGAGAATTAACAAAAATTGTTCCTTTGGCAACTGCTGTACGAACAGTAATATCTTTGTTGGATACATCAACCATAACTGCATTTCCTTGGGAATCAAAATGGGTAAATTCTGTCATAATATAAACTCCTATTTCTTATTTAAATGTTTGTTCATTAGTATGTAAAATATAATGGCTAACTATTCATCGCCAATGCTTACTAAGATAGAAAATATATCAAAAAATAATGTTTCTTATTGACTCAATTTTTGATTATACGCAATAAAAAACAATTTGTAAATTGATGCTTTATTTTGTTATATTATATTAGATTTATTTTAAAATAGCAAATTATTTACAGAATTTTCTGAATTATTGGCATATTTACCCCTAGTAATGTGAATTTAAGCTATAAAAAAACTGTTACAAAATAGTAAATTTGTTTACTCATTTTTTGTAACAGTCTTAGTTAATATATCTTTGTTATTCTTTTATTTTATCTTACTTTTTTCCCTGATATCAGCAGCAGCAGTGAATAGTACGTCTGTGGAAGAGTTCAGTGCTGTTTCACAAGAATCCTGTATAACTCCTACAATAAATCCTACACCAACAACCTGCATTGCAATATCATTTGGGATACCAAATAAACTACAAGCCAAAGGTATTAACAGCAAAGATCCGCCAGCCACAC
Source organism: Aminipila sp. (assembly GCF_032051575.1). Classification (NCBI taxonomy): domain Bacteria; kingdom Bacillati; phylum Bacillota; class Clostridia; order Peptostreptococcales; family Anaerovoracaceae; genus Aminipila; species Aminipila sp. The sequence goes on along the minus strand of NZ_DAMBYD010000005.1, from coordinate 14,864 downwards.
CGGAAGCACCACACGCACTTAAAGCAGTAAGAAAACTTAAAATAACAGCGGTTGGCAAGTCAACAGTAATACCTAAAGTATATGTGGCTGCCATGGTAAGAACTGCAATTGTAACAGATGCACCTGCCATATTTATGGTAGCTCCTAAAGGTATTGATATGGAATAAGTATCCTTATCCAATCCTAATCTTTCACATAGCTGCATATTAACAGGAATATTAGCTGCAGAACTTCTTGTAAAGAAAGCTGTTATTCCACTATCCTTTAAGCACTTAAATACTAATGGATACGGATTCTTTTTTATTGTAAAATACACAATAATAGGATTTAAAACTAATGCAACAAAAATCATAACACTAACAAGCAATAGTACAATTTTTCCATAATCTATTAAGCTTTTTATGCCTGTAGTTGAAATCGCATTAAATACAAGTCCCATAACCCCAAGTGGTGCAAATTTTATCACCCATTTAACAACTTGTGATACTGCATTGGAAATATCAGAAATCAAATTCTTTGTATTGTCTGATGCAAACTTTAATGCCAAACCTAACAAAATTGCCCAAGTCAAAATACCAATGTAATTAGCTGTTGAAATAGCATTTATAGGGTTATCAACAACTTTAAATATTAATGTCTTTAAAACTTCAACAAGTCCTTCAGGGGCAGTTATATCTTGTGTACCCCCCGCTAAAACTAAGCGTACTTTAAAAACAAAACTTGCGCAAACTGCTACGAAACCAGCTAAAAAAGTACCCAGAAGATAAAGTACTAGTATAGATTTCATATTGGTCTTTTGACCACTTTTATGCTGTGATATAGCAGACATAACTAAGAATAAGACTAAAACTGGTGCTACAGCTTTTAATGCACCTACAAAAAGGTCTCCTAATATTGCAATGCCCGCTAATTGCTTTGGCAGTGCTACTGCTAAAATAATTCCTATGATTAAGCCAATAATAATCTGCTTAACCAAGCTTATTTTGTTCCATCCCACTAATAAATTTTTTAAAAACATTTTGCCCTCCAAATTTGTTATAATTATTAATTGTATATTAAATTAAATTAAATCGTTTTACTCTAATTTTACTGACTTCATTATAATTTAACAAGACCATATTGTTTAAATTTTATCATATTTTTTATGTAGTTACAACATAAAAATCTGCTACAAATAGTATTTCATAACAATTTAATTCATAATCTTCCTCATAAATATATTTTATGCCAACATGCCTCTTTCTAATATAAAACTTTTTAAAATAATATACTGTTCAACATGTCCCATAATTGTATGTAACATGATATGACAATATTGAAAAATAGAAAAAGGGTTAATCAATAAGTCCATAACCCTTTTATTTATTATTCAGCCTGAGATTATTTGTACTGAAAGAGCACTGGTCTGTGGAGGTATACTTGTTGTCTGGAATGATTCTCGCTCTATTCTTACTGTTTGACCAGGACGTATTGCCCGTAAAGTTATTCGATTACCTCGTCTATCCCTTAATTTAGTTGAATTGCTAATCACATACCGCATCTGACGTCTTGGATTATTTGGGATTCCAGTCAATATGTATCCGAAATTACCACTCACATCAACATTTATAACCGTTCCTTCTTCTATTAACGATGACTTGTTTTCTTTAATAATCACTATGCTGAATGCTCTTGCTTGCGGAGGATTACTTTTTGTCATATCCGAAGAAAATCTTGCATTAATAACCATACCTATTTTTAAATCTCTAAATCCTATTCTGTTTCCAAACTGATCTTGAATTCTTGTATGGTTTCCAATTACAAGTGTAACTACTTGCATTTGTATTATCCGATTACGGTCCCTTATACCATAAGAAATAGTAACAAAACCTGTTCTATTGCGTGTAAATGTATCTTCAATTAAGGCATTTTCTGCCATAACATCATCTTTGTTTAATACGCTAATGGTTTTCACCTCCAAATATTATTCTTAATAACATTATATTCCTTTTCTTGAATAAGGTTCTTAGCATATTTTAAAGGGACAGAAAATAGCTTTTTAAGCTCAATTTCTGCCCCAATTTATTGTGAATATCGTACTTAAAATTTCTGCAAATTCTGCAACAATTACTAATTTCTTATCCTTTTTCCAAAAGGCTGTCAATTAATATTTCTCTTATTATCGATATAATTTCTCTTATTTGGGGGTAAAATAATGTTACACCTTTGAGTTAACTCCATGTCAATAAAATTTTGCAATACTAGTAAAATGAAATTATTGAAATTAATCATTAAATGTGCTATGCTATCAACTGTAAATTCAAAAATGTCTTTACTCTATAAATAATTAATTGTAAAATTATTATTATGACGATAACGTATCAAAGGGCTTATTATTATAAGCTCTTTTTTGATGATAAAGAAAGGACTCATATGATAAAAGTTGAAAACTTATCCTATTCGTTTCCGCAAAAGGATTTGTATAATAAAATTTCATTTACACTAGAAGACGGTGAACATTGTGCTTTTATAGGGACAAATGGCAGTGGGAAAAGTACACTGATCGATTTAATTATGAATCCAGATAGATATATGTTCGAGGGAAAGTTAGAGATAACACCCGATTGTAAAATTGGGTATGTAAGTCAGTTCTCTCAGCGAGAGAAAACAAAAGAATTTACAGTATTCGAATATATAGGTGAAGAATTTATTAAGTTGCAAAATGAATTGACCTCAATTTGTACTGAAATGGAAACTTCATTGGATGTTGATTCCTTACTGGACAAGTACCAACAATCTTTAGACGCATTTAATGCACTTGGTGGTGATGATTTCGAAAGCAACATTAACAAGAAACTAAATTTAGCGAACCTAATCAATCAGAAAGATCTGATGATTTCTGAACTTAGTGGTGGAGAATTCAAGCTTATTCAAGTGATTAAAGAAATGCTCAGTAACCCTGACTTAATGATTATGGATGAACCTGATGTATTTTTAGATTTTGAAAATCTTAATTCCCTTAAAAATCTAATTAATTCACACAAAGGAATGCTTCTAGTTATTACGCACAACAGATATCTATTGAATCATTGCTTTAATAAAATTATTCACCTTGAGAACACAGAGCTCCAAGAATTTGAAGGAAGATTTATTGATTATAACTTCTCACTGCTTGAAAGTAAAATTGAGTTACAAGAACTAGCAAACGCTGATACTGAAGAAATTGAGAGAAATGATATCTTAATCGATAAACTAAGAACTATTGCAACATACAATACGGAAGCTTCTAGAGGCAAAGCTCTAAATGCTAGAGTTAAAATTCAAGAACGACTAGAATCGCGTAGAATAAAAACTCCATTTGTATATATTAAACAGCCAAATATCCATTTTACTACAGATAATGAAATTCAACAAACAATTGCTTTAAAAGTCAAGGATTACAGTGTTGCCTTTGATGACATCCTACTAAAAAATGTTAACTTTCAAATTAATTCTACAGATAAAGTAGCCCTCATTGGTTCAAATGGTACTGGCAAAACGACTTTACTCCGAGAAATTTTCAAAAACAATCATGATTCCATTGAGATTAACCAGGACATTCAAGTGGCTTACTTTTCTCAACTTCAAGGCGAAATGTTAAATGAATCTAATAGCATACTCGATGAGTTTTTCGATGCTGGATTCAAAACTAATCAAGAGATTATATCCTATCTTTCAGACTATGGCTTTGAGGAAGAAGGAATTAATCAAAAGATAGCTTCCTTATCTGGAGGAGAAAAGAATATGCTTCAATTAGCTAAAGTTTCTGCTAGAAAAGCAAACTTGTTGCTTCTTGATGAACCCACAAGTCATTTAGATACCTATTCACAGATAGCACTGGAAAAGGCTATCGAAAACTATAAGGGTGCGATTCTAATGATTTCTCATGATTTCTATTCTATAGTAAACTGTATGGATTATGTCTTAATCATTGAAGATAAGACCATTAGAAAAATGAGTATACGAAAATTTAGGAAGATGATTTATGATAGTCATTTTGATCGAGACTATTTAGAAATTGAACAGAAGAAAAAAAACGTTGAAACCAAAATAGAATTAGCTTTGAAAGATAATGATTTTGTACTTGCAAAAGTTTTATCTGAAGAGTTAGAATCGCTGATTAAGTTACTTTAAAACTGGTTCTAATGATCTAATGTGATAATCTCTTGGTTGGTGTAGAATATATACATCAACCAAGAGATTATTATTTTACACAGAATTCAGGATTGATTCCGCTATTGAATCTTTATGTAATTAATTTACAGCCTAATTAATTTTTTTGCTTTTCTCCATAATCCACTTTGCTATCTTAGTAGCCATTTCATGTTGCGCTTTTGAACTAACATACATCCCAATATGTCCAACAGGAAAAGAAAGCATTTCTTTATCGATACTGCCTATATGTTCATTTAAAGGCTTACTTGCTGATGGAGGGACTAAATGATCATATTCTCCATAAATATTTAAAAGTGGCATGCTGATATTTTTTAAATCCACCAGTTTATCACCAATCATCAATTCCCCTTTTATTAATTTGTTCCCTTTATATAAATCATTTACAAATTGCCGTATAGTTTCACCTGCTTGTCCAGGACTATCAAATATCCATTTCTCCATTCTGAAGAAATCAGACATTTTTTGGGGATTATCAAAATTTTCCAAAGCACCTATATATTTATCAATCATGAGCTGGAAAGGCTTTAAGATGATAAAACCTGCATTCATTATTTCACCGGGTATAACACCATAAGCATCTACCATACTGTCAATATTAAGGTTTTTTCCCCATTTAAATAACAGTCCTTCTTCGGTATCAAAATCTATAGGTGCAATCATAGTTACTAAGCTTTTCACTTTATCAGGGTGTAATGCTGAATAAATTGCTGAAAAAGTACCCCCTTGACAAACTCCTATTATATTAATTTTTTCTATTTTATTTGCTTTGCATATAAAATCTACAGTATTATTTATATACCCTTCTATATAATCTTCCATAGTTAAATATCTATCTTCAGCTGTTGGATACCCCCAATCAATTATAAATAAATCCAGTCCCTGCTCTAAGAGACTTTTTATTACACTTTTGTCTTGCTGTATATCCATCATATACTGTCTATTTACTAAAGCATATATTATTAAAGTAGGAACCTTGCAAGTAGTTTTTGTTAGAGGCTTATAATGATATAGTTTCATTTTATCTTCTTCATATACAAGTTCCTTTGGGGTTGAATCTGAACCATCATCATCTACATCCATCAAAACTTCTATTCCTTTTATTATCTTTTTTTGTAATGAAAAAACTTCATCAAAAGATTTTTCCATATCCAAACCATAAGCTAAATTCATTTCTTCTCTCCTTTTAAATCGTTTAATTCTTTTTTTGCATCTTTTACCTGTTTTTTTAAGTCGTATACAGTTTTATAAAGACTCTTCATTTCACTTTTAGTTGGAATCGGAATATATTTCAGATATTCTTCTATTAAACTGTCATATCTGCTTTTAAATACCATAGAAGAATCCACAAGTTCTGAAAATAACTTGCTAAAATCTTCCGTATTAAATAATTTTAAATATGCATTTTCATTTTCCTTAGACCAATACTCGTAAAATCCTTTGAAGGTTTTAGGCTGAGTTCCAGACTTTAACATTTCAGCGTAATTATTAAGTATATCTTCCATAGTTTTTTGTGAAACAGAAAAAAGGTTAGCTGAAAATTCACCTAAAAAAGTGAGATATTTAACAAAAGTATCCATACTTTCGCGTTGCTTTTCGAAATACTCTTTATTGAGTCCCATAGCCGGACTATTCAAAATCTTTCCAAAAGATTTTGAATAGTTATCTTTCCATAGCTTTATAAAATCTAAATATGCAATAGGATTTTTATATGCTCCTTTTACCATATAATCACTTAATTCTTCATTGCTTTCAATCCATGGTCCATAAAACTTTTCAATAAACTCCTTATAAATTTCCATTATTTCCATAGGTTCTTTTACAAAAGCCTGTATAGGATCCGGTAAATAAGCAATATAACTTTTCTTTACAAAACTCATATATTCTTCTTTCCATTTCCTATAAATATCAGTGTATTCATTCATAGCGGGCTTAAAAGCCTGCTTATTTAAATCCTCCCACAATTTATATACGTTGTAATATACATCGGTGCCAAAAGACATCTTTTTAAATATTTCATATACATTGCCGCCATTAAATGAAGAAAAAAGCTTGTTATTGAAGTCAATCATTTTTTTATAAAAATCCATAATATCCTGCGAACCCTCTTTCTTTACTTTTTCATTTTTCACTTCATCTTTAGGTAAAAATGTTTCTTGCCATACATTTAACATAGTTTTTTGCATATCAAAAAACTGCTCTATAATAATATTATTAAAATCCATACAAAACCTCCTCTTAATCTTCTTTTATTTTTTTAACTACAGCTTCACCAGAAACTACTTCAACATTATCCGAATTAAAAACGCTGGTTTTTAATACAACAATCCTTTTATTGTCAATTTTACTTAAAACCTCTACCTCTGCTGTTATTTGATCTCCTAAAAAAACAGGAGCCAAAAATTTTAATGATTGGGATAGATATAAAGTACTTACCCCAGGAAGCTTTGTCCCTAAAACCGCAGAAATTAATGAACTAGTTAAAAGGCCTGGTACAATTCGTCTCTTAAAAGGACTTTTTCTAGCAAATTCTTCATCTAAATGAATTAAATTTACGTCACCAGACAATTTTGAAAACAAAATTACATCTTCTTCAGAAATTACCTTACTGATGGAATCTTTATCCCCTATTTTGATCTCATCGTAATTTCTTTTTAAATTTTGACTGCCTATACCCATAATAATCCCTCCCCATTTCATATACTAAAAAAGTAAAATATTTCATTCCTCGAATTTAAGCTAATTATGCTACATAGGCCCTAAACGAAATCTAAACATGACGAGAGTTTAGTTTTTGTTTATTTTGATATCCTATAATTATTATATTATTCAGAAAAAGATACCTTTGGGTAGTTTCCTGGATGGTTTAATCACCATATCGATTTTAGTATTAATAAATAAGAGGTGGCATGTTTATGAACAAAAATGATAAATCTATTTGCTTTATTGAAAATTGTAGTGCAAAACTTCCGCAAAACCAAAATAAACTTGAGGAATTAAAGGTGAGAATGTACAAAGAAATAAATAATGCAATTGAAAATGGCATAGATACATTCTATTTTGGTGCTTTCTATGAATTTGAACTGATGTGTGCAAATTTGGTACTTCTAAGAAAAAAGATCATTAATATACAAAATCCTAAGTTTATCAAATTAATTGCAATTGCTCCTTACCAAGAGCAAGCAAGTAATTGGTTTGAAAGGGATAGCGAGCTATATTATAATACTCTGTCGCAGTGTGATCATGTGATTCAGATAAATCAAAAGTATACAGATAATTGTTTTTTTGAAAGTAATAAATATATGGTTCAGCATAGTGGGAGAATCATTTGTTATTATAACAGTGATTTAGGAGCCAAAGCTTACATAATAGACTATACAAAAAAAAGAAAAAAATTTGAAATCATCAATTTATATTAAAAATTATTATGATGTAAAAGGAGAGTAATAATGGCAGAGATTAATCTTGGATGTGTAAGTGTTTATTCAAATAAAGATAGTGAAAATCACGATGAATTTATGGTTGAATTGGCGGCGGAAAATATGGCATCATTCATTATTAAAATAAAGAATTTGGCTGAAAAGTTTATTTTTAAAGATATTCAAGGAAACTTAATAATGCAGGTTGAGTCAGGAAAAATAGTTGAAAGTGGATTTGAAAAGCCGAATTTGCAGCTTGAAACTATTCAAAAGCTTAGGTTAATGGAACAAGGAAAACTTAATGTAAAAGAATTTGAGTTATCAGCACCAGATGAAATAGAAGTCCTATGGTCGTGTAATCAGATATGGTAATATTGTAATTGAGAGTATAGATTAAAATTCTATACTCTCATTCCCCCCTTACTATATTTAAAGCTGCTTACTTATTAATTACCATTTTCTTATTACCCATCACCGCTATAAAATCACAATATCTCTCATCATAGTTTTCTAGCAATTCATAAATCCATTTGGGCGGTTTTGTACCAAATTCCTTACCAAGCATTTTTTTATAATTTTGAAGCAATGTTAGGGCTAACCTTTTATTACCTGTAATCATACACATTTTTATCAATTGCTCATAGGCGCTGTCATCGCAGTCATTTATTGATATAATCTTTAAAAGTATGTCTATTGCTTTCTCAAAATTATTTTCCTGATTACATGAGTCTAAAATAGCATAGAGTGTTTTTTCAATCTCAATGTCCATCCAAGCTTTTACAAAGTCGCACCATTCGTAATACTTATTATTCAGATATCCCGATTGATATTTTTTTATCAGTAAATCTATATTTTCAAAATCTATTTTATTTGCTTTAATGCCATTTAATATTTCAATAAAATCCCAATAATCACTTTTCACCTTATTTTTATTAATTTCATAAACGCCATATTTTTTTATAACCACATCATCTAGATTAAATTCTTTTAATGCCGATCTGATATTATAACAAGTGACGTGTAAATTCTTTGCAGCTTGATCATAGCTCATATTCGGCCATAAATCCTCAATTACTTTATCCCGAGATACTGCTTTTTTTTGTTCAACCAAGTATATTATTAATTCTTCACATTTTGATGTGCGCCATTTAATCATTTCCTCTGCTTCACGGTACACATAACAGCCAACACTACCAAAACTATTAACATACAGCATATTGTTCTCGATTTCATTTGATTGTCTTTTATTTTTTCTCTTCGTGATGATATCCACTATATTAGAGATATCATCACTTGCAATTGGTTTTAATAAATAGCCGGAAGCATATACATGAAATGCCTGAAGTGCAAAAGCTTCATAAGCGGTAACAAAAATAATTTCTGCTTCGGAATTTGAAGATAGAATTTTCCCGGCAAGTTCAATCCCATTCATATCCGGCATTTCTATATCCAAAAAAACTAAGTCTACAAAATTGTTTTCGATAAAATTCAAAGCATCAGTAGATACTGTGAAAACATTCAGCAGTTCAATCCTTTCCTCGTTTTTTATTAACCTTGAAAAGCGGTTTAAAGAAGCTAGTTCATCATCAATTGCAATTGCAGTATACGTCATAATAGTTACCTCCTTATATAAAACAATACCGTTGTCCCACTTTGTGATGTTATATATTCCAATTTTGAATTGCAGAAGGTTTTTAACCTTGTATTCACATTATAAATACCTATACCACCATCTTTAACAGGCTTTTTAAGAAGACTGCCAATGACATCATCTGTTAAACCTTCCCCATTATCTTCAATTCTAATTTCAAGTTCATTGTAAGTTCTTTTCATTGAAATAGTAATAATATATTGCTTTGTACTAGACTTAATAACATGTTTAATGACATTTTCAGCCAAAATCTGAATTGTCAACGGAGGAATAAAAAATCCATCTATATCATCAATAAAATACTTTATAACTAAATTATTAAACCTACTTGCCTCAATCTCAAGATACGCTTTTGTTATTGCTACTTCTTTTTCAAGCGGTATTAATTTATCTGCATTAGAAAAATTCAGTGTTCCCCTTAAAAAATTAGCTATAGATATAACAAGATTGGATGCCTGTAATGAATCGGTTTCACATAAATTAACTAACGAATTCAAAGCATTAAAGAGAAAATGCGGCTTGATCTGTGCATTAAGAAAAGCCATCTCATAGCCCTGCTTGGAATCACTTAAGGATTTTATATTCAATAACGAAGCAATTCTAGCTTTTAGTTCATCTGGATGAATGGGTTTCTGAATTATATCATTAGCACCTGCCTGCAGAGCTAAATAAGTGAACTTTTCACTGACAGGTGAAGTTAAAATCAATATAGGCAGTTCGATCATACTAAATTGTTCACGGATTGTTTTGCATTTATCAAAACTTAAAACATTGGTTATAACTAAATTTATAATAACTAAATCTATATGAGAATTATTGTTTTTCGTATTAAAAACTTCATCACTTAATGATTGTAAGATAATGTGATAATTTTCTCTTGACAATACATGAAAAAGGAAATTTAGGTTTTCTTTATCATTATCTATAATCAATATGGTTTGAGCGTCTTTTTTATCATTTTGTATGTGATTTATATCAATCTCCTTATCAATTTTTTCTTTGTCATTATTCTGGCACGTATCATTTGATTTATCATCTTGAATTGAAGCTAAAGGCAAATGCAAACAAATTTTCTTAAAGTTCCAATCTGAGTAACATTTTATGCTGCCTCCAAATCCTTCCACTAATTTTTTAGTTAAACCCAACCCCATTTCGCTAAAATTATATGGAAAAGTATCATTCATACATAAAAAATTTTCCTCTAAAGTACGTTTTATCTCAGAACTTAAGATGTTATTATTAGATGCTGATACAACCAATTCAATACAATTAATCTTAGGAATCAAGGTTACATTGATATCTTCAATATATAAATTGAGTAATGCACTGTCAAAAATGCTCAACAAAATATAAATAAATTTATCTGAATCCCCTTTAATAAATAGCTTCTTATCCGGAGCTTTTAAGCTGATATTACACTTTACTTCTGCATAGATAAAACCATATGCATTTACAATGTCGTCCAATAACTTTTTGATTTCTATTTCCTTTGAACTAGATTCGACTTCATCTGCATTTAAGTTTACAATGTCATTTATCGTACCAGTTACCCTATTTAATCTTTCCATTGAATCTATTACAAAACGTAATTTATGCAAATTTTCACACGACAGATTTGCCCTTTCATCTTCTGAAATATGCTTTAAAAAACTCGATATCATAAGTAGCTGAGATTTAAATTCATTGGTTGTTTTTATAATTAATCCTTCTCTAAGTGAATTCACTTGTTTAAGTTCTTCTGTCATCAACTCTACTAATTGATGATCTACTTTATATCTTTTAATAATTAAAAGTGCCCGTACTAAAATAAACTGAAACACAGAAAACATAATAATACAATAATTATAATAGCCTGTAAAATACAAATAAGGTGAATAACTTAATGCTCCCAGCAGTACAGAAGAAACAGTCATTCCCAATAATAATGCTTCTGAATTTCTTCTAAACGCTGTAAATACTATTCCCTGTAAAATGTAAACAAGAATAAATACAAGTGCTAACGAAGCATAATAATTAACTAAATTAATTATATAAAATGAAGAAAGCAAACATAATATAGCCAATATAATAATCGAAGTCACCAATATTTTGATTATGTTTTTATTGTAAATATCTGGGATTACCGACACCATATATACTATGAAGAATAAAACAAACGTTAAAACTGCAATAGAATGTATCTTTTCAAAATTCACATATGATAAAGATGGCATTATTCTATATAATAAAGCCTCTCCATTCGTTAAGAATAAAACTATTGAAGATAGTCCTATTAGACCACAGTATAAAAAATTAGGATTTCTGCTTATACAAAATCCACCGATTAAAGAAGCTGAAATAATAAGTATCATTGAAATAATAATGGTCTCTACTAGTATAAAATTCTCTTGTACTGTCAAAATCTGCGATTGTGTACCAAAATAGACCGGTTTGATTATTCCTCCTAATTTTACTGAATGATAATTTGAAACCCAGATAACAATATCTACTATGCTCTTATTATTTTGAAAGAATACTGAATAGCTTTTATTCCTTGCTTCATAAACAGAAATATCTGTCCCTATAATCCCATCACTTGAAATTTCTCTGCCATTAATAAAAATCTTATGGGCTGTTTTGATAGAATTTACTTTTAAACCAAGTAACTGAGATTCCTGTATAGGACTCATCAGGATTTTCAGATGAAATGTTCCATATCCAAACGCATTTTTTTTATCTGAGGAAACCTTTCCTTCCCAGTTATTTGGAACATAAAATGGCATAAATTCCTTTGGCTCATTAAATTTATTTATAAATTGGTTAGGATAAAATTCCCACACTCCATCCAAATTTAAAGGTTTAGATTCCATAGCGAAGTCATATGTTCTTAAATCTATTATTCCGTTTTCTGCAATGATTCGGTTTCCTTCACAAGCTTTACTGTACCCTATGAAATAAATGTACAATATGATTATAAATATTATAAAGCTAAATAAAGGAACTATTATTTTCTTTCCCATATAAAACATAGTCACCTTTCTATTAGAATGTCACTTGAAAATTATTACATTATTTTGATTATCATTACAATATATTCATATTTTAACATTTTTCTTTATTATACTCTATTTGAAAGAATATTCCTACAATTTTTAACAGAAAAACAAAAAAACTACCACTATTTTTCGATATATTTTAAGAAAATGAAAAGCTATCGTTTTCTATAAGATCTACACATATATTCACCACTTCCTCATCATAAATAACTCCGGCTCCCCCCTTAATTTCATCAATAGCGGCAGACATTCCTAAAGCTTGTCTATATGGTCTAAACGAATTTATAGCCTCCACAGTATCTGCTACTGCTATGATTTTTGCTTCCGTGCAAATCATTTCTCCCTTCATGCCATTTGGATATCCACTACCGTCCATTCTTTCATGATGCTGATAGACAATCTGGGCAATGTCCGACAGCGATTGCTCCTTACTAAGAAGATTATATCCTACCTCTGCATGAAGATTGATAAATTGTTTTTCTATATCCTTAATGATTCCCGGCCTTGTCAGCAATTCACTTGGAACATAAATTTTACCAATATCATGTATTGATGCAGCAAGCTTTATCCTTTGAAGAAAGTCTTTATCTTTTGGTCTTATTTTTTTCGCCATTTCATAGGCCAATTGGCACACACGTTTCTGATGTCCTGCAGTATAAGGATCTTTAACCTCAAGAGCATTTGCTAAAATATGTATAATCGACTCCTGAGTCTTTAAAAGTTTATGATAGGTTTTCTTTAGTTCTTTTTCAGTATATAGCCTTTCTAAGCACATGGAAATGGTTGTCGCCGCAAAAATCAGGTATTCTCTATCCGATTTGTCATAAACATAATCATCCTTATAAAAAAAGCAACAAAGACTTCCCCTAACCTCTCCATTTTTATTTTGTAATGGTACCGCCAATATATTTAAAATTTCTTCATTTTTTTCCTTTACTTTGTAAACATTTTCTATTAAGCCTTCATTATGAATTTTGATGAAATCCTGCTTATGCTGTAAATAAATATCATTTCGATTAATTACAAAAGGCTCAGTATCTATATTATCTTCTTTTATTTGTATTGAAAGTCCTAGAGAGCTATAATGTTCATGGAGTATTAACTTTACCTCTATATAAAATTCATTTATATTTTCTTTTTGACTAGCTGCTTCATTTATTTTTTTCAATGCATATTGTACTTTTATATTTCTTTCTATTCCATTCCGAACTTTTAATTGCTCTGTAATATCTATAAAAAGCTGAAGAATAACACGTTTTTTCTTATATATAAATTCATTTTCTAATGTACGTACATAAATATAATTTCCATAGTTTTTTAACATTTTTATTTCTTTGTTTTTGAGAATATCAGCATGCTGATAGCATTCTTCATCCGTATAATTAATAAAAATGTCCGTTGAATTTTTACCAATTAATTCTTTTTTACTTAAGCTGCAAAGATTTAAGTAGTATTTGTTCACCTCTAAAATTTTTCTACTGTTATAATCAAGGATAATCGCAGCGACAGGTATTGCCGTTAAAATTTCACTGATGCTATTCACATTCATATCAATTAGTTCCAACTTTTTCATAATTATAAATTCGCCTCCTATTTATATTTAGTTTCTTTTACTAGATTCACATAATTTGTAATCATCATGGCAGCCTCTGCTCTGGTAGCCAGTCCTTTTGGCTTAAGTGAATCACTCCCATTCCCACTGATTATTTCCTGCTGATAAGCCCATGTTAATGCCTGCTTTGCATAACTAGATGTATCGAAGGCATCTTTCACTGATGCTATACCATTATAATCTGTAACCGAAGGAGAGCCTGCATATCTCCAAAGAATGGAAACTAACTGTTCACGTGTAATATTATTATTTGGAGCAAAGATATTGTTTCCATATCCTGTAACAATTCCTTTTTTTTGTGCCCATGCAACTGCATTCGCATAATACTGTCCTTTCGTCACATCTTTAAAATCACTGTCAAAGGTTTCCTCAGTGCCATCCAATCTATATAGTATGGCTGCAATCATTCCACGATTGATGCCTAAATCTGGTGAAAATGCAGAAGCATCTGTCCCTCCCATTATATTATTCTGGTTAAGGATTGCCACGCTCTTATAGAACCAATCTGATTTTGCCACATCTGTAAATGGATTAATCCAGCTTTCCACATTAATGTTTAACTTATGGTCCTTCGTTTCTTTATCAGTTATGGTTTTATCGCTGGTTGATGTACTTCCTGAAGAAGAACTTCCGCCACTGTGGCTGCTTCCGCTACCGCTACTCGAATCAGTTAGATACTGTGCATACAGCGTCACATCTGTTGTCACGTTTGCAACCGTTGCTCCTGCTGTATACTTAGTCCCGCTTCCGTCTGCCGCTGTATTCCAGCTGTCAAATTTCTTGCCTGCTGGGGCGATTACCCCTGTTCCATCTGGTATTACTGAAGAAGCTTGTCCATCTGCTACCTGCAATGAAGCTACACTTCCGGTTCCTTTGTTTGCATCAAAGCTGATGGTATGAATCACCTGTGGTATATCAATATACTGTGCATACAGCGTCACATCTGTTGTCACGTT